>NZ_SDAK01000001.1:1209447-1511809 GCF_004210295.1 Lactococcus sp. S-13 | reverse complement strand
AGAACAATTTGAACTCGATCACGTTGAAGCAGAACTTGCTGTAATTCAAGACAAAGTCTCAGCTCTTTATGCTATTTTCGAAAAAGAATATGCTGCTCGTCGAAATGTTGAAAAGCGTTCAGTAGTTCTTAGAGATTATATTGAACACATTCGAAATAACAATAAAAACTTGCTCCTCGAAATTGATCATGTGACACAAGCCTACGTTTTATCAGGAAATGAAAAAGGTTATGTCCGTGGTTATCAAGAACACCTTGAAACCTTAGACGCTGATGTTGCTGAGATTATGTCAAGCATCGAAAGTAAAAAATTACCTTACTCTATTCTTTCACACCGAATCAATGCGATTGTTGGTGCTCTGGAAGATATGGAAAAGAATCAAATCAAAATTAGCAACACACTCACAGGGCTCAAAGATGAAGAACGCGCAGCCCAAGAGATTGCGGAACGTTTTGATTCAGAACTACGTATTATCAAACGTTATGTTGAAAAAAGAAATCTTCCAGGACTTCCGAAAGATTATCTCGATTTATTCTTCATGACAGGAGACCGTGTTCAAAATCTCTTTAAAGAATTAGGACGAGTGAGAATTAATATTGACACGATTAACCATCTTGTTGACGTAAGTACTGAAGATATGCACGTCCTTAAAGAAACAACAACCAATATGACGGATCACGCCGTATTGGCAGAACAATTGATTCAATATGCCAACCGGTATAAAGCTACGAATGAGCAAGTTGCACAAGGTATCTCTCGGGCTCTTCAATTATTTGAACGTGAACGAGATTATGATGCTTCATTTGATGAAATTTCAAAAGTTTTGGAGCTTGCTGAACCAGGAGCTGCAGCTCGGATTTCTGGAGTTTATTTCAAGACAAAAACCACCCCAGATTATTTATAATAGATCCACAAAAGATAAAATTACTAAGATTTTATCTTTTTTTATACCTAAAAATAAAAAAATTTAAAAGTATGATAACTGAGTCAGGGTAAGGAAGAAAAGGGATACAGGAGCGGGTAAAAAGCGAACGAAACTAAAAAAAGTGAGAAGGAATACATTTAATCCTTGACAAAGGGAGGGGGGTTTGATAGAATATAATAGTTGTCGCAAGAGACGAGGGTCTTGAAGCGAGCTAGACCATTGAAAACTGAATAAAGAAGAATGACTCATGTGATGTCGAAAGACATCAAAAAATCTGTCAATCAATAATGAAAGACAAGCCAGTCACATTAGTGTGACTTAAATACTTTATTTGAGAGTTTGATCCTGGCTCAGGACGAACGCTGGCGGCGTGCCTAATACATGCAAGTTGAGCGATGCGGTTTGGTGCTTGCACTAAACCAAAGAGCAGCGAACGGGTGAGTAACGCGTGGGAAATCTGCCTTTGAGCGGGGGACAACATTTGGAAACGAATGCTAATACCGCATAACAGCTAGGGACACATGTTCTAAGCTTGAAAGAAACAATTGTTTCACTCAAAGATGATCCCGCGTTGTATTAGCTAGTTGGTGAGGTAAAGGCTCACCAAGGCGATGATACATAGCCGACCTGAGAGGGTGATCGGCCACATTGGGACTGAGACACGGCCCAAACTCCTACGGGAGGCAGCAGTAGGGAATCTTCGGCAATGGACGAAAGTCTGACCGAGCAACGCCGCGTGAGTGAAGAAGGTTTTCGGATCGTAAAACTCTGTTGTGAGAGAAGAACGACGAGGAGAGTGGAAAGCTCCTCGTGTGACGGTATCTCACCAGAAAGGGACGGCTAACTACGTGCCAGCAGCCGCGGTAATACGTAGGTCCCGAGCGTTGTCCGGATTTATTGGGCGTAAAGCGAGCGCAGGTGGTTTATTAAGTCTGGTGTAAAAGGCAGTGGCTCAACCATTGTATGCATTGGAAACTGGTAGACTTGAGTGCAGGAGAGGAGAGTGGAATTCCATGTGTAGCGGTGAAATGCGTAGATATATGGAGGAACACCGGTGGCGAAAGCGGCTCTCTGGCCTGTAACTGACACTGAGGCTCGAAAGCGTGGGGAGCAAACAGGATTAGATACCCTGGTAGTCCACGCCGTAAACGATGAGTGCTAGATGTAGGGAGCTATAAGTTCTCTGTATCGCAGCTAACGCAATAAGCACTCCGCCTGGGGAGTACGACCGCAAGGTTGAAACTCAAAGGAATTGACGGGGGCCCGCACAAGCGGTGGAGCATGTGGTTTAATTCGAAGCAACGCGAAGAACCTTACCAGGTCTTGACATACTCGTGCTATTCCTAGAGATAGGAAGTTCCTTCGGGACACGGGATACAGGTGGTGCATGGTTGTCGTCAGCTCGTGTCGTGAGATGTTGGGTTAAGTCCCGCAACGAGCGCAACCCCTATTGTTAGTTGCCATCATTAAGTTGGGCACTCTAACGAGACTGCCGGTGATAAACCGGAGGAAGGTGGGGATGACGTCAAATCATCATGCCCCTTATGACCTGGGCTACACACGTGCTACAATGGATGGTACAACGAGTCGCGAGACAGTGATGTTTAGCTAATCTCTTAAAACCATTCTCAGTTCGGATTGTAGGCTGCAACTCGCCTACATGAAGTCGGAATCGCTAGTAATCGCGGATCAGCACGCCGCGGTGAATACGTTCCCGGGCCTTGTACACACCGCCCGTCACACCACGGGAGTTGGGAGTACCCGAAGTTGGTTGCCTAACCGCAAGGAGGGCGCTACCTAAGGTAAGACCGATGACTGGGGTGAAGTCGTAACAAGGTAGCCGTATCGGAAGGTGCGGCTGGATCACCTCCTTTCTAAGGAATATATACAAAGACGTGAGCATTCAACTTTATTCAGTTTTGAGGGGTTTAGTAGAAAACCTATACAAGAATCAATTTCTTGATTGTGGGGCCTTAGCTCAGCTGGGAGAGCGCCTGCTTTGCACGCAGGAGGTCAGCGGTTCGATCCCGCTAGGCTCCATTGTCAGACAAGACGTTAAAATCACTTGAACATTGAAAACTAAATAACAATATCTAATAACGATAAAATAAACCAAAAGCTGTGAATTTTAAAGAATTTACAAACTTATACTTGAAAAAAGATGATTAAATTCATCATGGCAAAGTTAATAAGGGCGCACGGTGGATGCCTTGGCACTAAGAGCCGAAGAAGGACGTGACTAACGACGATATTCGAGGGGGAGCAGTAAGTACGCATTGATCCCTCGGTCTCCGAATGGGGAAACCCAGCTGCTACTAGCAGTTATCCGTAAGTGAATACATAGCTTACGTGAAGGTAACGCAGAGAACTGAAACATCTAAGTACCTGCAGGAAGAGAAAGTAAAAACGATTTCGTAAGTAGCGGCGAGCGAACGCGAAGAAGGGCAAACCAAGAAGCTTGCTTCTTGGGGTTGTAGGACTGCAACGTGGACTTAAGCATTATAGTCGAATAACCTGGGAAGGTTAATCAAAGAGGGTAATAATCCCGTAGACGAAATAGCGCTTATACCTAGCAGTATCCTGAGTAGGGCTGGACACGCGAAATCCAGTTTGAATCCGGGAGGACCATCTCCCAACCCTAAATACTCCTTAGTGACCGATAGTGAACCAGTACCGTGAGGGAAAGGTGAAAAGAACCCCGTGAGGGGAGTGAAATAGCACCTGAAACCGTGTGCCTACAAGAAGTTCGAGCCCGTTAATGGGTGAGAGCGTGCCTTTTGTAGAATGAACCGGCGAGTTATGTTATGATGCGAGGTTAAGTTGAAGAGACGGAGCCGTAGCGAAAGCGAGTCTGAATAGGGCGCTTTAGTATCATGATGTAGACCCGAAACCTAGTGACCTATCCATGAGCAGGGTGAAGGTGTGGTAAGACACACTGGAGGCCCGAACCAGGACACGTTGAAAAGTGTTTGGATGACTTGTGGATAGCGGAGAAATTCCAAACGAACTGGGAGATAGCTGGTTCTCTCCGAAATAGCTTTAGGGCTAGCGTCGAAATGTAAGTGTATTGGAGGTAGAGCACTGTTTGGGTGAGGGGTCCATCTCGGATTACCAATCTCAGATAAACTCCGAATGCTAATACACATGTTCGGCAGTCAGACTGCGAGTGCTAAGATCCGTAGTCGAAAGGGAAACAGCCCAGACCAACAGCTAAGGTCCCAAAATATATGTTAAGTGGAAAAGGATGTGGGGTTGCACAGACAACTAGGATGTTAGCTCAGAAGCAGCTATCATTCAAAGAGTGCGTAATAGCTCACTAGTCGAGTGACCCTGCGCCGAAAATGTACCGGGGCTAAACATATTACCGAAGCTTTGGATTGATTTTAAATCAATGGTAGGAGAGCGTTCTTAACCGCGATGAAGGTATACCGTGAGGAGTGCTGGAGCGTTAAGAAGTGAGAATGCCGGTATGAGTAGCGCAAGATAAGTGAGAATCTTATCCACCGTAAGACTAAGGTTTCCAGGGGAAGGCTCGTCCGCCCTGGGTTAGTCGGGACCTAAGGCGAGGCCGAAAGGCGTAGTCGATGGACAACTGGTTGATATTCCAGTACTAGATATGATCGTGATGGAGGGACGCAGTAGGCTAACGGATGCCAGTTAATGGATTCTGGTCTAAGCAGTGAGGTGTGAGATGTGTCAAATGCATGTTTCTCTAACATTGAGCTGTGATGGGGAAGCAACTACGGTTGCGAACTCCGTGATGTCACACTGCCAAGAAAAGCTTCTAGCGTAAAGTCATATCTACCCGTACCGCAAACCGACACAGGTAGTCGAGGCGAGTAGCCTCAGGTGATCGAGAGAACTCTCGTTAAGGAACTCGGCAAAATAGCCCCGTAACTTCGGGAGAAGGGGTGCTGGTGTAACAGCCAGCCGCAGTGAATAGGCCCAAGCAACTGTTTATCAAAAACACAGCTCTCTGCTAAACCGCAAGGTGATGTATAGGGGGTGACGCCTGCCCGGTGCTGGAAGGTTAAGAGGAGGTGTTAGCGTAAGCGAAGCACTGAATTGAA
Source organism: Lactococcus sp. S-13 (assembly GCF_004210295.1). NCBI lineage: Bacteria > Bacillati > Bacillota > Bacilli > Lactobacillales > Streptococcaceae > Lactococcus > Lactococcus kimchii. The sequence continues at coordinate 1,506,814 of NZ_SDAK01000001.1, read as the reverse complement.
GCCCCAGTAAACGGCGGCCGTAACTATAACGGTCCTAAGGTAGCGAAATTCCTTGTCGGGTAAGTTCCGACCCGCACGAAAGGCGTAATGATTTGGGCACTGTCTCAACGAGAGACTCGGTGAAATTTTAGTACCTGTGAAGATGCAGGTTACCCGCGACAGGACGGAAAGACCCCATGGAGCTTTACTGTAGTTTGATATTGAGTACCTGTAAGTCATGTACAGGATAGGTAGGAGCCATTGAAATCAGGACGCTAGTTTTGATTGAGGCGCTGTTGGGATACTACCCTTGACTTATGGTTACTCTAACCCGCTGGCATAATCGGCCAGGGAGACAGTGTCTGACGGACAGTTTGACTGGGGCGGTCGCCTCCTAAAGAGTAACGGAGGCGCTCAAAGGTTGGCTCAGATTGGTTGGAAATCAATCGTAGAGTGTAAAGGTAAAAGCCAGCTTGACTGCGAGAGCTACAACTCGAGCAGGTAGGAAACTAGGACTTAGTGATCCGGTGGTACCGCATGGAAGGGCCATCGCTCAACGGATAAAAGCTACCCTGGGGATAACAGGCTTATCTCCCCAAGAGTTCACATCGACGGGGAGGTTTGGCACCTCGATGTCGGCTCGTCGCATCCTGGGGCTGTAGTCGGTCCCAAGGGTTGGGCTGTTCGCCCATTAAAGCGGCACGCGAGCTGGGTTCAGAACGTCGTGAGACAGTTCGGTCCCTATCCGTCGCGGGCGTAGGTAATTTGAGAGGATCTGTCCTTAGTACGAGAGGACCGGGATGGACTTACCGCTGGTGTACCAGTTGTCTCGCCAGAGGCACGGCTGGATAGCTATGTAGGGAAGGGATAAGCGCTGAAAGCATCTAAGTGCGAAGCCCACCTCAAGATGAGATTACCCATTCGTAAGAATTAAGAGCCCAGAGAGATGATCTGGTAGATAGGCTGGAAGTGGAAGCCCTGTGAGGGGTGTAGCGGACCAGTACTAATCGCTCGAGGACTTTACCAAAAGAGTCAAATATAAAAAGCTTAAGGTTAAGCGTTAGAAGAAGTGTTATTTAGTTTTGAATGTTCAAAGTAACATTTAAAGATTTGGTCATCATAGTGATGGAGATACACCTGTTCCCATGTCGAACACAGCAGTTAAGTCCATCTACGGCGGAAGTACTTGGGGGTTGCCCCCTGGGAGATAGGCTCGTGGCCAAGTTGAGTGAAGAAGCTAAGGCTTCTTTTTTTGTTGTTTCAAAAAACCCTAGCTTTTGCGCTTAGGGTTATCGATCAATGATGAATTCTGACTCAATGAATGTTTGTTTGATTTCTTTTGAAATGGCGATGTCAAAGGCTGAACGTCCAACTTGAAGGAAGTGGTTATCTACGGTCGGAAGGTTTAACAGTTGTCCTGAAACTAGATTTTCTTGGCCGATAATCAGAGGTTTTGGGATTTTTTGGTCTTCAAACCAGCGCCATACGTTTGCAGCGATATCGTCTGAGTTGGCAAAAATACTATCAAATTTTGTGAGTTTGGGTGCGAGTCTGTAACCATCGAGAGAAGAAACGGCACCTGTGGTAATCTGTTCGGATTGGGCAGGAAGTTTATAGGTTTCTTTGTAGGTCTGCAGGGTAACAGATGTGGTGGGACTTTGAGCACGAGAAAATAGGAAGCCAGTATTTGAATAGCTCTGTGATTTTAACCATTGGAATGCTTTGCGATAACCCGTTTTTCTTTCGGCATAGCTGGCAGAAATATTTTTACTCTTGGGTTTGTGGCAGAGGACGATCGAGCCATACTTTTGATAGTTAAGGACTGTTTCTTCTGAGACTTCCCGTGAGGTAAAAATAAGCGCTTCAAATGCCTTTTTACGGAGTTGTTCTAAATATTGAATTTCGAGGTTTTGATTATAATTTGAGGGAAGAATAACGATTTTATAACCTGTTTCAAAACTTTTATCAAGGATTCCTTCGAGAATTTGGCTGAAGAAGGGGTGTTTGACATAGGGAAGGACGACACCAATGTTTTTGGTTGTCCCTGCGGATAGTTCTTGAGCAATGGCGTTGGTCGTATAGTCGAGTTGATTGGCAAGATCGAGGATGAGTTCTCTAGCTTCTTTTGAAACATATCCATTTCCTGAAAGAGCCCGAGATACGGTTGCTTTGGAGTAACCGCTCAGTTTTGATAGGGTGGTTAAAGAGGTCATTGGTTCACCTGTTCATTTAGTTCGCTGATAACTGATATTGCTTCAGCTACACCGTGGTTCGTATTTTTTGCTACAATCATTTTAACATGTTTTTTGACTTCGGGGCTAGCATTATCTACGGCGATGCCAAGTCCTGCTGCTTTTAAAAGGGGGATATCAGTGGAGCTATCACCGATGGCGGCGATTTCTTCGAAAGCTAAGTTTTCGCTGTTAAGGATGGTGCTCACGGCATCAGCTTTTGTATTTTGGCTAGAGGTGATTTCAAGGTGCCATTGTCCACTTTGTTTGATTGAAATGTTAGGAATTTTTAAAGCATTGAGTGCTGCTTCGATTTTTTGAAGTTCAGCTGGATTAAAGACAATCATCATTATTTTGTAAATTTCGGAATTGCCATCATAGGCTTTGAGTCTTGGTTCAATTCCTGTGATGGCTTTTTGAAGAAAGGTTCCTTTGTCTTGTTTTTTGATGTACCAGTGGGTAAGACTATACCAGCTAAGGCTGATTTTAGGAAAATGGTTTGAAATGTAGTCTAAGAGTTGGATGACACTTTCTTTAGTGAGGGTGTTTTTTTCTATAATTTGAAGGCCAAATTGATTTTGAGTGAAAATGAGGTTTCCGTTAAATGCAATTTGGGGAGCAGTGAGCTGTAATTTGTCAATAGTGGTGCTCATTTCCAGTGGACTACGCGCGGAAACAAGGGTGAGTGGCAGGTTACTGTAGTAAATTGACCAAAGGTTGGTATCTGAGAGTGTGCCGTTAGAATTGAGCAGGGTGCCGTCCATGTCTGTGAAGATGTGTTTGATTTTCATATGTAAATCTCCTTTGAATCCGAGTTTTATTGCTTTTGAAAAGCGTGAACTCGGTTGTTTTATTTTGATAATCATATTTTAAACTGTGGAACGCGTTCCATGTCAAGCATAATTATCGTAAATTTTATAAAAAAGCGGGCAATTCCAAAAGGAGTGATGAAATGGTATAATTTAGTAAAGTTCATTTGTGAAATTGGATGAGATGACTAAAAGTTTTGTAAGAAATATTGAATTAAGATAGGAATAAAATGGAAGATAAGAATAGACTTTTGTTGATTGATGGTTCGTCGGTGGCTTTTCGGGCTTTCTTTGCTTTGTATAATCAGTTGGATCGTTTTAAGGCGCCAAATGGCTTACATACGAATGCGATTTATGCTTTTAATACCATGCTTGCTTCATTGATGGAGCGGGTTCAGCCAACGCACGTATTGATTGCTTTTGATGCGGGTAAGACGACTTTTCGTACAGAAATGTTTGCGGAATACAAGGGAGGGCGTTCAAAGACACCCGATGAGTTTCGTGAACAGTTGCCTTTTATCAAGGAGATGATTGAAAAGTTAGGGATTCGTCATTATGAATTGGCGAATTATGAGGCGGATGATATCATTGGAACTTTGGATAAAATGGCTGAAGCGCCTGGAGTGAATTTTGATGTGACCATTGTAACGGGTGATAAGGATATGATCCAGCTGGTTGATGCAAATACACGGGTGGAGATTTCTAAAAAGGGTGTTGCTGAGTTTGAGGAATATACGACGGATTATTTGCAGGAAAAAATGGGGCTGACGGCGCATCAATTTATTGATTTGAAGGCTTTGATGGGCGATAGCTCGGATAATTATCCTGGAGTGACGAAGGTCGGAGAAAAGACTGCCTTGAAGTTACTGCAAGAATGGGGCTCGTTGGATAATTTGTATGCCAATGTGGACTCGCTCAAGGCAAGTAAGATGAAAGAAAATCTGATTGCTGATAAAGAAATGGCTTATTTGTCGCAACGCTTGGCGACCATCAATACAACGGCGCCGCTTGAAATCAGTCTTGATGATACAAGATTGCAGGAAAAGAATGTCGCAGAGCTGGGGCGTTTTTATGACGAAATGGGCTTTGTGCAGTTTAAAAATAAATTGTTGGCGGAAAATGCGGGAGAAAATGCTGACGAATTTGCTGCTAAAGAGGAAATTGTGTTTGAAGTGGTGACGGATAATTTCGTCAGTGATTTGGTCAAACCAGATGACTTTTTCTATCTGGAAACTTTGGCTGAAAACTACCATCGGGAGGATGTTGTTGCTTTTGCTTGGGGAAATGCTGACAAGATTTATGTTTCTAAGAATTTGGCGCTTTTGTCAGAGATGGAATTTCCAGAAAATACTTATGATTTCAAGAAAAACCGCGTCCTTCTGAGTCATTTTGGGCGGGAGCTTAAGTTGAGCAAATTTGATGCGATGTTAGCTAAATACTTGATTTCAACGACGGAAGATAATAAAATTTCGACGATTGCACGTTTGTTTGAGGCGGGACATTTGGCTTTGGACGAGGAGATTTTCGGAAAAGGGACGAAGTTGGCCCTGCCTGAGGACAATGTCTTGTTCGAGCATTTGGCGCGCAAAATTAAAGTTTTAGTGGCCTCAAAAGAAAAAATGCTTACGGAACTTGTGGAAAATGAACAAGAGCATTTGCTTTCGGACATGGAGTTGCCTTTGGCAGAAGTTCTTGCCAAAATGGAAATTGCGGGAATTTCGGTCAGCCAAGAAACCCTTGAAAAAATCGGTGCGGAAAATGAAGAAAAATTGGCACTCTTGACCAGAGAAATCTACGAGTTGGCTGGTGAGGAATTTAATATCAATTCGCCAAAACAGCTTGGGGTGATTTTGTTTGAAAAATTGCAACTGCCCGCAGGTAAAAAGACAAAGACGGGTTATTCAACAGCTGTGGATGTGCTGGAAGATTTGGCTCTGGTGTCGCCTTTAGTTGCAAAAATTCTCGAATATCGTCAGATTAACAAGGTTCAATCGACCTATGTCAAGGGCTTAATTCCACAGATTGCAGCTGATGGAAAAATTCACACGCGCTATGTGCAGGATTTGACGCAGACGGGACGTTTATCTTCAGTTGATCCGAATTTACAAAATATTCCTGTGCGTTTGGAGGAAGGACGCAAGATTCGCAAAGCTTTTGTGCCGAGTAGCGACAGTGTTTTGCTGAGTTCCGACTATTCGCAAATTGAGCTACGGGTTTTGGCGCATATCTCGGGCGACGAGCATCTGATTGAGGCTTTCAAACACGGGGCGGACATTCATACCTCAACGGCGATGCGCGTTTTCGGGATTGAAAAACCTGAGGATGTGACGGCGAATGACCGACGCAAAGCTAAGGCAGTTAATTTTGGTGTAGTTTATGGCATTTCCGATTTTGGACTGGCACGTAATCTTGGGATTACGAGAAAAGAAGCTAAAAACTACATTGATACTTATTTTGAGCGTTATCCAGGGATTAAAAACTACATGGAAAACATTGTTCGTGAGGCGAGAGATAAAGGATTTGTGGAAACAATGAGTCATCGCCGCCGCAAAATTCCAGAAATTAATGCTCGGAACTTCAACGTGCGTGGCTTTGCAGAACGGACGGCAATCAATTCACCAATTCAAGGATCAGCGGCTGATATTTTAAAAATCGCAATGATCAATTTGGACAAAGCCTTAAATGCGCAACAGTTCAAAGCCAAAATGTTGTTGCAAGTACACGATGAAATTATCCTTGATGTACCCAAAGAGGAATTACCGCAAATTCGTCAATTGGTGCAAGAAACAATGGAAGCTGCCATCACACTTGCTGTACCACTGAAAGTAGATGAGAATGCTGGAAATACGTGGTATGAAGCCAAATAATATCTAAAAAAACTGACGTAAAATCAGTTTTTTTATTTTGCAACAGAGAATTTGCTGACGAAAATCAAATTCATCAGAGAAAATGCTGACGAAATTGATTTTTTAAGAAAAAAGTGTTCAAAAAATCCGTCAGTAAAATTTCTGAACATCAACAGCAAAATAAGGCAATCTTTAAGGCATGACGCGAGGGTGTGCTATAATAGATTTATGGAAAATATCGAATTACAAGTGGATGAACGAATTGATGAAATTGCAAACAGCGGCGTGAAAATTATTCAGAGCCGTGCGGTTTTTTCTTTTAGCATTGATGCCATTTTACTGGCGCGTTTTCCACGTTTGCCCAAGAAAAAGCAGGCCCAAATTATCGATATGTGTGCGGGAAATGGCGCGGTGGGATTATTTGCCAGCTCGAAAACGTCAGCAAAAATTATTGAGTTGGAACTGCAAGAACGCTTAGCAGATATGGCGCAACGCTCCATTTTGCTCAATGGACTTGGCGAGCAGATGTCCGTCATCAATGACAACCTCAATCAAGCGCTGAACCATTTGCATACCTCCAGCACCGATTTGATTTTTTGTAATCCGCCTTATTTTAAAGTCGATTCCAGCGACAGTCACCTCAACGAAAGCCAGCATTACACACTCGCGCGCCACGAATTAACAACAAATCTCGATGAGATTTTTTCAATCAGCAAAAAACTCCTCAAATCAAACGGTCATATTGCGATGGTGCATCGCCCAGAACGTTTTTTGGAAATTGTGGACAAGATGCGTGCTAATAATTTACAGCCCAAATGGATTCAATTTGTCTATCCCAAAGCTGATCAGCCAGCCAATATCCTGCTGATTGATGCCATAAAAGATGGCAAAGCTGGCGGTGAAATTTTCTTACCTCCACTGATTGTGCATAATGATGACGGCACTTATACTGACGAAATCAATAGGATTTATTACGGAAAAAACGAATAAAAAAAGGCTGCTGGCAAAACGTCAGTAACCTTTTTTATTTTAATAAGCCAGTCCCGATTGACTTTGCAGTTTAGACATCACTGCTTTTTGTAAATCGGCTAAAGTTTCTGTTTCAGTGCTGGCAGGCTCAGTCAATGCAGCTTTGAGCTTGCTACGACTAGCGTCCATAGACATTTTGAAAGCAAGACCAGAGTTATTTTGGCTATCTTGGACTTTTCCTGAAAAATCACTATCCATCGTGTGAGCTTTTTCGTCAATCACTATTTTTACAGATAAATGATCAATCTTGATGTCTTTAGTTGCCTTTTTAAAGAGATCAAGTTGATTTTTAGAAAGATTGGCAAAGCTTGAATAATTTTTCAGAACGTCAGCTAAAGAGCCACCTTGTCCAGAAATTTTTGCAGTAATCTTGTCACCGGATTTTGTAAAATCAGTATTTGGGGCATCTTTAAGTACTTTTTCCAAATCAGATTTTTTCAAAGCTGTACTTTGAGCAAAGGCTTTGTCAACAGTTGAAGCCCACGTTTCGCCAGTAGAAGCAGCCATTGAATCAAACGTCGCAGCATCCATAACAAAATATGGCTTTGTCAGGCTATCTACCATACTGCCATAAATCAAAGCGACCTGATTGTCTGATTTGGAGATATTTTTCTTGTTACTGTTGTAGAGGGCTTTGATGTCACTACTGTTGATGTACATCCCGTTTTCTGAAAGGAGCGCATCGAGTTTATAAGCTTTTGAGTCAATGTTTGCAGTAGCCGCATAGGCCATAATTTTCTTATCCTTATCAATCCCCGTTGAGATATCAAAAGTAGCACCTTCGAGAGCTTTGCTAGGAGAAGTAGCACCCTCTCCACTTGCTTTGAAGGAGTCAATCTTTAGATTAACATTCTGCCCGTTATAAACTTTGGTATCATTGAGTGCTATGACATCAGAAACAAAAGCTTTTTTAGCAGCGTCAGAATTTTTAGCTGAACAAGCCGATAAGGTTAGGACACTCGCAAAAAGCGCTCCTGCGGTAAACAGTTTCCATGTTCTCATGTTAAATCCTCCTTTAGGATAGAAATGAATTATTTTGCACATAGTATACTACTATTTCCTAATAATGTCAATTGTTTCTTTAGCGGAAATAAAAGAAAATTTATGAAAACAAAGCAGAAACAAAAAAGCTACTAACAAATTTGTCAGTAACTTTTTTAGACTTAGCGTCTTCTTAATAAATAATATCGTAAATTTCAATCGCAACAAGGTCGATATCGTCAAACAAAGAAGCATCTTTTTGTTTAGGATAACGCAGTGAAAAAGCTTGTTCCTCAGGGCTATAGCTGACAGTAAGCATTACTTCGCCTTCACGTTCAAAATTATAAGTTTCCTTTGGATCACCGCCTTCAACCAAACGATTCAAGCGATTCATGATTGCCAATAAGTGTGATTTCATTTTGTAAATATTCCTTTCGATGTTTTGCCAAGCAAAACTCTGTATTATCAAATTGCTCTTTTGGTTGCAATTTCCCATTTAAATGAGCCGGCTGAGCTTTCTCTGCTCAAGCTACTCTTTATCCTTATCTATTTTAACATAACTTTGCAGATTTTTGGCAAGTTTACTGGCTTTTCGGGCAAAATATTTTGCTCGAATCTGCTCTCTTTTAAGCGAGCGCTTCACTGTAATTGGCATTTGGCGAATTGTATCCTCCATTTTCATAGGGAAACGCTCCGCTTCCAGCGTTTTGAGCTGATCATACTGAATAATAGTATCCAAATAGAATAAATAAACCTGTTTGGCAAAATTTTCTGCAGAAATCTCATAGAGTTTCTGTTCAAACTTATCGGTATCAATCGGGTGTAAATCACGTAGGGCAGCGATGGTCACCTCTGCCAAATCGTCATCACCCTCAAAAAGTCGTCCAAATTCTAAATCATTGATTAAACTTGATAAATAAGGATTTTTTGCCGCCAAAACGCGCGTCCCCGCCGCCATCGCTTCTAGGTAAGTTAAGCCTTGCGTTTCTGAAGTTGAAGCCGAAATGAAAAAATCGGCTGCCTTATAATAATAAGCTGTTTGCTCATTTTCCACTCGACCTGTGAAAATCACAAACTCCTCCAAATCAAGCTCCGCAACGAGGCTTTTGAGTCGCTCCGCGTAAGGGCCGTGTCCGACTACGACAAGTTTCACGGGAAACTCTGCCAAAATATCGGGCAAGGCCTGAATGACCGCTTGAATATTTTTCTCTGCCGCAATCCGTGAAAGACTCAGCAGCATGATTTCACCAGCTTTAAGCCCTAAGCTTTCTCGCAAATCCGCTGTTTGCTGGGGTGTAATATCCTCACGCTTGAACCGATCAATTTCAATCCCTGTCGGAATCACACGTTTGGGTAGATCTACCCCATAATTATTGACTGTTTCCAGTACCATTTCGCTCGGACAAATGATGGCCTCTGTTCCTCGCAAGAAATTACGAATCACATATTTTACCATGCTCGGCCGAATCAGATGCCCTCTGGCGATATAATAAACATAGTCTTCATATTTAGTGTGCAGGGTATGAATGACAGGAATCCGTAGCTGAGCCGCTACCATTTTACCTAAAATTCCCATCCCAAACTCTGTTTGAGTATGAATAATATCCAAATGATAGTCTTTGGCAATCAAGTAAGCTGCAAAAACTCCCTTGAGGACAATTTTGCGCTCAGCTAAACTCACAAAAGGAATCGACTGCAAGCGAATAATATTGTGTTCATGGTCAACATCAGCTCGTGGATCCGTCGTCGTAAAAATAAAAACTTCATGACCAGATTTTTCCAATTCTAAAGCTAAAGTGTGAATACTCGTAGCCACTCCACTAATCTGTGGATAATAACTATCTGTAAAAAGTCCAATTCTCATAAATATTTCCCAATCAATCTTCTAATCTTTTGTTACTATTGACTCGGACAAGTCAATGTTAAAGCTCCAAGGTCTGTTGATAAGCCACTACTAATTGCTCGGCGACTTTTTCAATGGTTCGTTGCTTAGCAACTTGATAACCCGCTTGTGTTTTATCAACATTTCCAGCTAAAATGTCATCCAAAGCGCTGACAAATCCATCCACGTCACGCGCCGTACTCACTTCGTGATCGCTCAACCATCCTTCATAAACAGGGATGTCTCGCACCAAAGCTTTTTGTCGACTCGCCAAAGCTTCCAAGACTACGATTCCTTCTGTTTCCTCACGTGATGGGAAAAAGAAGCAGTCTGCTGCAGTCATGGCCCCTTCAAAAACATCGCCTTTGATGTAACCAGGGAAAAGCAAGTTCTTTGGATGATTTTTTTTGACAATCCGGCGTACCCAGCCAGGAATCGTCCATAAATTTTGATAGCCAAACCAGATGAAAGTCACCTCTGGCATTTTTTGAGCGACTTTGACAAAATCATCAATGCCTTTGCGCTTAAAATAGAGGGCTGCTGTTACGACGACTTTTTGGTCAATGGACAAGCCGAAATGTTCGCGAAAAGCTAATTCTTTAGCCTCATTTCGTGAATATTTCGCCAAATCAATTCCATTTGAAATTGGTAAAATCGGGCATTTTATTCCGTATGAGCGAATCAATCGTGCAGAATAGTCGGTTGGTGTGATGACCAAGTCTGCTGCTCGGTAAAAATGGAGGAGGTAACGTTTAAAAAAAGGTGCAATGATGTTTGAACCAAGGAATGAATCTTGGAAGTCTTCTTTGGTCGAATGACCGTGGAAAATGACTTTTTTTCCAGCTTTCTTGGCTTGACGCAACATTTTCCAGCTGCTAAATCCATAAGTATTGAGGTGAAGGATATCATAATCCTCAGTTGGATCTTTTGTCCAATCTACCCCCATTAAATCTAGTGCTCTTTGTTGATGTTTCATCGCTCGACCAATTCCTGAATGACTCAGAAATTCCTCGGCTTCTAGGTAAAGTAAAATTTTCATGCTTAAGTCTTATTTTACCATAAAATAATCAAAGAAAAACAGAAATCTGCCGTTTTCTGAAAATTTCAGTCTTTAGACTGAAAAAACCTCCCAAGTGGGAGGCTATTTTTTAAGAAAGGGTTAGTCAGGTGAGCTTGAGCTACTTGTTGATAAATCGCTTGTTGTTTTGTCAAGCTTGATATTTGCTGTATGAGATTTGCCGTCACGGTAGTAAGTTACACTAATCGTATCTCCAATGCTGTGTGAATAGAGCGCACTTTGGAGGTCAGTTGAAGAAGTGAGTGATGTTTTACCAATCGCTGTAATGACGTCGCCAGCTTTTAGACCTGCGGCTGCGGCTGGCATTCCAGCTTGAGCAGAATAAATGACAACTCCGCCCGTCACGCTATTTGGTAAGTTCAATTGTGAGCGATCACTGGTTGACAGGTTAGACAAATCAACCATTTGGATGCCGAGGGCTGGACGAGTGACTTTACCGTCCGTTTCAAGTTTATTGATGATATTTACGACGTCGTTTGAAGGGATAGCAAAGCCTAAACCTTCAACTGATGTGCTGCTGTCTTCGGTTGTTGTAATCTTACTTTGAGTAATCCCGATAACTTGACCGTCAATGTTAATCAAAGCACCACCAGAGTTACCTGGATTGATTGCGGCATCTGTTTGGAGGGCATTGATACTTGTGGTTTGGCCATTTTCTTGAGTGAGGGTCACTTGGCGATTTTTAGCAGACAAAATCCCCTGAGTCGCAGTGTTTGCGTATTGGCTACCCAACGGTGAACCAACGGCAATGGTTGGCTCACCAATGGTTAATTTGCTTGAATCTGCAAAAGTGGCCACTGATTTTACGTATTGTGAGCTGATTTTGAGAACGGCAAGGTCGGTGAATTCGTCATAGCCGACTACGGTAGCTTTGACTTTTTGGCCTCCAGAAAGAAGCACATCCAAAGACGAGTTGCCAGCGATGACGTGATAGTTGGTTACGACATAAGCTTCATTGCCAGATTTTTTGTAAATGACTCCAGAACCTTCACTGGCGAGTTGGGGACTGGTACTCTCTGAGCTAGAATTATTGCCAAAAATAGAACTAAAATCATCACCACTACTTTGTTTTTGATAGTTCATCACTGAAACAACAGAAGTGGAAACTTTTTTGATGGCGTCAGTGACGTCGCTGTTGACATTGACTGAAACGTTGCTGACTTTTGTACTTGTTGTATTACTTGCTGAATTTGTTGAGCTAGGGTTTACTGTATTTTGATAGACTGCGTTACCGCCGAGGGCGATTGCGCCGCCAACTACACCTGTTAATAATAATTTTCCAAAATTGCCTTTTGCCATAAATAATTCCTTTCATCTTTTCCTATAATATAATGCGATTATAGCTATCTATACTTAACAATACCATAATCGTTACTAAAATGAAAATTATATAATACTTTTCCACAGTTTTGTGGAAAAAGAGGAAACTTGTGGGAATAAGTGGATATTTTTTTGCGGTTTTCCACACAAAAGTGGAAAAAATTAAAAAAATGTTGATAAATCATGCTTTCATCTTGTTTTCAGCGGGGGAAAAGAGTAAAATTATAGGGATAAATTTAATAATTGTTCTCTTTTTTTCAGATTTCAATAAGAAATGATAGAAAAATTGGGGAAAATTTCAGTATTTTAGAAGAGAAAAAACGAATGAAAATAAAACTAATTGTGGTGGGAAAACTCAAAGAAAAATATCTCAAAGAGGGCATCGCTGAATATGTTAAACGAATGAGTACGATGTTGCCGCTAGAGATTATTGAGCTTGCTGATGAGAAAATTCCTGAAAATGCTTCGGCAAAAGAGCAAGAAGCGGTCAAGGAGAGCGAAGCTAAGAAAATTTTGGCGCGTGTTCAGGAGGGCGACAAGTTGGCCATTCTCGCGATTCAGGGGAAACTGATGTCGTCAGAGGATTTGGCAGCCACAGTCAAAAATGCAGAAGTTTATGGCACGCGCAATTTGGTCTTTGTGATTGGTGGCTCGCTTGGTCTTGCGGATGTGGTGTATAAACGCAGTGATATTCAAATCTCATTTGGACGGATGACCTTGCCTCATCAGTTGATGCGACTGGTTTTGGTGGAACAAATCTATCGGGCACAGATGATCAATCGCGGCTCGGCTTATCATAAGTAGATTGGAGGAATAAAATGATTGACATTGTGGAAAAATTTCGCGCGCAAGCAAATCCACAAACTGCGGCTGCTCAAGCGGCTTATATGCGCAATCAATTTGAATTTATTGGCTTGAAAACACCGGAACGTCGGGAATTATCGAAAAATTTTTTGAGTGAAAAAAGTCGCTCAAATCAGGTTGATTGGCCAATGGTTTGGGCTTTGTGGTATTTACCAGAGCGAGATTTTCAATATTTGGCGTGTGACTATTTGGTGAAAATGAAAAAATACCTGCAGTTTTCGGATATGGAAAAAATCAAGAAGCTGGCAGTCACGAAGTCTTGGTGGGACACGGTGGATAACTTGGATAAGCTAGTCAGTGCGCTTTTGCTGCCTAAAAAGGACAAAAAAGCCAGAGAAATTACTGACGAAAACTTTTCTGAGCAGGGGCAACGCGAAAAAATACTGACGGAAATTAAAAATTGGGCATCAGATGAGAATTTTTGGGTACGGCGCTTGGCGATTGATTGTCAGCTCACTTTTAAGGAAAAAACGGACACGGAACTTCTAAAATTTGTCATTGAGCAAAATTTGGTCGGTTCCCAATTTGCTGACGAATTTTTCATTAATAAGGCCATTGGTTGGGCCTTGCGTGATTTTTCTAAAAGTAATCCTGTGTGGGTCAAAAATTTTCTGCATGAACATGAAGAAAAAATGGCAAAACTTTCACTTCGTGAAGCCAGTAAATATCTGAAATAGCTTGATTTGACAGAGCTTTCAAACTGTGATAGAATAAAAGCAATGTTCAAAAATGAACTTGTATTTGAATAAAAACACAAAAGGAGACAGAAATGTCAGGATTTTCTCTTATTTTCATCGTTATCGTTATGGGTGGGATGATGTTCTTCATGAACCGCCAACAAAAGAAACAACAAGCAAAACGTCAAGAACAGTTGGATGCGATGCAACCAGGTTCAGAAATTGTTACAATCGGTGGTTTGCACGGCACACTCGTGAGTGTGGATTCAGCTAAAGGGACAATTGAGTTGGACTGTGAAGGTATCATTTTGACTTTTGACCGCGCGGCTGTCAAAACAGTGAAAAGTGGTGTGACACCATCAACTGTTGAAACAGAAGAAACAACTGTTGAAAGCCCAATTGAAGAAAACTAAGCGGATCAAACCCTTTATAACAGCAAAAAGAAGAGTCGTCAGTGAACTGACGGCTTTTTTGCTGAGAGAAAATGCTGACGAAAACGAAAAAGCAAATTCGTCAGCATTTTCTCTGCTTACTTTGGAGGCGAAAGCGTAATCAGGCAAGTTGAGCTACTAATCTAACTCAAAATGTGGTAAAATAGAATCGTTAATACTGTCTTTTATTAAAAAAAGACAAGTAAAATCGCCAAAAGTCTTTGGATTGAATCAGAATAAGTTTTATTTTGTAAGCAATCATTGATTTTAGCGAAACTTTGAAAATTTCCATGTGAGGAATTATGTTTAATAACTTGAAAAATAAAGCGCAAGAAGAAATTCTTCCGCAGCACATCGGCGTTATCATGGATGGAAATGGTCGGTGGGCGAAAGCCAAAGGTAAACCGCGAATTTTTGGGCATAAAGCAGGCATGGACGCACTGAAAAAAGTTGCTGTTCACGGTGCTAGACGAGGCATCAAAGTCATGACCGTTTACGCTTTTTCCACAGAAAATTGGGCAAGACCCGTTGATGAAGTGAAATTTATCATGAGCTTGCCGATTGATTTTTATGGTAAATATATGCCGACTTTAAAGGCTGAAAATATTCAAATTCGGATGATTGGTGAACGCGAAGGCTTGCCTAAAGCAACTCTGGCTTCAATTGATCGTGCAGCGGCCGAAACCGCTGAAAACACGGGAATGATTTTGAATTTTGCGATGAATTATGGCGGACGGCGCGATATTATTTTGGCGGTGCAAAAATTGGCTCAAACAGGTCAAGATTTGACGACAGTAACCGAAGAAGAGTTGGCAACGGCTTTGCAAACTGCGATTTTGCCTGAGGAAGTGCGTGAACCAGATCTCATTGTTCGGACATCAGGTGAGCAACGGATGTCAAATTTCTTGACTTGGCAAGCTGCTTACAGTGAATTATATTTTACAGACACGGCGTGGCCAGATTTTGATGAGGCACAGCTTGATCAAGCGATTTTAGCCTTCCAAAAACGCGATCGCCGATATGGAGGATTGAAATAATGATGCAACGAATCATCACCGGAGTCATTGCTGGCGCACTATTTCTGGGAATTTTAGTGTTGGGTGGCGTTTATTTCCAAATTTTGGTGGCGCTACTCGTCATTGTGGCGATGCAAGAACTTTTCCGAATGTATAAGCTACAATTACTTTCATTTGAAGGAATTTTAGCCACTTTGGCGGCACTCTCATTGGCTTTGCCTGTGGGCACACATTGGCTGGGCCTGAATATGGACGGCGGTGTCATGCTGTTTACTCTTTTTGTCTTTGCGATGCTGGTCGGCATGGTTTTCTCAGATGGTAAATATTCTTTTGTAGATGTGGGCTTTCCATTTCTTTCAGCCTTTTATGTCGGGATTGGTTTTCAAAACCTTTTGACTGCTCGTCAAAGCAGCATCTATATTGTCTTTTTAGCACTTTTTATTGTGTGGGCGACCGACATCGGTGCCTATGCTTTTGGTCGGAGCTTAAAAGAAAAATTTCCACAAAAACTGCTGCCTTCTGTCTCGCCAAATAAAACCGTAATCGGTTCAGTCGGCGGGATCGCCTCAGCAGTTGTAGTCGCTTTGGTCATGTATTTCCTCTTTACTAAAGAAATGCCACAGATTGGCTATATGAAGCTGATTATCTTTTCAATCATCTTCTCAATCGTTGGACAAATGGGCGACTTGGTTGAATCAAGTATCAAACGACATTTTGGTGTGAAAGATTCAGGTAAAATTCTGCCAGGACATGGTGGAATCCTTGATCGCTTTGATAACCTTATCTTCGTTTTCCCAATCATGCACCTACTTGGTTTATTTTAATCGCTTTTCATTTTGAGCCAACCATTGAAACGATTCAATGTATTTAAAGGTAAAATCTAAAAATAGTGCGCCCTGCACAAATCAAAAGGAGGAAGTTATTTGATTGAATCATTGATAACCTTTGTCATCATTTTTGGAATCATCGTTGCAATTCACGAATATGGACATCTCTGGTGGGCAAAACGCTCAGGAATTTTAGTCCGTGAATATGCCGTGGGAATGGGCCCTAAAATTTTTGCCCACCAAGCAAAAGATGGCACTCTTTACACCATTCGGATTTTGCCACTTGGCGGCTATGTTCGTTTGGCCGGCTGGGGCGATGACAAAACAGAAATTAAAAAAGGACAAGCGGCAAGTTTGGTGGTCAGCCAAGAGAAAATGCTGACGCAAACCAAAACAGCTGGAGAAAATGCTGACATAAATGAAAATCAGCCCGTCAGTGAAATCATTCGCCGCATCAACCTCTCCGAACACGTCGAACTAGACAATGCTTTGCCGATGCTCATCACAGCTTATGATTTTGAAGAAGAATTGTTTATCGAAGGTGAAGTTTTCGGTGAACTCAAACGCTACAAAGTCGATCATGATGCAACAATCATCGAAGAAGATGGCACAGAAGTACGTATTGCCCCGCTTGATGTCCAATATCAATCAGCCAATGTTATCCACAAAATGCTGACGAACTTTGGTGGGCCTTTGAATAATTTCATTTTGGGACTGGTCGCTTTTATCGTCTTGACCTTTGTGCAAGGAGGCGTCGCCTCAAATGCCAATATCATTGGACAAGTCGAAAAAGGAACCCCTGCTTATAACGTTGGTCTAAAAGCGGGCGACAAAATCAACCAAGTCAACGGGACTAAGACAGCCACTTGGCCTAAAGTTGTCCAAGAAATTACAGATTCAGACGGTGAAACATTAAAGTTAGCCATCGAACGTCAAGGCCGTGTAAAAACAATTGAAGTGCGTCCCAAAAAGATTGACGGAAACTACCGTGTTGGGATTATGCAAAGTATCAAAACAGGCTTTTGGGATAAAGTGACGGGTGGATTCGTCCAAGCAGCCCAAGCAACCACTATGATTTTCAGAGCCTTGGGTAGTCTTATTGTGCAACCAAGCCTTGATAAATTAGGAGGGCCAGTTGCGATTTATCAACTCAGCAATGAAGCCAGACAAGCAGGTCTTCCCGCGATTATCTCACTTCTTGCCATGTTGTCAATCAATCTGGGAATTGTCAATCTCTTTCCTATCCCCGTGCTTGACGGTGGTAAAATCGTCTTAAATCTCATCGAAGCAATTCGAGGAAAAGCCTTGTCAGCAGAAAAAGAATCCGTGATTACACTCATTGGTGTAGCCTTTATGGTGCTCCTCTTTATCGCAGTCACATGGAATGATATTCTGCGCCTCATTCAATAAAAACAACAGTCATTCAGACTAAAAAAAGGAAAATTTTAATCATGAAACAATCAAAAATGCTTATCCCAACGCTACGGGAAATGCCTTCTGATGCTCAAGTCATCAGTCATGCGCTTCTGATGCGCGCCGGCTATGTTCGCCAAATTTCTGCTGGTGTTTACGCTTATCTTCCACTGGCAAATCGTGTGCTTGAAAAATTGAAAAACATCATGCGTGAAGAATTTGAAGAAATCGGTGCTGTTGAGCTTCTCGCTCCGACTTTGCTTACGGCGGATCTTTGGCGTGAATCAGGTCGTTACGAAACTTACGGTGAAGATTTGTACAAATTGAAAAACCGTGACAGTTCAGACTTTATCTTAGGCCCAACACATGAAGAAACAATGACGGCTTTGGTTCGTGATGAAATCACTTCATACAAAAAATTACCCCTCAACGTTTATCAGATTGCGACCAAATATCGTGATGAAAAACGCCCACGTTATGGCCTCTTGCGCGGTCGTGAGTTTATCATGAAAGATGGATACAGCTTCCACGCTGACCAAGATTCACTTGATGAAACTTACCTTGATTACAAAAAAGCTTATGAAAAAATCTTTGAACGCGCTGGTTTGAATTTCAAACCAATCATCGCCGATGCTGGGGCAATGGGTGGTAAAGATAGCCAAGAATTTATTGCGATTACAGATGATCGTATCAATCTTGAAAAATGGTTGGTTTTGAGCAAAAATATTGCCTCAATCGAAGAAATTCCTGAGTCTGTTTTGGAAGATATCAAAACTGAACTTGGCAAATGGTTGGTCGCTGGTGAAGACACAATTGTTTACGCTGAAGGCGGAGACTACGCAGCCAACATCGAAATGGCCAGCAGCCAATTTGAGCCAGCTGTTGCTTATACTGAAGAGCTTGAGCTTGAAAAAGTAGCCACACCGGACGTTAAAACAATTGATGAAGTGGCAGCTTTCCTTGAGATTGATCCAGCGCACACGATTAAAACAATGGTTTATCGGGCTGATGAAGAACTCGTTGTCATCTTACTTCGTGGAAATGACCAACTCAATGAAGTAAAATTAACCAATCATCTGGGGGCATCATTCCTTGAGGCTGCAAGCGAAGCAGATGTTGAAGCAGCTTTTGGTGCACATTTTGGTTCTCTTGGTCCAGTTGGTATGAAAGAAGTTAAAATTATCGCTGACCGCGAAGTTGAACCAATCAAAAATGCGGTGGTTGGTGCAAATGAAGATGGCTTCCACTACATCAATGCTAACATTGGTCGTGATTTTGAAGTTTCAGAATTTGTTGATTTGCGTACAGTCAATGAAGGTGAAATTTCACCAGATGGTCGTGGCACGTTGAAATTTGCCCGAGGCATTGAAATCGGTCATATTTTCAAATTGGGAACACGTTATAGCGAAGCAATGAATGCGAATGTTCTTGACGCCAATGGTCGAGCAATTCCAATGATTATGGGTTGTTATGGAATCGGTGTGAGCCGTTTGCTCTCTGCGATTTTGGAACAATTTGCACGCATCTACGTGGAAAAAACACCAAAAGAAGAATACAAATTCTCATGGTCAATCAATTTCCCAACTGAATTGGCACCATTTGATATTCACCTTGTTCCGGTGAACACAAAAGATGAAGCAGCCATGGAATTAACAGCGGAACTTGAAAGTAAATTGCGCGCTAAAGGTTATCAAGTTTTAGTGGATGATCGTAATGAACGTGCAGGGGTTAAATTTGCAGATAGCGACTTGATTGGTTTGCCAGTCCGCGTCACAATTGGTAAAAAAGCTGCCGAGGGTATTGTTGAAGTAAAAATTCGTGCGACAGGTGAAGTTGTTGAAATTAACAAAGATGAACTTGTGAACACGATTGAAATATTGGGGCAGAATTAAAAGATGTGAAAAATGTTGTTGACAGCATTTTTCCCGTCAGAGAAAATGCTGACGGAATTATAAAATGAGTTTTTAAGCTAGAAAAATTACTGACGAATTGATCAGTAATTTTTCTTGTCAAAAAAAGCGGAGTCTAGGGCTTTTTTTATGCTATAATGGGAAATGAGTTCTATCTGAGGATAGAAAAAAATCAAGAAAAGGGCAACGAATTTCATGGAAAATCTTTTTGAAAAATTGATGGATCAGATTAAAATGCCACCGAATATGCGGTCAGCAAAGTTTTTCGCACAAGCTGAGATTGAAAATGTTGAGGTGCATACGGCAAGTAAACGCTGGCGTTTTCAGTTGATTTTTGATGAAATTTTGCCGATTGAAACTTACACATTACTGACGGATTTGACGGCCACTGCTTTTGCTAACATTGCAAAAACAGAACTTTCAATCAGCGTTCGTCAGCCAGATTTTACGGCTGAGCAGCTCAATGCTTATTATCAATATGCGCTGACTTTACCAGAACTTTCGGATCCAGCATTTTCCAGCATTTTTAAAAAATATCAGCTGGAGCTGCGAGGTGTCCAAGTCAATTTGTTGGTCGAGGATAATCCACGCATTGACTGGTTCGTCAAAAAATATTTTCCAGTTTTGGAAGAAAAATTTGTGGAGTTTGGCTTTGGCCAACTCAAAATTCGTCCGGTTGTTGATCAGCAATTGACCGAGCAACAAGCAGCCGCCCACGCTGAAAAAGTTGCGGCAAAATTAGCGGCACAAACCGCTGAACAAGCCCAAGTTTCAGAGAAGAAAAAACAGCGGACGCAAGAAAATGAAAGCAAAAATGTTCGAGAACCAAAGCCTGAATTTGTAGAAACCGCCCTGTCTGACGGAATTGCATTTGGACGAAAAATCAGTGGACAAAGTCCCGTCACGAGCATGGCTTTCATTGCTGGCGAAGGGTCTGGCGTAATTTTTGAAGGCCTTGTTTTTGAAGCCATCCACCGTGAATTTACAGGAAAAGAATCCGGTAAAACCAATCATATCCTTGAGTTGAAAATGGCAGACGAAACCTCAACCTTCATGATTACAAAATGGGGACGCAAGGAGGAAGAAATTGCACAATTTGACAAAATTGTGGCCGCCGTCAAAACTCAAAACGAAAAAATGTTTACAGATGAATCCGTCAGCATTTCCGATTTACTGACGGAAGGGCTTTGGTTGCGAACCCAAGGAAACATTGAGCATGACAAATACAAAGATGACCTCGTCATGACCGCTAACGCAATCGTTGAAATTAAAGCTAAAGAGACCGTGGACAAAGTCGCCCTCCAAATTCAAGCCGTCAAATCTGATAAGCTTCAGCTAGGTCGAGAAATCAAAAACAATGAACCCATCACCCCGATGCGTTCCGTCAGCGAATTCTCTACAAATGGGCCAGTAGTTTTTGAAGGCTATGTCTTCAAAGGCGAGCTGCGGGAAATCAAATCCCGTAAAACAGGCAACGTCAGCTACCTGCTGGAATTTGAAATGACCGACTACACTTCCAGTTTTTACGTGCAAAAATGGGTGCGCGGCGAAGAAGAAATCAATCTGGCTAAACAGATTAAAGCAGGCCTATGGTGCCGGGTGCGTGGAACCGTTCAGCGCGATACATTCAAAAATGACTTGGTCTTGCAGTTGAGCGATTTGATTGAAATTCCAACGCAAAATGTTCGCGAAGACAAATCCGATGAAAAACGGGTGGAATTTCACGCTCATACCAACATGAGCCAAATGGATGCCATTCCTTCAGCTTCAAGCTTAGTGGCGCAGGCAGCCAAATGGGGTCACAAGGCTATTGCCATTACTGACCACGGTGGACTGCAATCTTTCCCCGAAGCCCACTCGGCGGGCAAAAAGAACGGGGTCAAGATTATCTACGGCGTAGAGGCCAATCTGGTCGAAGACAAGATTCCCATTGTTTACAACGAAGCCGACGTGGATATGTACGAATCCACCTATGTGGTCTTTGACGTGGAAACCACGGGACTTTCAGCGGTTAACAACGACTTGATTCAGATTGCCGCCACCAAGATGCACAAGGGTAATCCCATCGAAGAATTTGACGAATTCATCAACCCAGGCTATCGCCTGAGCGAATTCACCACTGAGCTGACGGGGATTACCGATGACCATGTCAAAAATGCCAAACCCCTCTATGAAGTGTTGACAGCTTTCCAAAAATTCTGCGAAGGGACAATCCTCGTCGCCCACAACGCAACCTTTGACGTGGGCTTTATGAACATGAATTATGGTCGCAATGGACTGCCTATCATCACCCAACCTGTGGTCGATACGCTGGAATTTGCCCGCAATCTTTACCCTGAAATGAAACGTTTTGGTCTAGGGCAACTGACCAAGAAATTCCAAATTGGTCTGGAGCACCACCACATGGCCAACTTTGACGCAGAAGCCACAGGCCGTTTACTCTTTGTCTTCTTGGAAGAATTGCGCACACGAAACACAGGCTGGCGCAGCCTTTTAGAACTCAATGACAAGTTGGTCAGTGAGGATTCTTACAAAAAAGTCCGTCCAAAACACGTGACTCTCTATGCCAAAACACAAGAAGGTCTGAAAAATCTTTTCAAACTGGTTAGCTATGGTAATGTCCGCTATTACTCAGGTATTCCACGGATTCCACGTTCTGTCTTGCAGGAAAATCGGGCTGGACTTTTGGTTGGCTCAAGCTGTGAAGTAGGCGAAGTGTTTGATGCGATCATCAACAAAACATTTGAAGAAACTGTCGAAATCGCCAAGTTCTATGATTTCATCGAAGTCTTCCCCCCTGCGCTCTACCGGGCTTTGCTTGTCGGCGGTTCTTTCAAATCCGAGAAAGAATTAGAACAAACCCTCAAAAATTTGATCAAAGTCGGAAAGACCCTAGGCAAACCCGTTCTTGCAACAGGCAATCTCCATTATCTGAACCCCGAAGATGCCATTTACCGCGAAATCATTGTCCGTTCCCTCGGACTAGGAGCGGAAATCAACTGGACCCAAGGTCACGGTGAACACGCCAAACCCTTACCTCTACCAGAAGCACATTTTCGTACGACTGATGAAATGTTAGAAGCGTTCAGCTTTTTGGGCGAAAAAACAGCGCATGAAATTGTTATTGAAAACACCAATAAATTAGCAGATGAATTTGATACCCTAACGCCTGTACGTGAGGATCTCTACACACCAAAAATGGTCTTTGATGGCGGCGAAACATCTGAAGAACGGATTGTACGCTTGACTTATGAAAAAGCGCACGAGTGGTACGGCAATCCTCTGCCAGACATTATTGATGCTAGATTAGAAAAAGAGCTGCGCTCGATTTTGGGAAATGGTTTCTCAGTAGTCTATATCATTTCTCAAGAGCTTGTAAAACGTTCCAACGACCGTGGTTATATCGTTGGCTCTCGGGGATCTGTCGGCTCTAGCTTGGTTGCGACCATGATTGGGATTACGGAGGTCAATCCTTTAGCACCGCACTATCGCTGTCCAGAATGTCAATATTTTGAATGCTACGATGACGGTTCTTACGGTTCAGGCTATGATATGCCTGATAAAGATTGTCCAAAATGCGCGCACAAGCTCATTAAAGACGGTCATGATATTCCGTTTGAAACCTTTCTTGGTTTCAAAGGCGACAAGGTACCCGATATTGACTTGAACTTCTCAGGTGATGATCAACCCTTTGCTCACTTAGATGTGCGTGATATTTTCGGAGAAGATTATGCTTTTAGAGCAGGAACTATTGGTACGGTTGCCGAAAAGACGGCTTTTGGCTTCGTTAAAGGCTACGAACGTGATTATGACCAGTTCTATGGCAATGCGGAGATTGACCGTCTGGCGGCTGGCTCGACCGGGGTTAAACGGACAACGGGTCAGCACCCGGGTGGGATTATCGTTATTCCAAACTATATGGACGTTTATGATTTTTCACCAGTCCAATTTCCAGCCGACGATGTCAATGCCGAATGGCAAACCACTCACTTTGATTTCCATGCCATTCATGATAATATCTTGAAACTCGATATTCTCGGACACGATGATCCGACCATGATTCGAAAACTCCAAAGTTTATCAGGAATCGTTCCACAGGATATTCCGATGGATGATGCAGGAGTTATGAAGCTTTTCAGCGGAACAGAATCACTTGGTGTGACCGAAGAACAACTTGGAGTAAAACTTGGAACATTAGGAATTCCTGAAATGGGAACCTTTACCTCAATGAACATGATTGCTGAAGCAAAACCAAAAACTTTTGCTGATTTGCTCCAAATTTCTGGACTCTCACATGGTACAGACGTTTGGTCAGGAAATGCCCAAGAGTTGATTCGTTCAGGAATTGCTGACTTGTCAAGTGTTATTGGCTGTCGAGATGATATCATGGTTTACCTGATTCACGCAGGACTTAATGAGTCAATGGCTTTCAATATTATGGAACGAGTGCGTAAAGGAATGTGGAGTAAGATTTCTGCCGAAGAACGTGAAAAATATGTCGAAGAAATGCGTGCCCACGATGTTCCTGAGTGGTATATCGAATCTTGTTCAAAGATTAAATATATGTTCCCTAAAGCCCATGCGGCAGCCTATATCATGATGGCTCTGCGTGTTGCTTATTTCAAAGTGCATTATCCCATTTACTATTATTGTGCTTGGTTCTCCATTCGGGCAACGGCCTTTGACATTGGGGTCATGGGTGCTGGACTTGAAGCAGTCAAAGCCAAGATGAAAGAAATCAAAGACAAAGGGTTTGATGCTACCAATGTCGAAAGCAATCTTTACACCACTTTGGAACTTTGTAATGAGATGTTAGAGCGTGGTTTCACTTTTGGGAAAATTGACCTGTATCGCTCAGATGCTACAGAATTTGTTATTGACGGAGATACGTTGATTCCACCTTTTGTCACAATGGATGGTCTTGGCGAAAACGTGGCCAAACAAATCGTCGCAGCGCGTGCCGAAGGCGAATTTTTAAGTAAAATGGAACTTAGAAAACGCGGAGGAGTTTCGCAAACAATTGTTGAAAACATGACCAATATGGGTGTCTTGCAAGGGATGCCTGATGACAATCAACTTAGCTTGTTTGAAGATTTCTTCTAAAATAAAAAAATCGAAAATTGATATTTTCGATTTTTTTTATTATTGGGTGTTACATTTACGACTTTTTTGCGTATAGTTGGGTATGATTCAAAAAAAAGCAGAAGAAATGATTCAAAAAGCAATTGATGCAGCTGCCTATGATATCTACATCGTCCCGTCTAGTAAAGGCTATCGGATATATTTTCATCAACTGAGCGCAAGGCGATTTTTGTTTGAAGAACTAGATGAAGCGCAAGGCTTAGCCCTTCTTGCCCATTTTAAATTTTTGTCTGGAATGAATACCGGAGAGCGTCGGCGTGTGCAATTGGGGGCTTGTTGGTATGATTTATCTACTGGCTCTAGTCGCCGGTTGCGCTTGTCTACAGTGGGAGACTTTGAAGCGCGTGAGTCGTTAGTGATACGAATTTTACATGATGACCAGCAAAAACTAAAATTTTGGTTTGATGATGAACAAAGTATCCAAAAGGCACATTATGGGCGAGGGTTACATTTATTTGCTGGACCAGTCGGTTCTGGAAAAACTTCCTTGATGATTGAGCTTGCTCGTCGTCAGTTCTCTGGCCGCCAAGTGATTACGATTGAAGATCCCGTGGAGCTGGTTGAGCCTGATTTCATCCAGTTACAGGTTAATGAGATTATTGGAAATAGCTATGATGAACTGATTAAGTTATCCTTGCGACATCGTCCAGATTTATTAATCGTTGGCGAGATACGTGATCAAAAAACAGCCCGAGCGGTCTTGCGAGCAAGTCTGACAGGCTATACGGTGTTCTCAACAGTCCACGCACGCTCAGTTGCTGGCGTCTGGCAACGACTTTTGGAACTCGGTTTAAGTAGATGGGAGTTGGAAAATAGTCTGAAAACTGTTGTTTATCAACGTTTGATTGGTGGGAAAGGAGTCGTTGATGTCGCCCAAGAAAAATTTGAAAGCTGGTCAACAATCGGCTGGAATGCAAAGCTTAATCAGCTTTTTACAAATGGATCTCTCACAGCTGATGAACTCGCAACGGAAAAAATTGAGTCTAGCTAAGCAGGCAAAGTTGATTCAACTCATGGGAAATTTATTGAATAGCGGGTTTCATCTGGTCGAAGTTATTCAGTTTCTTTCCTTGTCCCATTTGGTCGAAGCAGAGTTTGTAAGTCAAATGCAAGAAGGATTAGCTGATGGTCAAAGCCTTGCAGAGTTGTTAGGGCAACTGCATTTTTCTAAAAATGTTGTTACTCAAATAGCACTAGTCGAATTTCATGGCGATTTGGCAGGAACCATGCACTTGGTCGAAAGTCACTTGAAAAAACAACTTAAAGTGAAGCAAAAATTGATTGAAGTTGCCACTTATCCTCTGATTTTGCTCCTCTTTTTGGTTGGTATCATTTGGGGATTGAAAAATTATCTACTTCCTCAGCTTGGTCAAGGCAATAATATGGCAGATTTATTGATTGAACATTTACCACTGGTATTTTTTGGGATTTTAAGCAGTTTTCTTTTATTAGTCGGGTTGGTAGGGATCATTTTTAAAAAGAAAACGACCCTTTGGAAGGTTCGCTCACTCGTGAAACTACCCTTGGTGAGTCAACTGATTCGTCTTTATTTGAGTGCCTATTTTGCACGAGAATGGGGAAATTTGATTGCACAAGGTGTGGAATTGCGACAAGTGGTTCAACTCATGGAAACTCAAAAAAGTCGTATTTTTTCTGAAGTTGGACAAAATCTGACAAAAAACTTTCAAGCGGGTCAAACTTTTGAAACATCTGTAGAAAAATTAGAGATTTTTTTACCAGAGCTTACTTTGATGATTAAATATGGGGCGCTAAAAGATAAATTGGGTTTGGAGCTTTTAGTCTATGCGGATGAATGTTGGGAGCAGTTTTTTAGTAAGATTGATCGATTGATGCAGTTGATTCAACCTCTGGTTTTTATTTTTGTGGCTTTGATGATTGTATTATTGTATGCAGCAATGCTACTCCCTATTTACTCAAATATGGGTGTCGGAATGTAGATTTTTAAGAGGAAAAATAATGAAAAAAGAAATTAAAGCGTTCACGTTAATTGAGATGTTAGTTGTTCTGGCTATTATTAGTATTTTGATTTTACTTTTTGTACCAAATTTGTTGAAAGAAAAAGCGCAGGTGCAGTCAACGGGTGAAGCAGCAGTTGTCAAGGTTGTTGAGAGTCAAGCGCAACTTTATGAATTAGACCATGACGACAAGCAGCCAAGTTTGACTGATTTGGTTGCAGCTGACATGATTACGCCAAAGCAGGTCGCATCGTATGAAAATTATTATAAAGAAAACAAATCAGAAACGCCGGAGTTGGCGAACTGATGCTTTTACCTTATTGGAGTCTTTGCTTGTCTTATCTCTCATTTCTTTTCTAACTCTGGTATTTTCAGCTCAGTTGATCCAAACGTTGCATTTGGTCAAAGGAGAGCTCTTTGTGCTAAAGTTTGAAGAACTTTATAAGCGAACCCAAGAGGATGCAGCTTTAGAAGCAAGTGTGGAATATTTAGGAGCTAAAAATGGAAATTTATTAGCTGGTCAAGAAAAAGTGACACTTCCTAAAGAGGTTAAAATTACAGATTTTACAGTAAAATTTGACGCAAAAGGTGAGAATTCTAGTTTACAAAAAATCAAAATTTATCTGCCTTATGAAAGTAAAGCAATCACGTATCAAATGGAGATGGGGAGTGGAAAATATAAAAAACAGATCAATTAGAGCTTATTTACTCTTGGAGAGTTTGATTACACTAGCGCTTTTAAGTGTTTTGGTAGGAACTGTTTTGACTGAAATTACACGTAGTCGAACGCAAGAAAATATTGAAAACCAGCAAATTGAGGCTTTAAGTGTTGCTCGAATGGCTGTTGATAGTCAGATGAGTAGTTTATCATTAAATGGTGCAACGATAAAAGTTGTTCATAGTCCTACAAAAATTTTTATCAGTAATCATGGAGAGGAGTTGCTTGAACTTGAAAGAGAGGATTAAGGCGTTTACTTTGTTGGAATGCTTAGTGGCTTTATTGGCAATCTCTGGCTCAGTATTAGTTATTTCAGGACTCACCAACTTAATAGTTAAACAAATCCAAGCCACTAAGGATGACCAAACGAAAGATTGGCAAATTTTTTGTGAGCAGATGCGGTCAGAGTTAGCTGGCTCAAAGTTTGAAAAAGTAGAAGAAAACTTTCTTTACATTGATAAGGACAAGGGCGTTCGGTTCGGTTTGGTTGGCTCAGATTTTCGTAAAACGTCTGAAAGTGGGCAAGGCTATCAACCAATGCTTTATCATTTGAAAAATGTAAAGATAACTGAAACTGGCGGGATAGTGAGTATGCAAATAGATTTTAATACGGGAGGTGAGCGGACATTCATTTATCGATTTTTAGACGTCCAGTGAGGGCAGGAATTTTACTTTATGCGCTCGTTTTATCTGTGATTTTTGGCTTATTTTTACAGTTTTCTTTGGAAAAGCAAGTGGCAGATGAGCGGCAGATGCTTAGAGAAAAGAATCGTTTAACAGCGGAGTTAATGGTTTCTTTGAGTATGGAAAATCCACTTAAAGAGCAAGGAGAGCTTCATTTTAATCAGGGCTGGCTGACTTATCATTCACTTGGGCAGGAGGTTGTTCCACCAGCAAGTAGAGAAAATACTGACGAAAATTGCGTCAGTAAAAAAGATTATATTTTTAACGTCTATTTGACTGACGGAAGTAGTTTTCAAATAAAAAATTAAAATATAACGTTAACCAGTTGACATTATTTTTCCTTTGAGATATAATTAACCAGTAAACTAATCATGGAGGAAAAAGAGATGAGTTTAGCAGACCAAATCGATCAATTTCTTGGAACAGTGATGCAATTTGCTGAAAATAAACACGAGATATTGTTGGGAGAATGCGAGAGCCAATACAAATTAACTAGCACCCAAGAACATATTTTGATGCTTTTGTCAGCAGAGGTTTCAACAAATGCACGAATTGCTGAAAAGCTCAGAATTTCGCCAGCAGCGGTGACCAAAGCCTTGAAGAAGTTGCAAGAGCAAGACTTGATTCAATCAAGTCGAGCGCCCAAGGATGAACGCGTCATCCTGTGGAGTTTGACTGAACTGGCACTCCCTGTCGCTAATGAGCACGCCGCGCATCACAAAAAAACGCTGGCAGCCTACCAAGAATTAGGAAATAAATTTACGGAAGAGGAACAAGAAGTCATTGTGCGCTTCTTGTCAAAATTATCGGAGGAGTTTCAATGAAAAAAACGTTAGCCCTACTTGTAATCCCAGCCCTTTTGGTGCTCGGTGGCTGCCAAAAATCAGCTAGTAAACCTGAGGTAGTTACCACTTTTGAGCCAATTTATGAATTCACAAAAGCAGTTGTTGGCGATAAAATTGAAGTAGAGAATATCGTACCATCTAATCAGGAAGTCCATGAATTTGAGCCAAGTGCGAAACAAGTCGCAACAATGACCAATTCATCAGCCCTAATTTATAACTCAGATAATTTGGAACATTGGGTTTCAAAAATCAAAAATAAAGGGGTTAAAATTGAGGCGAGTCAAGATGTTGACAAAATTAAAGGGGATCCACACACTTGGGTTAGTCCAAAACAAGCGATTGTTGAAGTGAACACAATTACTGAACAATTGAGCAAAAAATTTCCGAAATATAAAACAACTTTCAACAAAAATGCGGTTGCTTACACGGCAAAATTAAAAAAATTAGATGCTGAATTTGACACATTGAAAATGGCAAATCAAAAAACCTTTATTACACAGCACGAGGCATTTTCGTATTTAGCTCGTGACTATGGACTCAATCAAATTGCGATTGCTGGAATTGATCCAGAGGTGGAACCTTCTGCGGCAACACTTACGAAATTGAAATCTGAAATGGAAAAATCTGGTTTGACAGTTGTTTATTCAGAAGAAAACGCAACGAGCAAATTAGCAGAAACCTTAGCAAAATCAACAGGGGCTAAAGTGATGCAAATCAATACAGTTGAAGGGTTGACCAATCAACAGAAAAAAGATGGAGCCAGTTACCTGACTTTGATGGAAGAAAATTTGACTGCTTTAAGAAAAACAATCAAGTAGTTTAAGGATAGGTTAAGACGATAGGCTTATAATTAAGTCCTTCCTAAAAATCTTTTCATAAAACTCCTTGAAACTCTCGTTCATTATGAACGGGAGTTTCGCTTTTCCTTCTGAGAAAACCAAGAAAAAATACTGACGTACTTGCTCAAAGCGAGAAAAAATGCTGACGAAATTTCCGTCAGTAAAAAAGACATTAGAAAAAATTTCGTCAGTAAATTAAGACATAAAAAAGAGAAAAAATGAGATATATCGACGTTGAAAACCTGACTTTCTATTATGATCGGGAGCCAGTATTAGAAGAAATCAGCTATCATGTGGATTCGGGGGAATTTGTGACCCTGACGGGCGAAAATGGTGCAGCAAAATCGACACTGATCAAAACGACATTGGGAATTTTACACCCTAAAAAAGGTAAAGTGGTGATTTCATCAAAAAATAATCGTGGAAAAAAACTCAGAATTGCTTATCTTCCCCAGCAAGTGGCGAGTTTCAACGCTGGTTTTCCAAGCTCTGTTCATGAGTTTGTTATGAGCGGACGTTATCCACGAAGTGGTTGGTTCAAAAAAATGGGCGCTCATGACATTGAACACGTTCAAACCGCTCTTGAGGCAGTTGGAATGTGGGACTATCGGAATAAAAGAATTGGAGAACTTTCGGGCGGACAAAAGCAAAGAGTCGCCATCGCTAGAATGTTTGCCAGTGACCCCGATTTATTTATCCTTGATGAGCCAACCACTGGAATGGATGATATTTCCAGTAGTGATTTTTACGAACTGATGCACCATGCCGCTCATACTCATGGTAAAGCGGTTCTTATGGTGACGCATGATCCTGAAGAAGTCAAAGATTTTGCTGACCGTAATATTCATCTGCTTAAAGATAGAAATGGGAAATTTGCTTGTTTTGATTTGCACAGTGAACGAGAAAATTTAGAAATATCTGAACCAACTGAGCAAGAAAACGATGAAAAAACGAGTGAGGAGAATGCTTATGTTTGAGTTATTGCAGTATGATTTTATGCGTAATGCGCTTCTCGCAGCCACGGCGATTTCTATTTTTTCTCCGCTCTTGGGTGTCTTTCTTGTTTTACGCCGTCAAAGTTTGATGTCAGATACTTTATCCCACGTGTCCCTAGCGGGGGTTGCCTTCGGCGTTCTCTTGGGTTGGAGTCCCACATTGACAACTTTAATCATAGTAGCCCTTGCGGCCATTTTTCTGGAGTATCTCAGAAGGCTTTATCGCAACTATATGGAAATTGCAACGGCTATTTTGATGTCTGCGGGTCTGGCGGTTGCCTTGTTGATTCTTAACACTTCCAAAGGTGCAACGACTGTGAGTTTGGAACAATATTTATTTGGCTCGATTATCACGATTTCGCTGACCCAAGTCATCATGCTATTTATTTTGGCTGCATTTGTTTTGCTTGGTTTTATTTTCTTCTTGCGCCCGCTTTACGTGATGACTTTTGATGAAGATACCGCTCATGTTGATGGTTTACCTGTTCGATGGATTTCTATTGCCTTCAATGTTGTCACAGGGATTGCCATTGCTTTGATGATTCCTGCGGCCGGAGCCTTGTTGGTATCGGCAATTATGGTGCTGCCTGCTTCTATCGCGATGCGTTTAGGAAAATCTTTTAAATCTGTCTTGATTATTTCAGTATTTGTGAGTTTTATTGGCTTAAATACGGGCTTGATTGCTTCTTATTATATGAATGCACCAGCTTCAGCAGCGATTACACTGATTTTTATTGTTCTATTTTTATTGACCAGCAGTGTGAAAAGTCTTGCTCGGCGCTGACTCTTGTGAAAATGTAATCTAAAAATGATAAAATAAAAAGGAAATAGTTTTCTATTTCCTTTTTATTTTATCGCTTGAATAATTTGTTCAAAATGAGGACTTGGTGCTGAAACTTCTATTTTTTCGCTGGTGAACGGCTCGCGCAATAGGATTTTATAGGCATGGAGCATCATGCGCTGTTTATTGGCTTTACCGTACAACATATCCCCGACAATCGGATAACCATTAGCAGATAAATGAACACGAATTTGGTGGGTACGTCCAGTCTCTAGGCGGCATTTGACCAAACTTGTCGTCGAAAATTGTTTAATAAGCTCAACGTGAGTTATTGCTGAAAGTCCAGTTGGAGTAACTAAATATTTTCGTTTGTCATGGCGATTACGGCCGATGGCTTGCTTAATGGTGAAGTGGTCTTTTTTAACTTTTCCGTCAACCAAAGCCAAGTACTCACGGTGAATTTCATTTTGCTCAAACATCTTTCCCAAAATAGGTAAGACAAATTGATTTTTAGCAAATAAAACGGCACCTGACGTTGCTTCGTCTAGTCGATGAACGACGAAAACAGGCTGTTTGAGAGCGGCAGCGACGTGATTTTGTAGGGCGATTTCGCCAGGAGAATTACCGTGAGTTTTCATTCCTTCTGGCTTGTTGGCAATGACGAGATGCTCATCTTCGTAGAGAATGTCGGCAAGTTGAGCTTGACCAAACTGAACGTTCAAAGGTGAAAAATCGTCAGCATCAAAAATGAGTGTAATTTTATCGCCATGAACCAGCAGTTGCTCATCAGTAGCGAGCGTGTTATTCACCAAAATGTGTTTTTTCATCCGCAAAAAATGACGCTGTTTTCGGGGGATGAGCCATGTTTTTTCGAGGAGATGCGAAACGCTTTGTTCTGTAAAATTTTCTGGTAAAATGAAGTTAAATTCCATATTTACATTGTAACACAATAGGATTTTTGATAAAATAGGCAGAACTGAGTATAGAAAAATCACAAAACTTACAAGTTTGTAAGTTAAAAGGTACGAGCTTTGTTGTAAAATAAGCTGTTGCTACCTTCATCAGTCTAAAAAATAAAAATTTGAGGGAAAAACATATGTCTGAAAATCAAAATTTCAGTCGGCGTAATAAAAAGGGTACGGAGAAAAAAAGTCTAAAAATCCCCAAATTGCGTCCGAAAAAAGAAAAAACAACGGAAGAAGAAGTTGAAAAACAGGCCACAACTCGCTTTGCTAAGATAATGCGACCAATTAAGCGTTTCTGGAAACGGTATAATTTGACAAAAATCACAATCATCGTGGTTTTGCTCACAATTGTGGCGACGGGTTCTTACTTATTTTACTTGGCAAAAACGGCAAATGTTAAGGTTTTACAAAGTTCCATAAGTGCTCAAACAACGATTTATGACAAAGATGGCGATGTTGCGGGAAATCTTTATGGACAAAAAGGAACGCCGGTGAAGATTGACCAAGTGTCCACGAATATCAAAAATGCAGTAGTCGCCACAGAAGATCGAACTTTTTATACGAATCATGGCGTAAATTTAAAACGATTCACTTTAGCGATTGTGACCTTGGGACGTTTCGGAGGTGGCTCAACTATTACGCAGCAGTTGGCTAAAAATGCTTACTTGACGCAGGAACAAACGATTGACCGTAAGGCGCGTGAATTTTTCTTGGCGCTTGAAATCAATAAGCATTACAGTAAAGATGAGATTTTGGATATGTATCTGAATAATTCTTATTTTGGTAATGGCGTTTGGGGGATTCAAGATGCTGCGCTCAAATATTTCGGAGTGCCAGCGAGCGATGTAACTGTTGATGAAGCGGCGAGCCTTGCTGGGATGCTCAAAGGCCCTGAAATTTATAATCCGCTATATGAAAAAGGCAAATATGCGACAGATCGTCGAAATACTGTTTTGGAAAATATGGTCAATGCAGGCTATCTTAAACAAGACGAGGCTGATAATTACATGAAAGTCGACTTGCAAGCGAAGCTCAACGATAATTATCAGTCAGAATCCATGTCTTATAAATATCCAAGCTATTATAATGCCGTGATTTCGGAAGCAGAGAGCAAGTATGGTTTGAGTTTGCAAGAAATCATGAACAATGGCTATAAGATTTACACAGGAATGGATCAAAATATGCAGGCAGGTCTGCAAAAAACTTATGATGACCCTAATTTCTTCCCTCAAGCGGCTGACGGTACTTACGCGCAGTCCGCTTCGGTTGCAATTGATCCTAAAACAGGCGCTGTTTCTGCCTTGGTCGGAAATGTGGATACGCAAGGGTCAAATAGCTTTACAGATTTCAACTATGCGACCATGTCCAAACGTTCTCCTGGGTCGGTCATCAAACCTTTGATTGTCTATGCTCCAGCGATTGAGGCTGGCTGGGCAATTGATAAGCTGGTTGATGATTCGCCAGCGGATTATAATGGGTGGAAACCGACAGACTTTGATAATCAGTGGCGAGGTGAAATTCCAATGTATAATGCCTTGGCAAATTCTTATAATATTCCAGCCATTAACACTTATCAAACGATTGGACCAAAAGTTGGGAATGCTTTGGGCCGTGAATTTGGCCTGAAGTTAACAAGCAAAAATGATGTTCTGCCCACAGCACTTGGTGCGGGGGTTGAGACGAATCCGTGGCAGATTGCCCAAGCCTATCAAGCTTTTGCAAATAATGGAACGATGTATAGTGCTCATCTCATTAGTAAGATTGAGAATGCCAAAGGTCAAGTGATTAAGCGAGCAAAAGTGACTAAAAAACAAGTCATCAGTAAAGAAACAGCTCAAAAAATGACACAAATGATGCTTGGGACTTATAGCAATGGTTCGGCTTGGAAAGCTGCGCCA
The DNA here is from genome assembly GCF_004210295.1 of Lactococcus sp. S-13. Lineage (NCBI taxonomy): Bacteria > Bacillati > Bacillota > Bacilli > Lactobacillales > Streptococcaceae > Lactococcus > Lactococcus kimchii. Next base: position 1,472,678 of record NZ_SDAK01000001.1, on the reverse strand, counting down.
GATACTTACACCTTAGCTGGGAAAACGGGAACCAATGAGGATCAAGACCAATGGGTCGTGGGTTATACACCTGATCTTGTGATGGCGCTTTGGGTCGGTTATGCTGATGGCAAAAATACATTGACAGGTTCTTCTGAGGGGCAAACATCAGTGATTTTCCGTCAGGAAGCCAGTTATATGTTGCCTTACACGAAAGGGACATCTTTCACAGAGAAGAATCCTTATGAAGAAGCAGGAATTGCTGCTTTGCAACCTTATTGGACGCAACAGCGACAATTTCAAGATAATATTGTTGCTCAAGAACAAGCACAAGCCAATACGACTGGAAATACGCCGCAAAGTAGTAGCAGTACGGAATCCTCTTCTTCAGATAATGAGGGCGGTTTTGATTTAGGAAAAACGGTGAAAAATGTGGGGGATGCAGCGAAAAAACTTTGGGATAAATTGACCCACGTTTTTGGTAACTAGTTCCCAAAAAAGTTATTGATTTATGGTAGAATTAAGAAAGAGACGCAGAGAAATTACTGACGGATTTAAAAAGTGATTTTCGTCAGTAAAAAGGGAGCGTACAAAAGAGATTTGAGGAAAAATGAAGCGATACATCACAGGATTTAATGGTTTACGGACAATTGGTGTACTAACAGTTATTCTTTATCACCTCTGGCCAAAGGTCATTCAGGGTGGTTTTCTTGGTGTCGTTTTGTTCTTCGTGCTTTCGGGTTATTTGGTGACGGATTCGCTCTTGCGAGAGTACGAAAAAACAAAGCGCATCAATATTTTGGGATTTTGGGGGCGGCGGCTTAAAAGGTTGTACCCGTTGATGATTGTTGTTTTCTTGGTGGTCACCCCCTATATTTTGTTCTTTCAGCCGAACTTGTGGCAAGGTTTGCGTTCGGAATTTATGTCGGCGGTACTGTCGGTGCAAAACTGGTGGCAGATTTCGCAGGGAAGTTCTTATTTTGCCAATATTGCGGGGGCTTCGCCCTTTAAACACATCTATTATTTGTCAATTGAGGGACAGTTCTTTCTCGTTTGGCCAATTCTGCTCTTGTTTTTGATCAAGTTTTTACGTAAGCGTCAGCTGATTTTTGCCTTGACGATGGTGATTATGTTTGCTTCGGCCATTTGGATGGCAATTCTCTTTGTTCCGGGTGCGGATCCAACGCGAGTTTACTATGGGACAGATACGCGTTTGTTCAGTTTGATGATGGGGGCAAGTTTGGCCTTGATTTGGCCTTTGAATAAATTGCCCAAAAAAGTCAAACCTGATGAGGTCAAAAAAGGAACACAGGCGACGGTTTTTGTTTCATTGTTGCTTCTTGTCGCTTATATTTTTATGCCCGCACAAAGTGCGATCACTTATTATGGCGGACTTTGGTTAGTGAGCTTGTTGAGTTTGATTCTGGTGGCTTTAGTTGCTCATCCAGCACTAACTGCTAATAAATTTTTCAGTAATCGCTTGTTTGACTACATTGGGTCGCGTTCATATGGTATCTATCTGTGGCAACTGCCTGTTTTTGCACTGGCTGAGGCCAAGGTGCTTGAGCCGACGGCTTGGTATAATTTGATTTGGCAATTGGCTCTGATTTTGATTTTGACCGAATTGTCTTATCGTTTCATTGAACAACCTGCGCAAAAATTTGATTACAGCAATATTTTGGAGATTATCCAAACTTTCATTCGTCAAAAAGGCTGGAAATTAACCAAAAATATTTTGCCAATGGCCTTGAGCGCAGTGATTGTTGTGATTTTAGGCTTCATTATCTTCTCGCCTGATTCGCCACATGATCAACAAGTGATTGAAAAAAGAATTATGGCGCAACAAGCTGCTTTGCAAAAGAAACAACTGCAAGAGGCCAATAACAAAGTGCCAGTTTCTTTAAAAACAGTGGCTTCCAAATATAAAATTCAACCAGTAGTGGCTGAAAAAGCAAGTAAGATGAAAGTGTTGGCGCTTGGGGATTCAGTGATGGTCGCAGGTTCAACGAATCTTCAAGAAGTTTTTCCGCAAATGTTTATTGATGCGGCTGTTGGACGACAAGCTGACGCGGTCACAACCGAATTGAATAATTTGAAAGCGAAAGTTCCGAATCCAGATGCTTTCTTGATTGGCTTGGGAACGAATGGAACCATTAAGCCAGAAAATGTGGACGCAGTGATGGATGCCGCAGACACGAAGCCGGTTTATTGGCTGAATGTTCACGCAGATCGTGTTTGGGAAAAACCCAATAATGCTCTGCTTAAAAAGATGGCTAAAAAATACAAAAATTTAAAGATTATCGACTGGAATAAAGCCGCGACAGGTCACAAGGCCTGGTTTTACAGTGACAGCATTCACCCTAAGGGTGAGGGGGCGATAGAATATGCAGCCCTGATTGCAAAGCATCTCGCTGCTGTTACAGAGTAGTTGCGTTTCACGATAAAATTTGATAGAATAAGAGATAATATGTTAAAAAAAGCAGGATTAGCGTGTACCATTTGTGGTTCACGAAATTACACACTTAACCTTTCGTCAGTAGCGAAAGAAAAACGCGTTGAAGTCAAAAAGTTTTGCCGGACTTGTGGCAAACACACTTTGCACAAAGAAACGCGTTAATGATAAAGGGCAATTTTGCATCAGTGATTGTCGAATTTACTGACGGATTTGTCGGTAAAACTTTTAAAAAAAGAAATGGAATCTGTCAGTAAAAAAGTTGACAGGGTAGGAAAGTGCTATGTTTAAATTTATTGGTAGTATCATTACGGAAATGAAATTGACCACTTGGCCAACAGGAAAACAATCAATTCGTGACTTTTTCATGGTAATTGAATATACAATCTTTTTCTTGATTTTCTTGATGATTTTCGACTGGATTACGCAAAACGGAATTACTTTCAGTGTGCAACATTTGCTTCCTTTGCTCAAATAAAACACTGACGAAATTTTCGTCAGTAAAAAAGACAGTTTCTGTATCAATTTTTTTGATGAGGAGCTGTTTTTAATTTTAAAAAAAGAAAATGAGGTTGATTATGGAACTTTTTTTGGCGATTTGTATCGTGTTGATTGCGCTGGAGCATCTCTTTATCGGGCTGTTGGAAATGTTTGGTAAAAAGGAAAGCCAAGCGAAAGCTTTTGGTTTTCCAGGCGCAGAATTAGAGAATCAACATTTGCGGTTGGCGCTGTCAAATCAGGGCATTTACAATCTGGCTTTTGGCTTGGTGATGATTGGACTTTTGGTAAATCATGCGGGCTTTATCGTTTGGGCGTATTTACTGGGCTTTGTGGTGTGCGTGGGCCTTTATGGCGGCGCAACGGTGTCGAAAAAAATATGGCTGATTCAAGCAATGCCTGCGGCGATTGTGCTGGTACTTTTGATTTTGACCCGATGATTTTTTAGCATTTTCACTAAAAAAATGCTTTCAATTCGTAAGAAATGTGATATAATAGGGGATAAGATGAGGGCGTGGCCCTTTTTCTTGTACCAAATTTACTGACGAAAGTTTGAAAATAAATCCGTCAGCAAATTCTCTGATAAAAAATGAATTTTAAAAAATAAAAAAATAGAAAAATTGAGGTGCAACAAAATGGCAGAAGAAAATTTGGTAAGTTTTGACCAAGGTTGGTTCGTTATCCAAACTTACTCAGGCTACGAACGTAAAGTAAAAGAAGATTTGCTTGATCGTGCTGAACTTTACAACATGGCAGACAAGATTTTGCGCGTGGAAATTCCCACAGAAACCATCCGTACAGAAGTTAACGGCAAGATGAAAGATGTTGAAGAAAATCTCTTTCCAGGTTATGTGTTAGTTGAAATGAACATGACTGATGAGGCGTGGTTTATCGTCCGTAATACGCCAAACGTTACTGGATTCGTGGGCTCACACGGTAACCGTTCAAAACCAACTCCACTTTTCGAACAAGAAATTCAAGATATTTTGGTTGGCATGGGCAAAGTTGTTCGTGAAATTGACTTTGAAGTTTTCGTTGGCAAACGCGTGCGTATTGTGGACGGCGCCTTCTCTGGCTTTGAAGCTCCAATTACAGAAATTCACGGTGATAAATTGACCTTGACTGTTGATATGTTTGGTCGTGCAACACCAGTTGAGTTGGATATGCACCAAATCGAAGAAATCAAAGCATAAGACCCAACTAAAACCACGAGCAATCGTGGTTTTTTTGACAAATTCACCAAAAGTTCAGAGAAAATGCTGACGAAAGTTCAAAAATAATGACGTCAGCAAATTCTCTTTGCGAGTTTACAGAATATTTGGTATAATTATAAAAAATATAACAGAGGACAAAACTATGGCCATTTTCTACCAATCAACACGAGATAAATCAAATCAAAAAACAGCATCTCAAGCAATTTTGCAGGGACTTGCCGAAGATGGCGGGCTTTTTGTCCCAGTTGACTTCCCTAAACTGGCCCTTGATTTTGAGCAACTCAAAAATGCGACCTATCAAGAAATTGCTGAATTAGTCTTGCAAACCTTTTTTGACGATTTTTCTAAGGCGGAAATTCATGACATGGTCAAAGCAGCCTATGGTGACAACTTTGACGACCCAGAAATTGCCCCAGTCAAACAAGTTGGTCAGCATTACCTACTCGAGCTTTTTCATGGCGAAACGATCGCTTTTAAAGACATGGCCTTGTCTATCTTGCCTTATTTAATGACGCAAGCTGCCAAGAAAAATGGCGTTACCAATGAAATTGTCATCTTGACAGCCACATCAGGAGATACAGGAAAAGCAGCAATGGCAGGCTTTGCCGACGTTGAACAGACCAAAATCATCGTTTTCTATCCCAAAAATGGTGTCAGCCCCATTCAAGAGCGTCAAATGGTGACCCAACAAGGCGATAATGTCCATGTTGTTGCCATTGACGGCAACTTTGACCAAGCGCAAACAGCAGTAAAAGCCATGTTTAATGAAGCTGATTTACGAGATAAAATGGCTAAAAATGGCAAACAATTTTCGTCAGCAAATTCGATGAATATTGGTAGATTGATTCCGCAGGTCGCCTACTACATCTACGCTTACGCCCAATTGGTCAAGAAAAATCAGATTGAAAATGGTGAAAGTGTGAACTTTTCTGTCCCCACAGGAAACTTTGGCAATATTTTAGCAGCTTATTACGCCAAAAAATTAGGCCTGCCCATCCGCAAATTGATTTGTGCCTCAAACAAGAACAATGTGTTGACTGACTTTTTTAAAACAGGTCGCTATGACAAAAATCGTGAATTTTTTGTGACTAGCTCGCCTTCAATGGACATTCTCGTGTCTTCAAATCTTGAACGTTTAATCTTCGAACTCACTGACGAAAATGACCAAACCACAGGGCAATTACTGACGGCACTCTCAACTGAAGGTCAGTACCAATTAACTGAAAAAATGCTCGAAAAATTAACTGATTTCATCGCAGATTGGGCTGACGAATCAGAAATCTCCAAAGAAATCCAAGAAACTTTTAGCAAAAATCACTATGTCCTTGACCCACACACCGCAGTAGCAAGTTCTGTTTACCACAAGCTCGCTCCTGAAGGAAAAACAGTCGTGGTCAGCACAGCTAGCCCATACAAATTTCCCCAAGTCGTGTTGAACGCCTTGAGCAGCACTGCCGTAGCGTCAGACGATTTTGCAGCCGTTAAAGCCTTAGAAGAGCTCAGCGAAACACCTTTGCCACGAGCCGTCAAAAGTATCGAAAAAGCAGAAGTTTTGCATCAAACCACCGTTGAAGTCAGCCAAATGCAAAGCGAAGTTGAGCGCTACCTCGGACTGAAATGAAAAGCAATAAAGCAATAATCAAATTTGCTCTCCCAGCAATCATTGAGAATTTTCTACAGATGCTTGTTGGGATAAGCGACACCATGATTGTCGCTCATCTGAGCCTTTCTGCCGTGGCAGCTGTCTCTTTGGCCAACAACCTCATTACCGTTTACCAAGCGATTTTTATCGCTTTAGGCACGATTGTTTCTAGCCTTTTCGCTAAAAAACTGGCCACTAAAATGACACAAAAAATCGCTCAGCAACAGTTGATTGATGCTGCTGTTAAGCTGACCTTAATCATTGGCTTGCTCTTAGGCGCGTTTTCTGTTCTATTTGCACACCCAGTTTTGCGGATTTTTGGGGCAAGTGGGTCAGTACTCGAACTTTCTACCATTTATCTGAGTTTAGTGGGAGGCTTGATTTTTCTGCTCGGCTTGATGACGACTTTTGGCGCTTTTCTGCGAGCTTCTGGCAATACGAAAACACCCATGTGGGCCAGTCTTTTGGCAAATATTTTAAATTTGATTTTTTCGGCAACTCTGATTTTTGGATTTCATCTGGGCGTATTGGGAACAGCCCTAGGCGCTGTCCTTGCTCGTTTGATTGGCACAATCTTTCTCTACCAAAAATTAAAAGAAAAACGTCCGAGCCACCACTTTTACAGAGCAAAAATAAATTCCGAACTCATCAAATTAAGCCTACCAGCCGCGGCAGAACGCTTATCCATGCGACTTGGTGATTTACTCATCATGATGATTATTGTCAGGCTTGGCGAGCGTGTCTTTGCTGGAAATGCCATTGGTGAAAGCATTACGCAGTTTAATTATATGCCCGTCTTTGGTATGAATACGGTCACCGTTATCCTTGTGGCACAAGCTTTCGCCCAACCAGACCGCCAAAGTATCAAATCTTATGTCAAAAGGACTTACTGGCTATCAACAGCCATGATGGCGGTCATTGGATTTTCGATTTTGCTCGCCTCGAATGTCTTAAATGCACTTTTCACAGCTGACCCAGTTGCTATGCAGGCAAGTAGTGTAGTCCTTTTATTCTCGTTTTTGGGAACATTTTTTGTAACAGGTACAACTACCTATACCGCAGCTTTTCAAGGGATGGGTAACACCAACCTCCCCTTTTATGCCACGACCGTAGGAATGTTCGGCATACGATTGCTTCTTGGCGCAATCTTGGCACTCCCTCTAAAAATGGGTCTAGAAGGAGTTTGGTTGGCCGTTTTACTGGATAATTTTTTCCGTTTTATTTTTTTGAAAATAAAATTTGACAGACAACTAAAAATACTGTAAAAAATTACTGACGGAGCTGTCAGTAAAATTGAAAGAAGAATTTATGGAAAATGAGAGCTGGGGTAGTGTTTTTCGGCAAATTCGTCAGATGAAAAATTTATCACTGGCGCAGGTAGCAGGCACTGACAAAAATGCGTCGCGCTACATCATGTCAAAACAGCAGGTTTCGCGCTTCGAGCTGGGTCAATCCGACATTAGCCTGACCAAAATCGCTGATTTGCTGGACAATCTGGACGTGTCTTTTGAAGAATACCTCTACCACGTCCGCAATTATCAGCTACCCAGCGGCCGCGCCCTCTTTGAAAAGCTGGGTCAGCTCCAAGAAAAGAGCGATTTAGCCCAAATTGAGCAGATCTACCAGCAGCTGCAAGAGCGCTATGCCCAAAGTCAGAAGCCTTCCGACCTCTGGTCAGCCTTGGAATACAAGGCGCATCTGGCGCGCAAGTCCTACAAAGATTACGCGATTAGCCAAGCAGAGCTGCAAGACATCAGCGACCAACTCTTCAGCATTTTGGAATGGAGCCAAGTCGAGCTTTATCTTTTCGCCGAGCTGTACGACTTTCTGGCCGACAATCTGGTCTATGAATTTGCCATTGAGCTGGTCAAGCGCACCGAGTTTTACCGACAAATCCCAGAAAATAAGGCTTTGGTCGTTATCATCATTCGCGACTGCACGCATTTATTCATCGAAAAAGGGCAAGTGGAGCGTGCCCAGCAACTTTTGAAAAGCTACGAGCGCTTGATTGCTAGCCCCGTTGTCGATGTTTACAATCGCAAAGAATTTCTTTTTGTTAAGGCAAAATATTTGCGCTTGGTTGGCGAAGAAGAAGCCGCAGCGCAGATTTTCAAGGATTTGGCGACAGTCTATGAAAAACTAGATTATCCTGAAACAGCGCAATTTGTCAAATCTCAAATTAAAAAGCGTCACAAATAAGTGACGTTTTTTTGTTTAGAGATTTTCGGTGGTAAAGTAGAGCAATAACAACAAATCGGAGCAGGCTCATCATGAAACTCATCACAAAAAACACCACCTTTCGCTCACTTTTCCTCTGCAACATTTTCAACACGCTAGGCGGAAATCTCTTTACACTGGCCTTCCTAGTCTATACCTCAACTTTCCCAAACAGCCAGTTTTACCTGTCTTTATCGGCTTTTCTAATGGTGCTGCCGACACTTTTAAACGCTTTTTTGGGCAGTTTGGCGGATTGGACGAAGGACAAAAGACGGGCTTTATTTCTGACATCCTGGCTGCAAACGGTGCTCTTTGTGTTAGTGGCAATTCTGATTGAACAACGCACGCTGACCGTGTTTTTGGTCTGTGTCTTGATCAATCTGCTTGATGAGTTGCTGACTCTTTATAAAAGCGGCTTAGAGTTACCTATTTTACAGGCGCGACTGCAAGAAAATGAAATCCAGCCCGCTTTTGGACTTTTTCAAGGGAGCAATTCTTTGATTGAAATCGTCGGAAAACCTGTTGGGTTGGCTTTGCTTGGCCTTTTAAGCAATTCCTTTGCCAATCTTGCTTTGATTAACGCGGCTTTGTATTTTCTGTCTGGCTTGGTTTTGCTGGAAAGTCGTAAATTTTTGGCTATCCCAATTCTGCCGAAAAAATTTCATTTTTCAGTTAAAGAAGTGTTAGGTCAAATTGCACAAGTTTTCAAAAGTGAGCAAAATTCTGCTCTGGTTTTGATATTAAACGTACTGCTGATTAACTTCGCGCTCAATGGCATTTTGGCGCTGATTGAACTGGCTATGATAAAATTCAATCCTTTCGGGCATAATTATGGTTTTGCGATTACAGCCTTCAACCTCGCTTTTTCGTTTGGCGTTTTGCTGTCGTCGCTTTTGATGAAAGACTTTTTCCGCAAGAAAAGTTTGAGTTTTATGCTAAGCCTTCTGGGAATCATGCTGGCGATTTTTTCAGTCAGCTTGCTCAAATTTGGGTTACTGGCTCTGATCTTGCTTTTTGCGGCAGGCTACTGTTTTGCCAAAATCAATCCCAAATTAACCAGCCTAGTTTTTGAAAATGCCCCCAAAGAAGAACTGGCAGCCATTCGTGGTGGCATTTCCACCTTCTTTTCTAGTGCCAGCGCTCTGGGCGTGCTGACTTTCGTGGCTTTAGCAAATATAATTGGGGTAGAAAACACTTTTTATCTCATTGCTATGATTTCATTGATAACGCTCTTGCCAATTTTGTTTCTAAAAGTCAAAAAAATTTACTGACAGAGCTGTCAGCTGAACGCGATTGAAGTGAGTGTTCAAGTTGCGGATAAGAAAAATTACTGACGAACTTGTCAGTAATTTTTACATCTTATTTCTTCAGTAAGTCACGAATCTCACGTAAAGTTTCCAGTTCTTCATCGACTTTCTCCTCGACAACCTCTTCCTTTTTGGGAAAGAGTTTGTTGATAGACTTAATAAGAATGAAAATGACAAAAGCAGTAATAACAAAGTTAATGACATCATTCAAAAAAGCACCATAAGTAAATTTAGTTTTACCAATAGTCACAGAAAGATGTGCCAGTGCAGTGCTTTGTACAAACATTCCGATCAAGGGATTGATTAGATTATCCACTAAAGATTTGACCAGAGCAGTAAAAGCTGCACCAATAATTACCCCAACAGCCAAGTCTAAGACGTTCCCACGCAGAATAAAGCTCTTAAATTCTTTTAACATAAAACCTCCATAAAGTATTCTATAAAAATTATAGCAAAAACTCAAAGAATAACAAAGGAAGCTTTCTTATTAAAATGACATTAGCAATAAAATTTGGCTAGGAGTAAAAATAATGAAATTTTTTTCAAAAATTGCTTGACAAGGCGACATTCCTTTGATAGAATAGACAAGTGCTGTTAAAAACAGTATGTAGCGATGAAACGAGAGGTTGCGACACACCCGAAGGTATTGCCATACCTAACGTGTCGGTTTTCCCGTTGAGCTAGCCTATTGAATACAATAGACGAGAGGAGAAAAAATGGCAACTAAAAAAATTCGCATTCGCTTGAAAGCTTACGAACATCGTATCCTTGACGCAGCTGCTGAAAAAATCGTAGAAACTGCTAAACGTACAAACGCAGAAGTAAGTGGTCCAATTCCACTTCCAACTGACCGTAGCGTCTACACTGTTATCCGCGCGACTCACAAATACAAAGACTCACGCGAACAATTCGAAATGCGTACACACAAACGCTTGATCGACATCATCGAACCAACACAAAAAACTGTTGATTCATTGATGAAACTCGATTTGCCAAGTGGTGTAAACATCGAAATTAAACTCTAATTAAGAAAGGTAATTCTCATGTCAAAAGGAATCTTAGGGAAAAAAGTGGGAATGACTCAAATCTTCACTGAAAACGGCGAACTTATCCCCGTAACAGTGATCGAAGCGACTCCTAACACAGTTCTTCAAGTTAAAACTGTTGAAACAGACGGTTATGAAGCAACTCAAGTTGGTTTCGATACACTTCGTGAAGTTTTGACTAACAAACCTGCCAAAGGTCATGCTGCTAAAGCTAATACGACTCCTAAGCGCTTCGTTCGTGAATTCAAAGGACTCGAAGGCGCTGAAGTAGGAGCAGAAATTACTGTTGATACATTTGCAGCTGGAGATGTTGTTGATGTTACCGGAACTTCTAAAGGTAAAGGTTTCCAAGGCCCAATCAAACGTCATGGTCAATCACGTGGTCCTATGGCCCACGGTTCACGTTACCACCGTCGTCCTGGTTCAATGGGTCCTGTTGCAGCTAACAAAGTTCCAAAAGGTAAAAAACTTGCTGGACGTATGGGTAACAAACGCGTTACTGTACAAAACCTTGTTATTGCACAAGTACTTCCTGAAAAGAATGTTATCCTTGTAAAAGGTAACATCCCAGGAGCTAAGAAATCATTGATCGTTGTTAAATCAGCAATCAAAGCTAAATAAGAAGGAAAGGAGATAGAAATCTATAATGGCAAAAGTATCATTATTTAAACAAGATGGTTCACAAGCTGGTGAAGTTACACTTAACGACTCAGTATTTGGTATCGAACCAAACGAATCAGTCGTATTCGACGTTGTAATCTCACAACGCGCTAGCCTTCGCCAAGGTACACACGCACACAAAACTCGTGCAATGGTATCAGGTGGTGGTAAAAAACCATGGCGTCAAAAAGGTACAGGTCGTGCTCGTCAAGGTTCTACCCGCTCTCCACAATGGCGTGGTGGTGGTACTGTCTTCGGACCGAACCCACGTAGCTACGCTTACAAACTCCCACAAAAAGTTCGTCAATTGGCGCTTAAATCAGTTTACTCAACAAAAGTTGCTGATGGCAAATTGATCGCTGTTGACGCACTTGACTTTGCAGCTCCAAAAACTGCTGAATTTGCAAAAGTAATTTCAGCACTTTCAATCGAACGCAAAGTACTCGTGGTTCTTCCAAACGAAGGTAACGAATTCGCAGAACTTTCTGCACGTAACCTCGCAAACGTGAAAGTTACAACTGCTAACTCAGCATCTGTACTTGACATCGTTTCTGCTGACAAACTCCTTGTGGTTCAATCAGCATTGACACAAATTGAGGAGGTTCTTGCATAATGTCACTTTATGATATCATCCGTAAACCTATCATTACTGAAGCTTCTATGGCTGCAATGGATCAAAAGAAATACACTTTCGAAGTTGATTCACGTGCGCATAAACTTCTCATCAAACAAGCCGTTGAAGCTGTTTTTGGTGTAAAAGTTGCCTCAGTAAATACGATCAGCGTAAAACCAAAAACTAAACGTGTTGGTAAATACACTGGTACTAAATCAGGCTACAAAAAAGCTATCGTTACTTTGACTGAAGATTCAAAAGCTATTGAAATCTTCGGCGAAGACGCAGAATAATAGAGGAGGAAAATCGTGGGAATTAAAGTTTACAAACCTACCACAAACGGTCGTCGTAACATGACTGGTAGCGACTTTGCTGAAATCACTACAAGTACTCCTGAAAAGAGCTTGCTTGTAAGCATGAGCAAAACTGCTGGTCGTAACAACACTGGTCGTATCACAGTTCGTCATCACGGTGGCGGTCACAAACGTAAATACCGTTTGATCGACTTCAAACGTAATACTGACAATGTTGTTGCTAAAGTAGCTACAATCGAATACGATCCAAACCGTACAGCAAATATCGCTTTGATCGTTTACACTAACGGTGTTAAATCATACATCTTGGCTCCTAAAGGCCTTGAAGTTGGTATGACAGTTGTTTCAGGTGCTGATGCCGATATCAAAGTTGGTAACGCATTGCCACTTGCTAACATTCCAGTTGGTACATTGATCCACAACATCGAGTTGAAACCAGGAAAAGGCGGACAATTGGTTCGTGCTGCTGGAGCTTCAGCTCAAGTACTTGGTACTGAAGGTAAATACACACTTATCCGTCTTCAATCAGGCGAAGTTCGTATGATTCTTTCAACTTGCCGCGCTACTATTGGTGTTGTAGGTAACGAACAACAAAACCTTATCAACCTTGGTAAAGCAGGACGTACACGTCACATGGGTATCCGCCCAACAGTTCGTGGTTCTGTAATGAACCCTAACGATCACCCACACGGTGGTGGTGAAGGTCGCCAACCAGTTGGTCGCAAGTCACCAATGACTCCATGGGGCAAACCAGCTCTTGGTCTCAAGACTCGCAACAAGAAAGCAAAATCAAGCAAACTTATTGTACGTCGTATCAACGACGGAAAATAATTCGCTTATTTTCGCAAGAAGCCTTCTCGGCGTCTTGTTAAATTTGATAAAACTTATCAAATTTAATGAGATGTCGAAAGTGCATCTATAAATTCCGCCAACTCCGCCTTAGTAGCGGCAGTGGTACAAAATTTTAAAGGAGAAACTCACAAAATGGGTCGTAGTCTTAAAAAAGGACCTTTCGTCGATGAGCATTTGATGAAAAAAGTCGAAGCTCAAGTTATCGCCGAAAGAAAATCTGTGATCAAAACTTGGTCACGCCGTTCTACAATTTTCCCTAACTTTGTAGGACTTACAATTGCCGTTTACGACGGTCGCAAACACGTACCAGTTTACGTTCAAGAAGATATGGTTGGACACAAACTCGGTGAATTTGCACCAACTCGTACATACCGTGGTCACGCTGCTGACGACAAGAAAACACGTCGCTAATAGGAGGAGAATAAAATGGCAGAAATTACTTCAGCTAAAGCAACTGCAAAAACAGTTCGCGTTTCACCTCGTAAGACTCGTCTTGTTATCGATCTTATCCGCGGGAAACGTGTTGCAGATGCAATTGCAATCTTGAAATTTACACCGACTAAAGCTGCTGTAGAAGTTGAAAAAGTACTTAATAGTGCTATCGCTAATGCAGAAAATAACTTTGGTCTTGAAAAAGCTAACTTGGTAGTAAGCGAAACATTTATTAACGAAGGACCAACAATGAAACGTTTCCGTCCACGTGCCAAAGGTTCAGCTTCACCAATTAACAAACGTACAGCTCACATCACTGTAGTTGTAGCTGAGAAAGAATAAGGAGGTAAAAACGTGGGTCAAAAAGTACATCCAATTGGTATGCGTGTTGGCGTTATTCGCGATTGGGATGCCAAATGGTATGCTGAAAAAGAATATGCGGATTACCTTCACGAAGACTTGGCAATTCGTCAACTTATCCAAACTAAACTTGCTGATGCTTCAGTATCATTGATTGAAACTGAACGCGCAATCAACAAAGTTATCGTAACTTTGCACACAGCAAAACCTGGTATGGTTATTGGTAAATCAGGAGCTAACGTTGATGCACTCCGTGCAGAACTCAACAAACTCACTGGTAAACAAGTTCACATCAACATCGTTGAAATCAAAAAACCTGATTTGGACGCTCATCTTGTTGGTGAAGGAATTGCTAAACAACTCGAAGCACGTATCGCTTTCCGTCGTGCTCAAAAACAAGCTATCCAACGTGCAATGCGCGCTGGTGCTAAAGGGATCAAAACTCAAGTTTCTGGTCGTTTGAATGGTGCTGATATTGCCCGTGCTGAAGGATATTCAGAAGGTACAGTTCCACTCCACACACTCCGTGCGGACATCGACTACGCTTGGGAAGAAGCAGACACAACTTACGGTAAACTCGGCGTTAAAGTTTGGATTTACCGTGGTGAAGTTCTCCCTACTAAAAAATCTGTGAAAGGAGAAAAATAATCCATGTTAGTACCAAAACGTGTAAAACACCGTCGTGAATTCCGCGGTAAAATGCGTGGTTATGCTAAAGGTGGCGATACAGTATCATTCGGTGAATTTGGTCTTCAAGCGACTACTTCACACTGGATCACTAACCGTCAAATCGAAGCAGCCCGTATTGCTATGACTCGTTACATGAAACGTAACGGTCAAGTTTGGATTAAAATCTTCCCTCACAAATCATACACAGCCAAAGCTATTGGTGTGCGTATGGGTTCAGGGAAAGGTGCTCCTGAAGGATGGGTTGCTCCAGTTAAACGTGGCGTTGTCATGTTTGAATTGGGCGGCGTAAGTGAAGAAGTGGCACGCGAAGCGTTGCGTCTTGCTTCACACAAACTTCCTGTAAAAACTAAATTTGTGAAACGAGGTGAAGCGTAATGAAATTGAGCGAAACTAAATCACTTCTTAAAGACTTGCGCGCTTTGTCAGTTGAAGAATTGACAGCTCGTGAAGCAGAATTGAAAAAAGAATTGTTTGATCTTCGTTTCCAAGCAGCAGCTGGTCGTCTCGAAAACACAGCAAAGCTTGACGAAGTTAAGAAAACTATTGCACGCGTAAAAACTGTGCAAGCTGAATTGAACAAATAATAGGTCAGGAGAAACTATAAATGGAACGCAATCAACGTAAAGTTTATCAAGGCCGCGTGGTTTCAGACAAAATGGATAAAACTATCACAGTTGTCGTAGAAACTAAACGTAACCACCCTGTCTATGGTAAACGTATCAATTATTCTAAAAAATATAAAGCTCACGACGAAAATAACTCTGCAAAAACTGGCGATATCGTTCGCATCATGGAAACTCGTCCTTTGTCTAAAGACAAACATTTCCGTCTTGTAGAAATCGTTGAAGAAGCAGTTATTATCTAAGCAAAAACTAGGAGGAATATAGCATGATTCAAACAGAATCTCGTTTGAAAGTTGCAGATAACTCAGGTGCTAAAGAACTTTTGACTATCCGTGTTCTCGGTGGTTCATCACGTAAGTTCGCTGGTATCGGTGATATCATTGTAGCTACAGTAAAATCAGCTGCCCCTGGTGGAGCAGTTAAAAAAGGTGATGTTGTGAAAGCAGTTATCGTTCGTACTAAATCTGGTGCGAAACGTGCTGATGGTTCATACATCAAATTTGACGAAAATGCAGCAGTACTTATCCGTGATGACAAAACTCCTCGCGGAACACGTATCTTTGGCCCTGTCGCTCGCGAACTTCGCGAAGAAGGCTACATGAAGATCGTGTCACTTGCTCCAGAAGTACTCTAATCAAGCATCATAGAATATGATTTTGGCAAGTGATTATCTTGACAGAATCATATTTTACTGTTACTATTAACAGCATAGTCCCCTGAACTCGAAGGGTTCAGGGTGCCCGTATGGGCGTAAGAAAGGAATCAAATATGTTTGTAAAAACTGGTGATACAGTTAAAGTTATCGCAGGTAAAGACCGCGGTACAACTGGTAAAGTAATCAAAGCTTTGCCAAAAGTGAATAAAGTCATTGTTGAAGGTGTTGCTATCATGAAGAAACACCAAAAACCAAATGCAGAAAACCCAAATGGCGCGATTCTTGAAATCGAAGCACCTATCCACGTTTCTAACGTTCAAGTGCTTGACAAAAATGGTGTTGCTGGTCGCGTAGGTTACAAATTTGTTGACGACAAAAAAGTTCGTTTCAACAAAAAATCTGGCGAAATTTTAGACTAAGGCGGAAAGGAGAAATAATATGACTAATCGTTTGAAAGAAAAATATACTAACGAAGTAGTATCAGCATTGACTGAAAAATTCAACTACACTTCAATCATGGCTGTGCCAAAAGTTGATAAAATCGTTATCAACATGGGTGTTGGAGATGCTGTAAACAACTCTAAAAACCTTGATAAAGCTGTTGCTGAATTGGCTTTGATCTCTGGTCAAAAACCATTGATTACTAAAGCTAAAAAATCAGTCGCTGCTTTCCGTCTTCGTGAAGGTATGGCTATCGGTGCGAAAGTTACACTTCGTGGCGAACGCATGTACGAATTCTTGGACAAATTGGTTACTGTTTCACTCCCACGTGTACGTGACTTCCACGGTGTATCAAACAAAGCGTTTGACGGTCGCGGTAACTACACACTTGGTGTGAAAGAACAATTGATTTTCCCAGAAATCAACTATGATGATGTTGATAAAGTTCGTGGTATGGATATTGTTATCGTAACAACTGCTAACACTGACGAAGAATCACGTGAATTGCTTGCTAAACTTGGCATGCCGTTCGCTAAATAAGGTAGGGAGAATACATAAATGGCTAAGAAATCTATGGTTGTTAAAAACCAACGCCCTGCAAAATTCTCAACACAAGCTTATACTCGTTGCGAACGTTGCGGACGTCCACATTCAGTTTACCGCAAATTCAAACTTTGCCGTATCTGTCTTCGCGAATTGGCTTACAAAGGTCAATTGCCAGGCGTTAAAAAAGCTTCATGGTAATTTGTTAATTATCGTGTAACGAATAAAAATTACTGACAGAATTTCTGTCAGTAATTTTTTTGTATCTAGAATTCTTATGATAGAGAAAACGTTTTCTAGGGTGTGGAATAAAAGTAATAATTTGCTATAATGGCTGAAGAATAGGAGAAATTTATGGAAAAGAAATTTGTTAAAATCAAAAAATATGTAACAGTTTCTGTAATTTTTTTAGGCGCTTTAGCGACTTTAACAGCTTGTAGTAGTGGGAGTAAAGAAAGTAAAAAAACTGAGCATTCTAGTTCGTCACAAAGTACAAAAAGTAAGGGAAGTCTCCCAAGCAGTAGTTCACAATCTTCAAGTATAAGTACGAGTTCAAGTTCAACTAGTCAGTATGAGGTTGCTAATAGTTCACAAATTCTTGCAGGTAACTATTCTTCCTTAAACGGAACATGGCAGACTACTGACGGAAGTGGCAAAGCTGTTCTGAAAAATGGTACCATCATTTTTAGTTCAGAATATCAAAGAGTTATATCTGGGCCACAATCAAAGAATGGGATTATTATTGCCGGTGCTGTGAATCTTGGGAAATACATGGGGTTCATGTTTGCTGCGGCTAACAGCTCGCCAACTTTTGCAAACTCTTCACAAACGGATAAAACAGATAGGACAAAAGATAGATTTGCAATAACTTCAGATGATGAGGGTTTGGAAATATTTGATACTAACCCAATGTCATTTTTTTACAAGATAAGTAATGATACAACAAGTCCGAATTCGTAAGCTAGGATGAAAGTTGCTGACAGAAATTCTGTCAGTATTTTTTTATAGAAAAAGCCATGACACACCCGAAAACATTGTAAAGAAAAGTGTTGACATGGCGCGGAAGTTTTGCTATACTAATTAAGTTCGGTCTTTTTATGAAAAGACCTCATTAATTTGAAAGTGGGATTTGAACAAGCCCAAACTACAAATAAGGAGAAATTATCACTATGGTAATGACTGACCCAATCGCAGACTTCTTGACTCGTATTCGTAACGCTAATATGCGTAAATTCGATGTTGTTGAAGCACCTGCATCAAAAATCAAACGTCAAATCGCTGAAATCCTCAAAGCTGAAGGTTACGTGAAAGACGTTGAATACGTTGAAGATAACAAACAAGGCGTTATCCGCGTTTTCCTTAAATACGGCAAAAACGGCGAAAAAGTTATCACTAACTTGAAACGTATCTCAAAACCAGGTCTTCGCGTTTACGTGAAATCTGACGATGTTCCTAAAGTTCTTAACGGACTTGGTACAGCAATCATCTCAACATCTACTGGTGTCGTAACTGATAAAGTTGCTCGTCAAACAAATGTTGGTGGTGAAGTAATTGCTTACATCTGGTAAAAAGATATTTTCTTAATGCTTTAGCATTTAGAGGATTCTTTCGTAAGAGCGCGCAAGCGTTCTGGTGTACCAAAATCCACTGACAGAAATGGCAGTGGATTTAGAACAAACTTTTTAAGTCAAAATTGATTTAAAACCCGTGAAAACGGATTGCTTAGCAATCTGATAATCTAACAGGAGAAAAAACATGTCACGTATTGGTAACAAAGTCGTTGTTATCCCAGCTGGTGTTACAGTTGAACAAAACGGCGCTACAGTAACTGTTAAAGGTCCTAAAGGTGA
Source organism: Lactococcus sp. S-13 (assembly GCF_004210295.1). NCBI lineage: Bacteria > Bacillati > Bacillota > Bacilli > Lactobacillales > Streptococcaceae > Lactococcus > Lactococcus kimchii. The sequence continues at coordinate 1,454,290 of NZ_SDAK01000001.1, read as the reverse complement.
ATTGACACGTACTTTCAACGAAAACATCACGTTGAACATTGAAGGTACTGAAGCAACTTTCACTCGTCCTAACGACAGCAAAGAAATGAAAACAATCCACGGAACTACTCGTGCCCTTTTCAATAACATGGTTGTTGGTGTTTCTGAAGGCTTCTCAAAAGCTCTCGAAATGATCGGGGTTGGGTACCGTGCACAATTGCAAGGTTCAAAACTTGTCCTTTCAGTTGGTAAATCACATCCAGACGAAATCGAAGCTCCAGAAGGCATCAAATTCGTTGTTGCTAACCCAACATCTATCGTTGTTGAGGGTGTCAGCAAAGAAGCTGTTGGTCAAATGGCTGCTTACGTTCGTTCACGTCGTGCTCCAGAACCTTATAAAGGTAAAGGGATTCGTTACGTTGGCGAATTTGTACGTCGCAAAGAAGGTAAAACTGGTAAATAATCTGTTTAAGATTATAATCCGTAATTGGTGGTTTGACGTTGATCAAACTGCCAGTATTTTGTCAATGCTAACTTTGTTAGATAGACAAAAACTCCCCGCTTACTGGCACTTAGGTCAGTAAGAAAATCGATGGCAAAAACTATCGAAATTTAAAATATTATAGAGGTAGAATTGTGATTTCTAAACCAGATAAAAACAAACTCCGCCAAAAACGCCACACACGCGTTCGCGGAAAAATTTCAGGTACATCTGAAACTCCACGTTTGAACGTTTTCCGTTCAAACACAAACATTTATGCACAAGTTATTGATGACGTTGCGGGCAGCACACTTGCATCAGCTTCATCACTCAAATTGACTGGTACTAAAACTGAACAAGCCGCAGAAGTTGGTAAACTCGTTGCTGAAGCTGCTAAAGCTAAAGGCGTTGAAGAAGTTGTCTTCGACCGCGGTGGTTACCTCTATCACGGACGTGTTGCAGCACTCGCTACAGCAGCTCGTGAAGCTGGATTGAAATTCTAAGGAAAGGGGTAATTAAACATGGCAGAAAACAGAAGAAATGATCGCGAACAAAGCGAATTTGAAGAACGCGTAGTTTCAATTAACCGCGTTACTAAAGTTGTTAAAGGTGGACGTCGTCTTCGCTTTGCAGCACTTGTTGTTGTTGGTGACCGTAACGGTCGCGTAGGTTTCGGTACTGGTAAAGCTCAAGAAGTTCCTGAAGCTATCCGTAAAGCAATCGAAGCAGCTAAGAAAAACCTTATTACAGTTCCTATGGTAGGTACTACACTTCCTCACGAAGCACTTGGTGTCTTCGGTGGTGGTAAAATCCTCCTTAAACCAGCTGTAGAAGGTGCTGGAGTTGCCGCAGGTGGTGCCGTTCGTGCCGTCCTCGAACTCGCTGGTGTTGCTGACGTAACATCAAAATCACTCGGTTCAAACACACCAATCAACGTTGTTCGTGCAACTGTTGACGGATTGAACCAATTGAAACGTGCAGAAGAAGTTGCCGCATTGCGTGGTAAATCTGTATCAGATTTCGCCTAAGGAGGACAAAATGGCTCAAATTAAAATTACATTGGTAAACTCACCAATCGGCCGTATCCCTGCTCAACGCAAAACTGTAAAAGCACTCGGTCTTGGTAAACTCAACAGCTCAGTAGTAAAAGAAGGAACACCTGCTATTCTTGGTATGGTTAACTCTATTTCTCACTTGGTTAAAGTTGAAACAGAAGCATAATTAGTTATAAGAAAAATCTGTCAGTATTGACAGATTTTTTTTAATAACAGTTGCTATTTCAGCCTGAATTTAGTAAAATAGGAGAGTCTGTAAAGACAAAAATTTAATATGAAGTATCGGCGAGTTTATTTTTCACGTTCCTTACATGGAAAATAGGCGACAAGCAAGGTACAAAATAAGGAGAAAAAAATGGAACTTCATTCATTGAAAGCTGCTGAAGGCAGCCGTAAAGTACGTAATCGTGTAGGTCGTGGTACATCATCAGGTAACGGTAAAACATCTGGTCGTGGACAAAAAGGTCAAAAATCTCGTTCAGGTGGCGGAGTTCGCCCTGGTTTTGAAGGTGGACAAACTCCATTGTTCCGTCGTATGCCAAAACGTGGTTTCTTGAATGTTAACCGTAAAGAATACGCAATCGTTAACCTCGAAACTTTGAACCGTCTTGAAGATGGCGCTACTGTTTCAGCTGAAACTCTTGTAGCTGCTAAAATCGTTAAAGATGTTAAATCAGGTATCAAAGTGCTTGCTAACGGCGAATTGACAGTTAAAAACTTGAAAGTTAAAGTTGCTAAAGTATCTGCTGCTGCTAAAGCTGCAATCGAAGCTGCTGGCGGTTCTGTAGAAGAAGCATAATTTTTTCACATTTCAATTAGCGGTTGAGGATTCAGCCGCTTATTGTCTATTTTATAAGTAAAACGCTTTAAGGAGGTTTTATGTTCTTTAAAACACTTTGGGAAGCACTTAAGATAAAGGATGTTCGCGCAAGAATTTTCTTTACGATTTTTATTCTTTTTGTTTTCCGACTTGGAGCCCATGTCACTGTACCTGGGGTTAATGTTCAAAACTTAGCTGCGGTAAGCGATTTGCCATTCTTGAACATGATGAACTTGGTTTCTGGTAATGCGATGCAAAACTATTCGCTATTTGCGATGGGGGTTTCGCCTTACATCACAGCATCAATCATTGTGCAGCTTTTACAAATGGACATCTTGCCAGTTTTTGTGGAATGGTCAAAACAAGGGGAAATTGGTCGTCGTAAATCAAATCAAGCGACACGCTATATCACTTTAGTACTTGCCATGGCGCAATCTATCGGGATTACCGCTGGTTTCCAAGCAATGAGTACGTTGAACATTGTTCAAAATCCAAATTGGCAAAGTTATTTGATGATTGGTGCACTTTTAACCACTGGATCAATGATTGTTACTTGGATGGGTGAGCAAATTAATGAAAAAGGTTTTGGTTCTGGGGTATCAGTTATCATCTTTGCTGGGATTGTTTCAGGAATTCCTTCAGCAGTCAAATCTGTTTATGATGAAAAATTCTTGAATGTTCGTCCTTCAGAAATTCCAATGTCTTGGGTATTTGTTATCGGTTTAATTTTGGCAGCAATTATCATCATTTATGTCACAACCTACGTGCAACAAGCAGAACGTAAAGTGCCTGTTCAATATACCAAGTTGACTCAAGGGGCGCCAACAAGCTCTTATTTGCCACTTCGTGTCAATCCAGCTGGGGTTATCCCTGTTATCTTTGCTGGATCAATCACAACTGCTCCGGCGACTATTTTGCAATTCTTGCAACGCTCGCAAGGCAACAATGTGGGTTGGCTTGCTGATTTGCAAAATGCACTCTCTTATACTACTTGGACAGGAATGCTTTTTTATGCCCTGCTAATCATTCTCTTTACTTTCTTCTATTCGTTCGTTCAGGTCAATCCTGAGAAGATGGCTGAAAATCTGCAAAAGCAAGGTTCTTACATTCCATCTGTTCGTCCAGGGAAAGGAACTGAAAAGTATGTTTCACGGCTTTTGATGCGTTTAGCCACAGTTGGTGCGCTTTTCCTTGGTTTGATTTCAATCATTCCTATTGCGGCACAAAATATTTGGGGACTCCCTAAAATTGTCGCTCTTGGGGGAACATCACTCCTGATTTTGATTCAGGTTGCGATTCAAGCGGTAAAACAACTTGAAGGATATTTGCTCAAACGTAAATATACAGGATTTATGGATAATCCACTTGAAACAAAATAAAATCTTGCCTTTGGCAAGGTTTTTCTTTATTTTTTGACAAAAATAAGCTAAAATGGTTAAGTAAAACACAGAGAATTTGCTGACGAAAACTGATAATAAATCCGTCAGTAAATTAGTAGAGTAAAATCAGGAGAAAACAAAATGAATTTGTTAATTATGGGACTTCCAGGTGCTGGTAAAGGAACACAAGCAGAATTTATCGTTAAAAATTATGGTGTAAACCATATTTCAACAGGTGATATGTTCCGCGCAGCGATGAAAAATGAAACAGAAATGGGCAAACTTGCTAAATCTTTCATTGACAAAGGTGAGCTTGTTCCTGACGAAGTGACAAATGGTATTGTTAAAGAACGTTTGGCTCAAGATGACATCAAAGCACATGGTTTCTTGCTTGATGGCTACCCACGTACGATTGATCAAGCCTATGCTCTTGACAAAATGCTTGGTGAGCTTGAGATTAAACTTGATGCAGTAGTTAATATTAAAGTTAATCCAGACATTTTGGTTGACCGCTTGAGTGGCCGTTATATCTGCCGCAATTGTGGGGCGACATATCATAAAATTTTCAATCCAACGAAAGTTGAAGGCACTTGTGATGTTTGTGGTAGCCATGATCTTTACCAACGTGCTGACGATGTTCCAGAAACAGTAAAAAATCGTCTTGACGTCAACATCAAAGAATCTGCACCAATCATTGCACATTATACTGAACTTGGATTGGTTAAAGATATTGAAGGTGAGCAAGAAATTAGTAAAGTCACTGAAGATATTAAAAAAGTATTGGGTTAAGCTGATAAATTGTCCTCCATAGGAGGACTTTTTTGCTGACGGATTGCATTTATAGAAATCCGTCAGTAAATTAGAAAGCATGAAACACCCGAAAACATTGCCATGAACGCTTTTATAAGCTTGTTCATGCAAAAAATGGAAGAAAGCTAGAAAAATAAAGGCTTTTTTGATAGAAAGACTTGCATTTATGGTCAAAAAGTGCTAAAATACATAAGTCCGACTTTTTAGATATATTGATATCTTTCGGGAAACTTTTAAGGAGGTACTTTTGCTTGGCAAAAGATGATGTAATTGAAGTAGACGGCAAAGTCGTTGATACAATGCCGAATGCTATGTTCACTGTTGAACTCGAAAATGGTCACCAAGTCTTGGCGACGATTTCAGGAAAAATTCGTAAGAATTATATCCGTATCTTGCCTGGGGACAAGGTTCAAGTTGAACTCTCACCATACGATTTGACACGAGGACGCATTACTTACCGCTTTAAGTAATTCGGACGTTCATTGAGTGCGTATGCACAGTAACCATTAGAAAGGAAGACACAATGAAAGTAAGACCATCAGTTAAACCAATCTGCGAATACTGTAAAGTAATTCGTCGTAACGGTCGTGTAATGGTAATTTGCCCTGTAAATCCAAAACACAAACAACGTCAGGGATAGAAAGGAAATAGAAAAATATGGCTCGTTTTGCTGGAGTTGATATTCCAAACGAAAAACGCATTGTTATTTCATTGACATACGTTTACGGTGTTGGACTTCAAACATCTAAAAAAGTACTTGCAGCTGCAAGTGTTTCAGAAGATATTCGTACAAAAGATTTGACATCTGATCAAGAAGATGCGATTCGTCGTGAACTTGATGGACTCAAACTTGAAGGAGATCTTCGTCGCGAAGTGTCACTTAACATCAAACGTTTGATGGAAATTGGTTCTTACCGTGGTATGCGTCACCGTCGTGGACTTCCTACACGTGGACAAAACACTAAGAACAACGCTCGTACACGTAAAGGTCCTGCTAAATCAATCGCAGGCAAGAAAAAATAATTAGATAGAAAGGAGTTAAAATGCCAAAAATTACACGTAAACGTCGTGTTAAAAAGAATATTGAATCAGGTATCGTTCATATCCAATCAACATTCAACAACACAATCGTTATGATCACAGACGTTCATGGTAACGCCCTTGCATGGTCTTCAGCCGGTGCACTTGGTTTCAAAGGTTCTAAAAAATCTACACCATTCGCCGCTCAAATGGCTTCAGAAGCTGCTGCTAAAGCTGCTCAAGAGCAAGGTTTGAAAACTGTATCAGTTACTGTTAAAGGTCCTGGTTCAGGTCGTGAATCAGCTATTCGCGCACTCGCAGCAGCTGGTCTTAATGTAACATCTATCAGTGATGTGACTCCTGTACCTCACAATGGTGCACGTCCTCCAAAACGTCGTCGTGTATAATTAGTCACTCTTGTCACTAATCACTTTTCGCTTTAGAGGAGAATATACATGATTGAGTTTGAAAAACCAAAAATTACTAAATTTGACGAATCAGAAAATTACGGTAAATTCGTTGTTGAACCACTTGAACGTGGTTATGGTACAACTTTAGGTAACTCTCTGCGTCGCGTCCTTTTGTCATCACTTCCTGGTGCTGCTGTGACTTCAATTCAAATTGAAGGTGTTCAACACGAATTCGCAACAATCCCTGGCGTACGTGAAGATGTCATCCAAATCGTTCTTGCGGTTAAAGGAATTGCCATCAAATCATACGTAGAGTCTGAAAAACAAATTGAACTTGACGTAACTGGCCCTATGGATGTTACTGCTGGTGATATCTTAACGGATAGCGACATTGAAATTGTCAACAAAGACCATTACTTGTTCTCTATTGCTGAAGGTCACTCAATGCGTGCTGTAATGACTGTTAAAAAAGGATACGGCTATGTTCCAGCCGACGAAAATAAAGTCGATGGAGCGCCTATTGGCACAATTGCTGTAGACTCACTTTACACACCAGTAAGCAAAGTGAATTATCAAGTAGAACCTGCCCGTGTTGGTGGAGATTCTAGCTACGATAAATTAACACTTGAAATTACTACAAACGGTACTATCGTTGCTGATGATGCTTTGTCACTCTCTGCAAAAATCTTGACAGACCACTTAGGCTTGTTTGTTGATTTATCAGAAGTTGCTGCTGAAGCTGAAACACTCGTTGTTAAAGACGAAGTGAAAACAGAACGTGTGCTCGATAAAATTATTGAAGAAATGGACTTCTCAGTTCGTGCCTACAATGGTTTGAAACGTGCAGGTATCAACACTGTTGCTGATATTGTTGAAATGAGCGAAGCTGACATGATTAAAGTCAAAAACCTCGGTCACAAATCAGTAGAAGAAGTCAAAGTTAAATTGACTGAATTGGGACTTTCCCTTAAAAAAAGAAAATAATACAGGAGGAAACAAATGAGCAATCGTAAACTTGGACGTACATCTTCACAACGTAAAGCTATGCTTCGTGATTTGACTACTGACTTGATTATCAACGAAACAATCGTTACAACTGAAGCTCGTGCTAAAGAAGTTCGTCGTACAGTAGAAAAAATGATTACGCTTGGTAAAAAAGGTGATCTTTCAGCTCGTCGTGCAGCAGCAGCTTACGTACGTAACGAAATCGCAATCAAAGATTTCAACGAAGAAACTGAAACTTTCCCAACTGCGCTTCAAAAATTGTTCAGCGATCTTGCTAAACGCTATGAAGGACGTAACGGTGGTTACACTCGTATCCTTAAAGTAGAACCACGTCGTGGTGATGCAGCGCCTATGGCAATCATTGAATTGGTTTAATCTAATTAAATCTTGAAGTAAAATCTAAATTGAGTGTTATGATGTTGGCGGGGGTTCTGTGGACGTATGTGTTGAGTTGTAATGGACTCTCTTTCGCGTCAGCCTTGCTTATAGTCTAGCTCTGTCGATTAGACTGACTATTCCTTAATCAGCCTAATCAGACCACTCAATTTAAACCGCCGTTGTAGCTCAGTCGGTAGAGCAGCACCATGGTAAGGTGAAGGTCGACAGTTCGATTCTGTTCAATGGCATCAATAAACAAAAAAGTGAAATCAGCCAAAAGGCTTTTTTCTTTGCCGAAATTTCATTGATTTTCCAGAGAATTTGCTGACGAAATGAGAAAAAATGCTGACGGAAGTGCAAAATGAAATCCGTCAGCATTTTCTCTGATAAAATTAAAATTTTCCAGCCCCAAACAAGATTTTATCAGAAAAAAAGCATATAATAAGAGAGAAAAGGCTTACAAGTGGAGGTTGACGCAATGAAAATCCAAACGCTGAAAAAATTGATTGATGGAGCAATGGAAAGCGGAAAAGCAGAGTATCAGGCTTGGCGAATTGATTTTAGAAATAATGAGTTACTGATTTCCCATAATGGCGGGCCTTGTGCGCATTTTGTGATTCAAGGCTACGAGAAGGGCTATATGGTTTACGATGGCACCTGCTCAGCGACAGAAAGTTTAGTCTTAGATCAGATTGATCTTTATATGCTTGGCGAATTGCACTGATTTTTTCTCTTGTGCTAGGCGACAGCGGGATTTTTGTTGCGCTAAAAATTAGCAAGAGGAGCCCTTTTTTACTGATGAATGATTAGTCAACCCCAAAATAAAATTCCGTCAGCATTTTCTCTCTGACCAAAATACTGACGAAAAAATAAGCAGGACAATCCGGCAAAAATATGATAAAATGAGAGAGCAAAACATCCTTTATCGTAATTATTACAGCGGATTATCCGCTTTTTTGTTACATTTGAATAAAATTTACGTACTAGTATATGGAGGGAAAATGGCAAAGAAAAAATCATCCTTTATTTGTCAAAATTGTGACTATAAATCAGCCTCATATCTCGGACGCTGTCCAAACTGTGGAGAGTGGTCTTCCTTCGTTGAGGAAGTGGAAGTTCAAGAAGTGAAGAACCAACGCATCTCAATGACCGGAGAACGCTCAAAACCCATGAAACTGGACGAAGTCGAACTTTTTGACACACCCAGAATCGAAACAGACCTTGACGAATTCAATCGCGTATTAGGTGGTGGTGTTGTCCCAGGCTCCCTTGTTTTAATTGGAGGTGATCCAGGTATTGGTAAATCCACCTTGCTCTTGCAAGTATCCACCCAGCTTGCCTCACGAGGTCGTGTGCTTTATGTGTCTGGTGAAGAATCTGCCCAACAAATCAAGCTCCGCGCAGAACGTTTAGGCGATATTGACCGCGACTTTTACCTTTATGCTGAAACCAATATGCAGTCCATCCGCGCAGAAGTCGAACGGTTGAAACCCAATTTCTTGATTATTGACTCAATTCAAACCATTATGACGCCAGAAATCCAGTCCACACAAGGTTCAGTCAGTCAAGTGCGCGAGGTAACTGGTGAATTAATGCAAATTGCCAAAACAAATAATATTGCCACGTTCATCGTAGGTCACGTAACCAAAGAAGGTCAACTTGCTGGCCCTCGGATGCTAGAACATATGGTGGATACTGTTCTTTATTTTGAAGGAGAGCGAAACAATACTTTCCGAATCTTGCGAGCCGTCAAAAATCGTTTTGGTTCAACAAATGAAATTGGGATTTTTGAGATGCAAGGGCATGGACTAGTCGAAGTAACCAACCCCTCAGAAGTGTTTTTAGAGGAGCGCCTAGAAGGTTCAACCGGTTCAGCTATCGTTTGTGCACTAGAAGGCACACGACCTATCTTGGTTGAAATTCAAGCCTTGACAACTCCGACAATGTTTGGAAATGCCAAAAGGACTACTTCCGGTCTCGATTTCAACCGAGTGAGCTTGATTATGGCTGTTCTTGAAAAAAGAGCAGGCTTATTGCTGCAAAATCAAGATGCCTATCTCAAATCTGCGGGAGGCGTCAAATTAGACGAACCAGCAATCGATCTTGCTGTCGCCGTTGCCGTTGCCTCAAGCTACAAAGAACTCCCGACAGATGCGCGTGAGTGTTTTATCGGAGAGATTGGCTTGACTGGCGAAATTCGGCGGGTCACTCGTATTGAACAGCGTTTAAACGAAGCAGCAAAATTAGGCTTTAAAAAAGTCTATGCCCCTAAAAATTCCATATCAGGAATTGAAATTCCTGAAAATCTTGTAGTGATTGGTGTAACAACCCTAACAGAGTGTTTAAAAAAAGTTTTTGGCTAATTCTGATAAAGAGAAGCTCATGACGGAATATTACGACACGTTTTATAAAATACTTTCACTTTTTACAAAACTTAAAATACAGTGATAATCAAGGTTGAGGCTTGTTTGTCGAGTGATGATGTGATAAAATTGTAAAGCTTATAAAGCGATTTTTAGAGCACAGAAGTATAAGCTGGGAGAATGAAAAGATGGAATTGAAAAAACTTTATATCGTATCATGCGTAGCAGGGGCGCTTTTAAGTGTTGGATTAGGAGCAAAAGTTTTTGCAGATAACTATTGGCAAGGGCATGGAGAAGTTGAAGCGATTAACGAAGATATCGACACACTATCAACAAGACTCCACAGTCGAGATAGTGAAATCGTTCAATTAAATTCTAATCTATCAGTTGCTAAAAATTCAGCTCAATCGTTCAGTTCACAAGTAACAAATTTACAACAACAACTGACTCAATCAGAACAAGCAAGTCAGGCAAAAGAAAATGAAAATCAACGTAAACTTACGGAGAGCAATCAGCATCTTGCCGTACTCAATCAACAACTGGTGACAGTTAGTCAGCAGCTTGAAGTCGCCAATCAAAAATCTGCAAGCGATGATCAGACCATCGCTGCAAATGCTCAAGCACTAGCTGATAAGCAAAATGAATTAGACACAGCCAACCAAACAATTATTTCAGATGCTCAAGCTCTGTCAAGTAAACAAAGTGAAGTAGATACAGCCAACCAAACAATTGCTAATCTCCAACAACAAATCAAAGATTTACAACAAGTAGCAACCCAAGCACAGCAACCAGCATCACAAACAACTCCAACACCCCAAGCACAAGAACCAGTAGTACAAACAACTCCAACAACTTCAGAATACCCAGCATGGAATCCTAAACAAACATATAATGGTGGGGGAAATGATCGTCGAAATGGAGATAAGGTAACTTATGAAGGAAAAACTTACATTGCCAATTGGACTGTAACAGGAGGAGCAACACCAGATAAAGTTGGCCCTTATGGTGCATGGTCGCTTCTGGCAAACTAATTTAAGGAATAATAGGTACTCCAATGAGAGTAAGATTAAATTCTCTCATGTTTATATAAGTAATATTAAAGCTCCTTGTGTTATAATTAACACAGGGCTTTTTTGTAAGCCCAATCATTCTTAAATAGGAGGAAACAGATGCGTCGTTGGATTATTCATCTAGTTATGGCTGTTATTGGAGCATCATTAGGCATCACTGTTGTACCATCCATTCTAAAAATGTTTAGTTGGGACAAGGGGATTCTACAATACGAAGTTGTTGACGGTATCATTGGTGCAATTATTTTTATTATTCTTTCATTTGTGTTTGCTGGCTCAATACTTAAAGGACTGAGACAGATCGACTCTAAAATCTCTAAAATGAATATGTCGAAAATGGTTTTCAATATCATTGGGATTGTTTTGGGACTTTTAGTAGGGGTTATCGGAAGTATCCCATTAAGATTTTTAAACGTTCCAATTTTGGGGAACATCATCTCATTTTTATTTGTTTTGGTCATGATTTATCTCGGCTACGTCCTGTTTGACCGACGCGGTGATGAGATTGCAAAAGTTTTCTTTCGTAAACGCCGAGAAGTGTTGGCCACTGAGGCACCAGCAACTCCGGATCAGCCAGTGAATGAAATAAAGACAGAAAAAAGTGTTCTATTAGATACAAGTTCAATTATTGATGGACGAATTTTAGATGTCCTCAAAACAGGATTTATTTCTGACAAGGTAATTGTTCCTAACTTTGTGATTTTAGAATTGCAGCTTATCTCAGACAGCTCAGATCCCCTTAAAAGAGCAAAAGGGCGCCGTGGCCTTGATTTAGTGAATGAGTTGACCAATTTTGAACAAGTAGAAATCTCACAAGTGGATTTCACAGATGTTCGAGAAGTTGATACAAAGTTGCTCAAATATGCCAGCAGTACAGGAGCGAAATTAGTCACTAATGATTTCAACCTCAACAAAGTTGCAGAAATTCAAGGCGTCCAAGTTTTAAACATCAACGACTTGGCAAATGCAGTTAAAACCCAGCTTGTTGTCGGCGAACACATCAATGTTCAAATTATCCGTGCAGGATCAGAGCGCCAACAAGGTGTTGCCTATCTGCCAGATGGTACAATGATTGTCATCGAAGATGCAGCGAAATTGACCGAAAAAACCGTCACGGTAGAAGTGGCAAAAGTCTTGCAAACCAGTGCAGGTCGCATGATTTTTGCTGACTTGGTCAAAAAATAAGCTATCTATGAAAGCCGACTCTTTGTCGGTTTTTATGCTAAAATGAAGACAATAAAATTTGATTTGGAGGTTATCATGTACTTTAAACGCTTTGCACAGTTGTTTATTATTTTTTTAATCGCCCTTGCAGCTTTTACTGTGATTTTAGAGACAAATTTTGGTAATTTTTGGCTACGATTTTTTCTCGGAGTGCTGGTGGCTTACATCGTTCTTACTCTTCCCCTAGTGTTATTGACGATTGCTAAAGCAAATAAAAAAGCAAATGCCGTGGGAGTAGCTAGTCCAAAGAGCGAATTTTCTCTTATTTTAAAAGATTTTCCAGGTTACCTTGCTTTGAGTGTGTCTAGTGGTCAAGGTAAAAGTTCAACAACAATTATGAGCTTTATTCAAGCTCATAATGCAGAAAACCAGCTCTATATGGTAGCAGAAAAGACTACTACCAAAGTGCAAAATCTTAAGCAAAATTCCGCAGTAAGTTTTACAACTTGGTTTGACAATTTAGAAAAAGGTGGTCGTCTTTCCTCGAACCGTGTCACTGCCGAAATTCTAGAAGACGTCGAGGCTAAAGCAATCGTCAAAATCGAACCTTTGATTTTATCCCTCCATGAAAATGCGGGGAATATGTCCATTATTCGTTTGAATATCCACTCCGCTCTCTATGAAAATTTCAAAGGACAACTGACCGTTATCAATTTTGAGAAAGAAAGAACTACCAAAAACAGGTAGTTTTTTTCTGATAAAAAAGCTTGACAAGTTCACTACTTAGTAGTATTATATAGCCGTAATAAGTATCACAGACTACTAAAGGAGAAAAAATGAACCAAATCACAGAAATGCTCAAAGGAGTTTTGGAAGGAAGTGTTCTTGAAATCATTGGGCAAGGCGAAACGTACGGTTATGAAATCACTCAGAAACTAAAGACACTTGGTTTTGAAGATGTGGTTGAAGGAACGGTCTATACTATTACTATGAGACTTGAAAAAAAGCAGCTCGTTGAGATTGAAAAAAAGCCTTCAACAATGGGGCCATCTAGAAAATGGTATCGCTTGAGTCCGGCAGGAGAAATCGAGCGCCAAAAGTTTTGGAAAAAATGGAGTTTTATCGCAGAACGTTTAGAAGTCTTACGCAAGCAAGAAAATTTGGAGGGAAATCATGACTGAGCAAAGAAATATTTTTGACAGAATGCTTGGCTTAGAAGAAAAACGGACTTTTCGTGAATTTGAAGTCCGTGCCAAAGCACTGGGAGCTGATTATTATGAAGATTATGTTCAGCTTAAAGATTATATTTGGCTTTCTGGAGCGACAAGATGGAAAGATTTCAAATTTATTTTCGATCAAATCTTGGACTTACTTGAAGAATGTGCCGTACAAAAACGTCAGTTGACCGATTTGATAGGGGCGGACGTAGCTGCTTTTATTGACCAAATGATTGAAAGTAAAAGTTGGGAAGATAAGCAAAGAAGAAAATTAAATAAGGCGGTGAAAAAATGACAACTTTTGAAAAAATCTTTGGCGCTTTGGAAGAGAAAAAAGAGTGGCGACAACTCCAAGCGCGTGCCAAAGCCTTGCCACCCGAATTTTTCAGCGCCTACAAAGCCCTTACAAAATATCTTTTTAATATGGGCTTGTCAGATTGGCACATTTTTGGCGACATTTTGGATTTATTTGAAAATGCTGTGGCAAATGAGCGGACAGTAGTAGAAGTTTTAGGTGCAGATATCGCCACATTTGCTGACGAATTGCTACTTGATAATAAAAATGACTGGCGAGAAAAACACCGTCAAAAACTTAATGCTTATTTTGCTAACAAATGAACTGACCATTACGTCAGTAAAAAATTAAATCAAAAAAGTTACTGACACAGCCGCCAGTAACTTTTTTTGTTATCAAAATTCCATCACCATGTTATACCAAGTTTCGCCACCGAGCTGGGACTCTGAGAGCCCCTCATTAGTAAAACCATGCTTTTCATAATAAGGAATCAAATAATCATGGCAAGTCAAACTAATCCCTAAACGTCCTTTAGAACGGGCTTCTTTTTCGAGCAAAAGTAAAAGCTTCGTTGCAATCCCTAGTTTTTGATAATCAGGATTAACAGTCAGGCTAATCACCTTTTGAAAACCAGAAGAAAAAGGATTTGGGTCGGTATGTTCAAAGCAATCATCACTCAAATAGCGATTTTCAGTGACTGGCCCAACGATGTAGCCTACAAGTCGTCCTTCGCTGTTTCGAGCTACAATGAAAGTATCTGGAATTTGATTGATTCGTTCAATCATTGATTCTAAAGTGAGTGCTTCATTTTCTGAGAAAGTTAATCGTTCAATCTCCATAACATCATCTATATCATTTAGAGTAATTTGATTGTAAGTAATTTCAGTCATATTCTCATTCTAACATAAATAATATGAAAAAAAGAATACAACATTTCTCTTCAGTGTAATCTAAAGAAATCAATATCACGATAAATTCACTTAAGTTATTCAAGTTAAACCTATTGTAACACCTGATATAAAAGTGTATAATAGTTATACTAAAACAAATAGACAATTTAACAAATGTAAATACTAAGCATGGAGAGATTTAATGAATCCGAGTTTGACAAAAAAAGAAAATAAAAACAGACGACGGGCGAAAATTTTTGTCGGTTTTTTAGTCAGCACGAGTATTCTTGGAGGGATTAGTCTAGTTCCCATTTATGATGGAAAAAATATTGTCTTTGCCGCCAGCCAAATAGGCTCAGAACTTCCAACTTTGCAAACAGGTGAAAAAATTGATAGTGCAACGCATGATTACAATTCTGCAGATATTTCAAACGGCGACTCTTGGACAACAGCGGGTACAGCTTCCCCAACTTCTCCTAATCAGCTTTTTTCGACAACTTTGGTTAATAATAGTCTATCTTCTGCAGGCTTTGCTCTGTTTAAAGGAACGCTAGATATGACAAAGCCCGTCAGTTTTTCGGGTAATTTTCAGATTCAAGGGACAAGCTTAGAAGTTGGGGATTCTCTCGGTTTCATTTTGACACCACTTGACGTGAGTAGTATTCAAACTGGTCAAACAGGGTCAAGACTTGGTCTGGGTGGTCTAGCTAATTCAACTTTTTTAGGGCGTGATTTATATTATAACACAGGAGGGAGTGGCGACATTTTCGATGAAAACCCAACAAATGCGTGGTTTTCTGGTGCATCAAATGCCGTAGTCATTCGTTCGACCGACAGCACAGGCAATCTGGAATATTCCGATGGTAAGACAGGCTCGTACCCTGTTGCTTCGGCACCAGACAAAGGTGTAGATGGGAATATCAATGAGACGATGGGCTTTGAGTGGACACCGACAGCAACAGATTCTTCAGGTGTTACAGGAATTTTGAAATATACATTAATTCCAGCAGATGGTAGCCCCTCTGTCAGCCTTGAAAAAACAATGACTGTTGCGTCCTCACTGTCACTAGGGGTTATTGGAGCAACGGGTGGCAATACAGGTGTTCTAACCTACAGCAATAATGGAAGTACCTTTACCGCATCAAAAGGAACGGCTGAAGTTACTGTTAATTATTTGGACAAAAATACTGGAGATAAACTAGCTGAACCATCTACCATTGTGGCAAATGTTGGGGATACTGTAAATATTTTAAATTCTTCAAGTCAAATAACTACAACTTCTAATTATGACGAAAATTATGGAGCGCCAAAGATTAGTGGATATGATTATGTAAGTGCTACGCCACTTGAAGTCGCTAATAATAGCTCTAATAATGTAATCAATATTTATTATCAAACTCAAAAATATACAACAGTCAATAAGGACGACCACGGCAACACCTTAAGCTCAACTGACGGTTACAAACTGATTTCAACAACACAAAACTCAAGCTCAGAAATCGTGGATAATGTTTCTGTGACCAATAACATCACTACGAATATTTGGCATAAACCCGTCAACACGATAGTCAACCAAGATGACACAGGCACCCCCCTGACTGACACCAGTGGTTTAAAATTAATGAGCAGTACAACAAGTACGCCAGATGCGACCACTGGAGATACCACGACGACAGTTATTTGGCATAAACCCGTCACAATCAACGCTAGCAAGATAGTAAATCTTGATGAGAACGGCAATGAATTGACAGATACTGAAGGTTATGTTCACTCAGAACAAATAAGAACTCCCATGGTAACTTCAAGTGTTGCCCTAAACGGAGATATCACAAACCTTACAACAAATTATTTGATTTGGCATAAAGTAGTGACAAAAACTGTTAATGTGATTCGAAACATTGATGAGAATGGGAAAGAGCTTTTGAATACGAAAGGTTATGATAAAGTTTCTCAATCAGAAAAGAGTGCCCACTCTACTGCTGAAAACGGGGATATTACAGTCACCAAAACATTAACGATTCAGTGGAATAAACAAAATTTACCACAAAAAATTACTCAATCCATTGATAAAAAAGTAGAAATACCATCGTCAGAAGCTCAACCTGCACAGCAAACACCAGCTTCATCAAGCACGCAAACAGTAGGAGCAGGCCCACAAAAATCCGTAAAAAAGACAAGTCAGTCTACCAAGAGTTCAAAAGCAAATAGCACACAAAAAAGAACAACACCAAAAAGTTCAGAGCCAAGCTCAGCAGTAAAAGTTGAAAAACAAACCAAAGTTCAAAAGGTCAAAAACTCCGCTCATCTCAATTCAAAGCCAGAAATGACAGAGCATCAAAAGTTGATGAAAGTGCTTAAAGTTGAGAGTGCAGGCGCTGGGGGAGCAATTGGTGGAATGGTAATTTCAGGAGTTCTTTGGACACTGATTCAAAAATTCTTGCCAGCTGGTTTATTTGCCTTCATTATCGGAGGAAAAAGACGCAAGAAAAAGGATGAGGAGGATAAATAAAATGAACAATTATTTTATTCGTCTTATGGACGCCTTGGAAAGACTCGAGCGCAACCTCTTCAAAATCAATGACCTCAAAAGAGAATTTGAGTATCAAGTGAACAAGCTGGTCAATAGACAAGCTTTATTCACAGCGCTTGTTCTTCCTATCGTGATACTTACTGTCTATACTTTAAATGGAAGTGGGATGTTTTCTAAAAATGTTCTTCACGAATCTGCAAGTGTGGTTGGTATCCGGATGTTTGGTGCAGGTTTTATCACATGGACTATTGGAGTACTATTGGATTTCTTCTTTAAATATTTGTTTTATAGAGACTATCTTCCAAATGGTAAAACAGAACACCAAAAAAAATTGATGCCTGCCTATGCACAGAAAAGAGAAGAAATTATTAAAAGTGTGCAACCTATCATTAAACAAGAGATTGAACCTTTAAATATTCCTGAAGAGTTTATTGACGTTCCAACAGTCAGTGTTTTGATGAACTATGTCAATGAGAAAAGGGTTGATACGCTTGATGAGGCTGTAGAATTATTTAAAAAAGAAAATACCTTGGCTTATCAAGAAAATAGACAATCACTACTTGAACGGTTCAAAGAAGCTGAACACGAAAATTTCTTAGTGGGGATTGAGGAAAATTAAGGAGTAACAAAAATGAATGCTAAAAAAGTAAAGATAGGAGTTCTATCACTTATAGCTATTCTGGCACTGGTCAGTCTATCCTTTAGTATGATAAAAGGAGCAAAGGCAGGTACAGATTCAGATATTCCAACTTACAGCGGTGTGGGAAATGGAGGTGCACTCTCTGTTCAAATCGGTGCGGCTAATTATCCTTACAATATCGCAGATTCAAGTTTGAGTGCTACTCAAGCAAGAATGACAGGGCAAAAATTGACCTCCAGTGCATCAGCAACAGATTCAGCTGGTAACTCACTAAACTTCAATGCAAGCTACAACAGTGGACTTTCAACCTCCGATGGAAACATCACGACCTCAAATATCAAAAGTGTGATTCAAGCATTAGATTTAACAATCAATGGAGTTGCCTTGACCCAGTATGTCAAGAGTCCAATAATCGTCAATGGAATCAAGTATTCGGGTTTTCTTGAGTCTGCCGAAGGCGCAACGATTCCTTATTGCACAATTTTGGTGAATGATTCTTTGCCGATGAATATTTATAATGCCAGCTCTCTGTTTATGACTCTTCCAGGTTTTGACTATGTGGGAGATGGTAACCAAGGAGTTGGAGCAATGGCTGATTTCAAAATGAGTACTTCTGATTTTGTTCGAGGGGCAACAAACTGGATTGGCTTATCAAACCTTAATCAAGCGCAGGATCAAATCAATATTACGATGTCAGGGCATGATATAACTTTGAGTGGGAAAACAAATTTTGCTGGGCTGGGAAATGTCCCTTATGAAATTAACTTGGATATTGAGACCAAAAAAGAAACAAATGCAACCGAACCAGGAGCACTAGATTTTCATGTTACGACAACACGTGCGAAAATCAACGGTGCTTCGGTAGATTCAAGTTTGGTTCTCAATACAATTTATAAGCTTGTTCAGAATCAAAATACTAACAATTTTATGACTTACACGGGTGGAGATGCTTTTGATTTAGATGTCGAAAAGATGCCAGGCGGTGCAAATTTGTATGAGAACGATAATTACGGAAACTCGACGTGGAAGAACAGTCGGATTCTGGTTGCTGTAAATTGGACAACGGGAACTTTCTATTATGATTATCCAGATGGTAGCGGAAGTCATAATGTCCCAATTGTATTGGATAACTAAATGATAAAAGAGGAGTTCAGATTTATTCTGAGCTTCTCTGCTATTATTGGTAATAATGAGAAAAAGATGAATAAATTAAACCTTTGGAGTAAATTACGAAACACATCGGGGAATAAAGCTGCACAGCGTTTTGTCCAAGATAAGTTTTATGAAAATGGAAGTAAAGTTTACAAGTTGGCACAAGCTCTAGTTGCTATTATTGGCTGGCTCGTTTTGCTGTTTCCTTTACTGATTATGATTAACTCTATTTTGGAAAAACCTTTATTTACTTTTATTTATCATTGGAGCGGTAAACAAGGACATATTTTCTTGACCTACATCAGCATTGTAGTTGTCGTGGGAATTTTGGTTTTGGGTACAGCGAGTTTTTTCCTTGTGCGCCGAAATAATCTCATGGAAATACAAAAATTAGCCGAGAAAAAATTTTATGATGAAGAAAAAAATAAGATACGTTTGGCTTTAATGGAAGAGCTTTACAGTGAACGGTTTGGGGACAAAACTTCGCGAGAAAGTGCTGGTTATTATGTTGTTTCACCTGAGCAAAATTTTCCTAAGAATTATATAAGAAGCCATTATAAAGAAAATGAAAATGAGCCAGAAAGGGCAGAGTAAAAATGAGAATAATGACAATTTTGTCTATGATTTTGCTACTTTATCCTTTGTTGGCAGCAATTTCATACACGATTGGCGGTTATTTATATAATTTTGTTTATAAGGGCAATTTAAAAAAATTTCATAGAATGTCAGTAGAAAAAGAGCCGTTCATCACAATTATGGTTCCAGCTCACAATGAAGAAGTGGTCATTGAAGATACGATCAACTATCTGGCTCATGAGATGAATTATCATAATTATGAAATTTTGGTGATAGATGACGCTTCAACAGATTTGACCGTCTCTATCGTACAACGTTTAAAACTGTATATTCCTAATTTACGCTTGATTCAGATTGTAGAAAATCACGGGAAAGCCCATGCCTTTAATGTTGCAATGGCTTTTGCCAAAGGGGAGTTCGTTCTTTCAAATGATGCAGATACTACACCAGAGCCCGATGCGCTATGGAAGTATATGAACTATTTTTTGGACAGCCGTTATCAAAATACGGGTGCTGTCACGGCAAATATGGATACTCAAAATCGCAATGGTCTGCTTGAAAAATCAACCACAGTAGAATTTTCATCAATCATGGGCTTGATAAAACGCGCTCAGCAAGGGACTCTTGGCTCTGTTTATGCATTCAATGGTGCAAATACAATGTATCGCAAAGCAGCAGCATTGGATGTGGGTGGTTTTAGGCAAGATCGTGCAACGGAGGATATTTCGATTGCTTGGGATATGCAGTATAACGGTTGGCGGGTTTATTTTGCTCCGGAAATCATGTTTTATATGAATATTCCTGATAATGGGATTGATTTTTACCATCAACGTTTGCGCTGGGCAATGGGTGGAACAGAGTCTTTGATTGATAATTTTTGGCGTATTATGCGTCATCCGATTAAACGGATTGAAAAAGTAGTGATGCTCTTTGATCAAATGAGTAGTATTTTATGGTGTTTGTACTATTTTTTCACGACAATCACAATGACAGTGAATGTTGTGTTATTTATGATTATTGGGGAGTATAGCTCGGCAAGTTATACTTTTGAAAGTTTTGTTATTTTTCTTTCGTTTATGGTTGTTTTTGGACTGAGTCAGTTGATTTTGGCTCTTATACTTGATAATGATGGAGCAAAATTGAAGTATCTCTTATTTGCGCCTTTATATCTTCTCTTTTTCTGGCAAATTAACGTTATCACTGTTGTAAATACCTTCTTTTCGGCGATTAAGAGTACGACGACTTATGAATCTAAAGGGAACTGGAAGTCGCCTAAGCGGGTAAAGATAAATAAGGACGAAAAATGAAACATTCAATAAAATTTCCTAAACACCTTATAAGAAAGCTGTTAGCTTTGTTTGTGACAGGGCTTATTTGTGTGGTGACTTATTATTTTGTGCATAATTTGAGTAAGTATGTTCCGATTTACAGCGGTGATGATTTGCGTTATGGCTATGTTTATCATGGAGGAAGTCCCGCTTCGATGCCACGTATTACGACGCTTTCTCAGTTTATAAAATCAGTAGTTTTTCACTTCTTATGGTGGAATGCACGTTTTCCAGCGATTGTGGGAGAAATGATTGCACCGATGTTGAAACAAACGACTTTTTCGATAATCACAAGTGTGTTTTATTTACTAACAGGCTTAATGATCAATCTGACGGCTTTGGGACGAAAGGTTTTGATTCGTCCTCACCTTTTGGCGTTAACTTACTTGATGATGTGGCTATTGATCCCAGGGTTCGGCATGGCTGTGTTGTGGCATTCTGGTGCGCCTAATTACTTATGGATTGTGCCAATCTATCTCTTATTTTTGCTTCCTTATATTTATAATTCAAAGCCAAAATATCCAGCCTTTCGTTTCTTTTTTGTGGTAATTATGGGAATTCTGGCTGGAACTTCTAATGAATTAGCTGGCCCTCAGGTCATTATTGTCGCCTTCTTGTTGTCATTTTTTGACAATAAAAACTTTGAGGCGGATTGGAAATGGGTGGGTTTGATTACGGCTAGTGTTGCTGCTTTCATTGCTATTTTTAGAGATATGATTGGTGGAGAATCGGCTGGTGCTTACGGGACAGGGAAGGTTTCGTTGGGTGAAATCAGTCAAAATACGCTCCATTTCTTGGGATTGATTATTTTGATTGATATTTTATTGGTGGCTTTTTTGGTTGTTTATCGGAAAGTACAGACTGATGAGATGTTGCCTTTTAAAATTCATAGGCATTTGTTTATTGGGGTAGTGTTTATGATTGGTGGTTTTGCTGGGATTGGTGCTTTAGTTATTTCTCCAGTCATTAAGGGAACTACAATGTTTTCTGACTATATCTTTTTTATGGTGGCCTTTGTGAATCTGGTTCAGGCTGTTTTGGAAATTCGTCATCGGCAGTTGGTTTATCATCTTTTCCTTGGTTTTGTTGCTTTTGGCTTGATTTTTATCGCTTTTCCCAAGTATGAAACTTATCTCAGTACGGTGCAAAAGCAGTCTAATCTCGTATATACGGGGACGCAATTGGGACTGCAGGCACAAAAGGACAAGGAGAAAAATAAAGAGCTGGCAATACCAGATTTGGGTTATTTGGCTGACGATAGTCCCTTTGCTGGGGGTTATGTAGGGTGGTATTCTAAAACCAACTTTATGAACATTTGGTATGAGCGCAAATACGGTGTAAAAAAGGTGACTTTGGGTTACAAGGGAGAGATTTTGGCCAATCCGGTCACTCCGGACTTGTTCGTGGTGGCTGTTGAAGGAGTGTATAATACTTATCTCAATCCTACCATGCAAAAAATAGCGAATTGGTGGTATGCTTTGGAGTCTGGTGCGACAAGAGTATCGGCGGAGACAAAGAAGCGTACGACTACTCCAAAGGTGAAATCAGTGGTTGATAATCAAGTGAATACCAATCCAGCGATGCGGGAGTTAATAATTTATTTTTATAATCCGCAGGGAGAAAATGTTGGGAAACAACAGATTTTGTCTTATCCAGGAACGAATTTTGATATTAGTTGGTTAAGGGTGACGGGTTATCACCTGGGAGCGTCCACCCCTAGACGCTATAAATTCACTTCTGCTAAGGAACAGACTTTATCAATTCGGGTTTATCCTAATCGCCAAACGTTTACGATTCAGTATAATCTGGGAGAGAAGGCCCTGTCGAGTGAGTTGGTTGAGGGCTTCACGGGGGAAAAGATTCCAGCTCATTTGCCTTATGGTTATAAGGCTGCGCGAGCTAAAGCATTGTCGCAGAAGATTCCCGCTACTCAATCTTCTGAAGCTCTGGTTATTCAGGTGGTTCAAAAGCCCTTCTGGCAAAGATTACCAGAATTTTGGCCATTTTATTTGATTCTGTTTGTTTTTGGTGTCTTTTTGGCCCTAGACAGAACTGTACTTGTATTAAGAAAATCGAAGGAGGAGAAAAGCGTAGGATGAAAAAATTATCACTCGTCATACCTTGTTATAATGAAGAAGAAGGATTGCTTTTATTTTTTGAAGAAGTGGAGAAAGTCCGCAAAAATTTGCCCTTGGAATTTGAATACTTATTTGTAGATGACGGTTCTACGGATGGAACTCTGAAGGTTTTGCGTACGTTAGAAGCGGAGCATTCTGAAGAGGTACATTATCTGGCGTTTTCTCGAAATTTTGGGAAAGAGGCAGCTTTATATGCTGGTTTACAAGCGTCAACTGGTGATTATGTGACGCTCATGGATGCCGACTTGCAAGATCCGCCTGAACTTTTATTAGAAATGTATGCTAAAATTCAAGCTGAGGAAGTCGATTGTGTGGCGGCAAGGCGGTCTGACCGTTCTGGGGAACCTTTCTTGCGGAGTTTGTTTTCACGTTTATTTTATCGGATTATGAATCTTATCAGTTCAACACCGGTGATTGATGGAGTGCGTGATTTTCGGCTGATGACGAGGCAAATGGCGGATAGTATTTTGGAACTATCGGAGTACAATCGGTTTTCCAAGGGGTTATTGACTTGGGTGGGTTATCATACGGAATATGTGGCTTATGAGAATCATGAGCGTGTGGCGGGAAAAACTTCATGGAATTTTTGGAGCTTGCTGCGCTACTCGATTGATGGTTTTATCAATTTTTCGGAGGTGCCTTTGATTATTGCGACTTGGAGTGGGATTATTTCGACTTTTCTGTCGCTTTGTGCCATCGCTTTTTTGATTATTCGTCAGCTGTTCTTTCATCATTCGGTTAGTGGTTGGACTTCGCTGACTGTGATTGTCATCTTTTGTTTTGGTTTTACTTTGATGATGTTGGGGATTATTGGAAAATATATTAGTAAGATTTTTCTTGAAACGAAGCGCCGCCCGATTTATATTGTAAGAGAGAAAAAATAGTGCCGAGGCGCTATTTTTTACTGACGGACTTGTCAGTAATTTTGCTTACTGTTATAATGAGCGTAAAGGTTTACTGACAGAATTAACATAAAATTTGTAAGGAGAAAAGGATATGAAACAGGCGCTTTTGGTTATTGATGTGCAAAATGATTATTTTGCTGGAGGGAAAAATGAGCTTTATCAACCAGACTTCGCACTAGTGCAGGTCAATATGCTGGAGGAGAAATTTTTGGCTGAGGGGCAGCCGATTATTTACATTCAGCACATTAAGCACTGGGCACAGGCGGATTTTTTTGAGGTGGGGACGACTGGAGCGGAGTTACACGCGGGCCTGAAAGCTGATGAACATTCGCTGGTCATTGAAAAACATTTTCCTAACAGTTTTTTGGAAACGGAGCTGCTGGAAAAATTGCAAGAATTGGAAGTTGACCAACTGGTGATTTGTGGTATGATGACGCAGATGTGTGTGGATTCGACGACTCGCGCAGCAAGAGAGCTTGGTTTTCAACCAATTTTGGTGGGTGATGCAACGGCGACTAAGGATTTAACTTTTGCTGGGAGAAGGGTTGCGGCGGAAAATGTCCAGCTGGCCTTTCTATCCAGCCTGCAAAATTTTGCGCAAGTCGTGACAGCTGCTAAATTTTTGGAAGGTGGAATTGGATGAAAACGGCTGATATTTTGTTAGTCATTGATGTGCAAAAAGGGGTTTGCGAAGGAATTTTTAGACGCAGTGAATGGCTTTCGCAAATCAATCAACGAATTGCTGCTTATCGTGCGGCTGAGAAGCCAATTTGTTTTATCCAGCACAATGAAATTGGACTCGAAAAAGGAACAAGCGACTGGGAATTAGTGCCAGAGCTAGCTGTGCAAACGGGTGATTATTTTGTGAATAAGACTCATGCTAACGGATTTTATAAAACTGAGTTACAAAATCTGCTGGCGGAGCTGTCGGTGAAATCTATCGAGTATTGTGGGGCGCAAACGGAGTTTTGTGTCAACACGACGGTGGTTTTTGCTCATGGGCTGGCTTATGAAAATGTCATGTGCCACGGGGCCACGTCGACTTTTGATAATGATTTTCTGAGCGCTGAGCAAACGATTGATTTTTATGAAAATCATCTTTGGCAGCAACGCTTTCTTGAATTTTTGAATTAGCTTTTTTGGGCAGACTGGCTGATTTTGTGGTAAAATAGAGAGGATTGTAAGGCAGATGAATGGCCTGAAAAACAATAGATTTGCTGCGAAGCAAAGTTAATCAAATCATTGAGGAGAATTGGATTAAAATGAACGAAAAAATCCGCGTCCGTTACGCACCGTCACCAACTGGGCTTTTACATATCGGGAATGCCCGTACTGCCCTGTTTAATTACCTTTTTGCCCGTCATCATGGGGGTGAGTTTATCATCCGTATTGAAGATACTGACCGTGAACGTCATGTTGAAGATGGCGAACGTTCACAATTAGAAAATTTGCGTTGGTTGGGAATTGACTGGGATGAAAGTCCTGAAACACATGAAAATTACCGTCAATCAGAGCGTTTGCCTTTGTATCAAAAATATATTGATCAATTGCTAGCCGAAGGGAAGGCTTATTATTCATATAAAACGCCTGAAGAGTTGGAAGCAGACCATGCGAAGCAAGAAGCAGCCGGAATTCCACCGCACTATATCAATGAATATACAGGGATGAGTGATGATGAAAAAGCGGCTTATATCGCTGAGCGTAAAGCCCAAAATATCACGCCTGTTGTTCGTATTAAAGTGGATGAAAAAGCGATTTACACTTGGAACGATATCGTGAAAGGTGATATTGAGTTTGAGGGAGGCAACATCGGTGGTGATTGGGTTATCCAAAAACGCGATGGCTACCCAACTTATAACTTTGCCGTAGTTGTTGATGACCATGATATGCAAATCTCACACGTGATCCGTGGGGATGACCATATTGCAAATACACCTAAACAATTGGTGGTTTACGATGCGTTGGGTTGGAAAGCACCAGAATTTGGTCATATGACTCTGATTATCAATTCTGAAACTGGTAAAAAATTGTCAAAACGTGATACAAATACGTTGCAATTTATCGAGGATTATCGTAAAAAAGGCTATATGTCTGATGCGATTTTCAACTTTATCGCCCTTTTGGGTTGGAACCCTGGTGGCGAAAAAGAAATCTTTTCTCGTGAAGAATTGATTGAACTTTTTGATGAAAAACGCTTGTCTAAATCTCCTGCGGCTTTTGACCAAAAGAAATTGGACTGGATGGACAATGAGTACATCAAGAACGCTGATTTTGCTGACGTGTTTGAATTGGTGAAACCTTTCCTGATGAATGCTGGACGTTTTGACGAACGTGCTGAAGAATTGGTCAAACTTTATCAACCGCAAATGAAATCTGCTGACGAAATTGTCGAATTGACAGAATTGTTCTACGGTGATTTCCCAGAATTGACAGATGAAGCGCGTGAAATGTTGGCTGCGGAATCAACACCTGTCGCCCTTGCAAGTTTCCGTGCGAAACTGGCAGAACTTTCAGAAGCTGAATTTACGCCAGAAAACATTTTCCCACTGTTCAAAGCAACGCAAAAAGAAACTGGTGTCAAAGGAAAAATGCTTTGGATGCCGATCCGTATTGCTGCTTCAGGCTCAATGCACGGCCCAGAATTGCCAGAAACAATTGCTTTACTTGGTAAAGAAAAAGTGTTGGCACACTTGGATGCTGCGATTAAATAATATTAAAAATGCTGACGAAAATGATTTTTTTCAAATCCGTCAGCATTTTCTCTACCAAAATTGATTTACGTCAGTAAAATCTCTGTAAATTTGCACAAAAAAACTCGTCAGTGACGAGTTTTTATTATGATTTAAATTGATCAGCGGCTGGAATGTGGCTGTCTTTGAAATATTTCTCTGACAACTTTTTCAAAGTGCCATTTTCATAGAGTTTTTTCAATTCCACATTCAAATCTTTTTGTAATTGACTTTGGCTATTGTCCAAAACAAAATAATCATATGTTTTAAAGTCGGGCTGTTTGTTCAAATCTGTCGGGATGGTGTCCACAAGACCAGTAATGGCGTGTTCTTTGACAAGATTTTCAGCCGCCGCTTTTGAGGCAAATAAGAAATCAATCTGTCCGCTAGAAATTGCTGAGAGGCGGTCGGTCAAGGCGCGTTGGCTGTATTTCACATTGATTTTTTTATCAGGGTGTTTGCTGTTCCAAGTGTCAAACATATCGCCATAATTGGTTCCTGTTGGAATTTCAGTGGTTTTTCCAGCCAATTGTGAAATCTTAGTAATGTTTTCTTTAGAAGTTGAGAAGATCGCGTCAATCCCTTGACGGACAGGATAAGAAAAGAGATATTTTTCTTCGCGCGCTTTTGTCTTCCCGAAGTTATTGGCTGCAATTTGCGCCCGACCGCCATCCAAAGCAGTCAAAATCGCATTGTCATCATAAACTTTGAACTTAAATTTGTAGTCCTTCATGTCTTTGTCAGCGGCTTTCAAAATGTCATATTCAAAGCCAGTCATTTTACCGTCGACGCTGTATTCATAAGGAACAGAAGAACCAGAAGTCGCCACTGTTACGGTGGTCACTTTTTGTGAGGCTGTTTTTGATTGCAAATTTTTTTGAGAAGAGCAGGCTGCCAGAAGAGCCACTGAAGCAAGGCCCAAGGTTGCGAGACTTATAATTTTAAATTTTTTCATTGTGTTTTCTCCCTGTTAAATTCTGCAAACCAATTCATTTGCAGATTACGATATTAACATATTCATAATATTAACACAATCTTAAAAAAACCGCCATAAAAATGATTTATGACAGTTTGAAAGTTTTTTTATAGACTACCATCGGCAAAAAGTTGAAAGATTTTTTGATCAAAAGCTTCGGTTGGCCAAGTACATTCAGGGTGCCATTGCACTGCTAAAATCCCTTTTTCTTTATTTTCAATTGCTTCTACCAAGCCGTCTGTTCCATGAGCGATTGCGGTCAAGCCCTCACCCAACTCTTTGACCACCTGATGATGAAAAGAGTTGACGAGGTAATGCTCAGGCAAAAAATTTAGACTGCTGTCTTTGGCAACCGTCACTTGATGAGTCGGAATTTCTTGAGGAGTTGGACTTTGGCGATGCTTGATTGTGCTAGAAGTTTGACTCAAATCTTGATAGAGACTGCCACCAAAATAGACGTTCAAGACCTGCAAGCCTCGGCAAATTCCAAAAATTGGTTTCTCGGCGGCAAGTGCAGCTTCAATCGCTGCAAATTCAAAAGCATCGCGTTTTGGATCCGTTGTTTCCAAGAGAGAATGAGGTTCTTCGCCATAAAAGCGGGGACTCACATCTGCACCGCCCGTCAGCACAATTTTATCAACGAGTGCCAGATATTTTTGGGCATTTTCAGGCTTATCTACAGGTAAAATTACCACCGTATGCCCCAAATTTTGAAAAGCATCAATGATTGATTGACGGGTGTAGCTGACCTTATTCCACCAAAAGGGTGTTTTTTCCACGGTATTATAAGGTGTTCCTAAAATTCCAATAATCGCCATATTAAGCTTCCTCGCTTTCAGTTGGAATAATCAATTTTGATTGAGAAAGGTCAATATCATAAGTTACTTCTCGGTTATCGCGTACCGTATGCTCGAAATCAGTGCTGTAAAGAATAACCCGCAAGTGATCGGTCTTTTCTAAATGATAAATCGTTGGTTGCAAGTCAAATTTCACTGTAAACCATTCGTCAGCAGCAATTGAATTTGTTGTCAGTAAATGTTCATTTTGCAAATTCAGGAAGCCTTTAGTAATCAGCTGATAAGGACTCTTGACCAGAGGGAGTTCCACCAAATCATCAAGCATAAAATTACGTCCCCGATCCAGCACTTTGAAATCTTTTACGCGCGCGCGATCTTCAAGACGCTTTTTCTCACCGAAATCTAAGATTTGTGCTGAAAGTAGTCCTTTGGTATCGTTTAATTTTAAACGTACTTCCAGTTGGACAGGGCCGTTGATTGTAAGGGAATTCGGTAATTCGAGGTCAATCACTGCCGCATTTGCCTGCTTTTCAAATAAATCTTTCTTAAAAACGTTAAAATCTTTACTATAACGATCAAAACGTGCGTCATCATAGTGATTTTCAAATTGGGCAAAAGACACAGCCGTTTTTCCTAAAGGAAGTTTGACTTTCTTAGAAGCGCCAAAGTGATCAAGCGACAACCAGCTTTGTTCCTTAGCATTTTCTTGTAAAATGACAGCTGGAAGCTCAAGATTTAACTCTTTTCCGAGTAATTTTGCGACAAAATAAGCATTGATTGTTTCGGAGAAATCAATAGACTGCCAAGAATTCATGTAAATATGCGCACCACGGTGCAAGAAGGCGTGTTTAGCGTGTTCGGCAGGTAATGCTTGCCAGTAGTTGTAAGCTTGCTCTGGTGTGACGTTCCAGTCCTGCAATCCATGCACAATCAAAACGTCAGCCGCTACTTTATTGATATTGGTTAAATAATTACGGTCATGCCAAAATTGATTGTAATCCCCCGACTGACGATCTAAAGCGGCAGTCATTTCAGCAAGTCGTTTTTCGTAAGCAGCGTTACCTTTGAGATAGTCAGCTCCGTCAAGATTTCGAGAATAAGTCAAAGCAGCTAAAACATCCAAGTCTTCACCAGGGTAACCACCGGGTGAGCGAACTAAACCATTTTCCCGATAATAGTTGTACCAAGAGCTGATGCCCGCTTCAGCCAAAATGACCTCAAGTCCATCAACCCCTGTGCTTGCAGCTCCATAAGCCATTGTCCCCAGATAAGATTTACCTGTCATGGCGACTTTACCATTTGCCCAAGTTGCTTTGATTTCGTGCGTTTTTTTGCGGGAAGTGTAAGCACGAGCTCTGCCGTTGAGCCAGTCAATGACTGCGGTCATGCTATAAATTTGCTGATAATCTCCTGAAGTTTGGAAGCCATCAGAAGCTCTTGTTCCTACACCAGCTACATAGATTGAGGCAAAGCCACGTGCTAAAAAGTAATCATTTAGAGAATATGTCCAGCCGTGGGTGAAATGGTAAGGCGCTTTATCAACGGTTGGTTTGTCTTCATTTTCATAAACTTCTTGTTTAGGGAGTTGAGTTTCGAGCTGAATATCATAAATTTCTTTTTCTTCCAACGCAACATTCATGTTGTGAAGGGCCGCATCGTTAGCGATATCGTTTGTTCCCAGATGGTAAGGACTGGCGGTCATGACAACGGGTAATTGACCAGCGAAAGGTGGCCGAATGATTTGAATTTTGATGAGGTCATTTTTCCCTCGTTGCTCAGTGTCAACCGTACTTTCCACCCAGACGGTTTCACGGATGAGCTGAGTGGTATCGAAACTTGCGAGGGATTTGTCATTGAAGAAATGATAGCGATTGTCAAGCGGTAAAAGCCCTTCTGAGACCCAGTGTTCAACCAAAATCATTCCTGATTTGCGGCGACTACAAAGGAGGAGATAGAGGGCAGAAATCAGACTCTCAGAAGAAAGTTCATCAGTAATTTGCGGAAGATTGACCTCTTTTGCAAAGGCAACTGCTTTGTCAAGCTCAAAATCAAAATTGGGTACGAAATCGAGGAGCTGTAAGGCAATTGTCCAAAAAATTTCCCAATCAAGTGAATCAGAAGAACGTAAAAATGCTGTAACATCAAGTGTTTTTGTCGCCTGTAAGACTGTTAAGTCAATTGGGCTTTGAATGAGAAAATCTTTTAAAATTTTCTTTTCGTCCCAGAAAACAGACCAGCGGAAACCCAATTGATCAAGTTCAGCTAATTTTTCATCAAAGTTTTTATCCACAATTGAAAAGTGATTAAAGCGCATTAAGAAACCTCCGTAAAATAATATGATAATTGTTGTTATTATAGCAAATTTTCAGCAAATAAACACGATTGAGACAGCTTTGTTTTTTTATTAAGATAGTTGTCGGAGCGCGTATTTTTTGGTATAATGTCTGAGGTTATTATATAAAAAAACTTTGGAGGACTCCACAAACATGGATGTTACATGGACAGTGAAATATATCACTGAATTCATCGGAACTGCCCTGCTCATCATCATGGGTAATGGTGCCGTTGCAAACGTTGAGCTTAAAGGAACTAAAGCTCATGCACAATCTTGGTTGATTATCGGTTGGGGCTATGGCCTTGGCGTAATGTTGCCAGCTATCGCTTTGGGTAACGTGACTTCACAAATCAACCCAGCTTTCACACTTGGACTCGCAGCTTCAGGACTTTTTCCTTGGGCACACGTTGCTCAATATATTATTGCACAAATTTTGGGTGCGATGTTCGGACAATTGATGATCGTAATGGTTTACCGCCCTTACTACCTCAAAACAACTAATCCAAATGCAATTCTTGGTACTTTCTCAACAATTGACAATGTCGATGATAATGATGAGAAAACACGCACAGGTGCTTTGATTAACGGATTCTTGAATGAGTTTCTTGGCTCATTTGTGTTGTTTTTTGGTGCGATCGCGGCGACAAATATCTTCTTTGGTAGCCAATCAATCACTTGGATGACAAACTATGCTAAACAACAAGGGGCAAACGTTGCCTCATCAGACACAGTGAACCAAATCTGGGCTTCTGTTTCAGGTGCGTCAGCTTCTAAAATGCTTGCTCACTTGTTCCTTGGTTTCCTTGTAATGGGACTTGTTGTTGCGCTTGGTGGACCTACAGGACCTGGTCTTAATCCAGCTCGTGACTTTGGACCTCGCCTTCTTCACAGCCTTTTGCCAAAATCAATTCTTGGTGAATCTAAAGGTTCATCTAAATGGTGGTATGCTTGGGTACCAGTTGTAGCACCAATTCTTGCTGCACTTGCTGCCGTTGCTGTATTTAAAATGATTTATCTTTAATTTTAAATAAGAAAAATTACTGACGAAAATTTACGTCAGTAATTTTTTTATTTTTTTTTATTTAATCAAGAAAGTCAGCGCAAGGCCAAAGAAGTTCCACAGAAAATGAATTCCAAAATTGAGATAAAAATTACGATATTTAGCATACATTCCCGTCAGAACAAGACTCATCAGTCCATAAGTTAACCAGCTGTACAGGTCGCTTGGGCCGTGCATAAAGGCAAAGAGGAGTAGGGCGCAAAGAAAGGCGAGCAGCTTTTGCTTTTTGAAGACCAGTTCAAAAATACCTACGCGATAGACGAGTTCCTCCAAGAAAGCAGCGCCTAGTGTCTGAGCAGAAAACACGGCTAAGGGAATCATTTTTTGTAATTCATCCAAAGCTGCTTGATTTGCGGTAGTAGGGCTTTGTTTGGTGATTTGAGCAAAAAATCCAGTCAAAAGTGAAACGAGGAAGATTAAAAGAAAACCGACGACCATTTTAGGCAAAGAAAAATACTTCCAATGAAGCTTTGGAATCAAATCATACTTGCGTGCGATAAGATAAGAAAGCAGTAAAGTAAAGAAGAAAATGACAAAGAAAATGACAATATCGAGGCTTGAAAAATGCTGACCGTCAGCGAATAAACTACTGACGAAAGTAGGAAGGTTAGACAAGAAGAAAAGGGCGAGCCAAATGCTTTTATGATAAGCAAAAAGAAGACCAACGGCGCTCAAAATAATTGTCGTCAGTAAAAAAGGAAGCTGAAAAATGCTGACGGAAATTCCTGCGCATATCAAAGCTAAAAAAAAGACGACTAACCAGCGGTATTTAGCTAAAAATTGAAGTTTTTCTGAATGATTCATTAACATATTGTACCACATTTCATATTCGGACGATTAAATCATTGATAATTTCGGGGAATTTTGCGAAAATAAGAGTAGTATATTATCAAAGTAAATCATTGGAGGCTAAAATGGGCGAGATTATAAATCATATCACCGCTTTTCAACCTGTTTATCGGATTCTACACCGCGAGGATAACCTTGACTTTTTCCGTGATGTTTTCGGCTTAAAAGTTTTGTGCGAAGAGGGCGCAATGGTAGAGCTTGGCGGGCATAAAGCAAAGGAAGTTCGGCTGCAAGTCGAAGAATCACCGGGTTTTCGATCAGTTAGAGGGTTGAAGAAACACGGACGGACAATCATCAAAGCGAATGGTGTAGAAATTGAACAATTGTTGGTGCGCCAACTAGATAAAATTTCAAGAGTTTTTCAAGCTAAAAATGGTTTAGCTTTTGAAGCGATTTCGCCAGAAAATGGAATCTTTTTGATCACGCCAGATTTACTGACGGATTTGTCAGCACTGACAGAAATTAGTAAAAGTGATTTGGCCCTTGAAAAAACAGATTTTGTTGGCCTGTCAGATTGTGAAATCATTGCGATGGACTTAAACGTGGTGGATGATGAAGTCATCAAAATTTATGAAAACATTTTTGGTCTTGAAAAAACGGGTGGTATTTTTACTTTTCCAGTGGTGACCTTACAGCTCAAAGTGGAAGAAAGTGAAGATTTAGCAGCCTCAACACATGAAGTTCTCGATCTTGAAATTTTAGTGTTCAAAATTGATAAAAACTTTGACCTCCTCGCTTTTGCCAATCAGTTTTCTGAAAAACATCAAACTTATCTTGATGCTTCTGCAAAAACTTTTTCTTTGGAAGTTCCAAATCATGCAGAACTTTGGTTTGTAAAATAAAAGGCTAAAACGAGCGAATCCCTGTTCTTTTGAGAACGGGATTTTTGGTGGTTCAAGTGAAGGGAGCAAAATGAAAAAGCAACAAGAAATTTTAGCTAAAATCCAAGAATATATCCAAGCGGGCGTTTTTCCTGGAGCTGATTTTGCGCTTCTTGAGAAAAATGAAGTTCATGAATTCATTCAAGGCAACGCGGCAATTTTTCCAGAGAAAATCACACTCACAAAAGGGAAAAACTGGGATCTCGCTTCGGTCACGAAAGTTGTTGGTACGGGTACAGCGGTCATTGACTTGATTTTGGCGGGGAAGTTGGAAGTGGACGCTCCTTTGCAAGACTACTATCCCGAATTTGCTGACGCCTCTGTCACTTTACGTCAGTTGCTGACGCATACTTCGGGCATTGATCCTTACATCCCCAATCGCAATCAACTCAATGCGTCAGAGCTGACCGAAGCAATCAATCACATCAAAGTGACGGCAGATAAAACTTTTAAGTATACCGATATCAATTTTATTTTGCTTGGCTTTCTTTTAGAAAAATATTATAACGCCAGTTTAGATCAGATTTTTTCCACACAAATTTTTGAAAAATGGCAGATGACAAAGACAAGATTTGGCCCTGTCAAGCACGCTGTTCCAACCAGCCAGACGACTCCTGTGGGCAGTGTTCATGACCCAAAAGCTCAAGTCTTAGGCGTTCATTGTGGTGCTGCGGGGCTCTTTGCCCCTATGGAAGATTTAATTAAGTTTTGTCAAGCTTATTTTGCTGACGAAAAGTATTTTGCACTCCAAAAAAATTACGCCAAGGGTGCTAAAAAACGTAGCTTGGCTTGGGATTTAGCAAGGGAAAATGAAGAGTGGTTATTGCATACTGGTTACACAGGCACCTTTATTTTACTCAATCCCAAAGGACAAAAAGCCGCCATTTTTCTTTCAAATCGTGTCCATTTGAAAGATGAACGAGAGAAATGGATTGAACAAAGAGATGATTTGATCAAACTTTTACTAGAAAGTTTAACCGATGAATAAAATCGGTTTTTTTATTTCAGAAGCTTTTATTTTATAAAGAAAGGATTCTCCAAAGGAATCTGTGCAAAAAAGCCTAAAAAATGGTATAATATACGCAATTTTGGGAATGACAATCGAGGAAAACAAATAAATTATGAGTAGAATGATGCCAGCGCGCGTGCGAAGTGAGGGAATTGCCCTTTATGCAGAAGGATTTCTAAATGATCCAATCGAAACCGACTTCAAATTAAGTGCAGAAATTGATAATGAGCAAGTCGTTTATGATTTGGATGGCGCTCAAGATTATTGTTCCTGCGCTATTTTTCAGCAAAACCATCGCTACTGCAAGCACATTGCGGCAATGGAAGAACATTTAAAAAATCGGGAACAAGAAGCACCAGTAAAACAAGAAAAAGAGGCGATTTCTCCAGAACGTTCGGCTTATACCGGAAATACAAGTTTTCTTGATGCTTTGAATGGCGAAACTCAGCTTAATTTTAATGCAGATCGTTATTCAATTGAAGTTCAAATTGAGGATAATAGTCAGCTTTACGACCATTTTTCAATGGATTATTTTTTGTATTTTGATTTGCGCTTAAAAAGTGAAAAATTGGGCCGTTCTTATGTAATTAAAGATATTCCTTATTTCTTGCGTGCCCTTAAAAATCAGGGGCAATATTCGCTTGGTTCCCTGCACTATGTTGATCTTTTCTTTGATAATTTTGATGAAGCCAGTCAAGATTTTCTCAGTTTTCTTTTAAAAATTGACGGAAAATCAGATGAAAATTTTACTAAATCTTTATATATCAAAAATGGTCGTTACCTCAATATTCCCTTTTTATTTTTGGAAGAAGCGATGGATTTAGTGTCGGTTTTAGAGGACTATCAACTCAAGATTTCTGGAACAACCGTTAACTACTTCACTTTCATTCCACTAGATCATGAGTCAGAACTCTTTCAATTTAAAGTGGAAAGTCAGCAGGATTTTATTGAATTAAAATTAGCTAGTGAAGATTATCATAATTTTTATGATTACTCACTTCTTTATGCGAATCACATTTTTTATAAGCTGACTCAGGAGCAACGTCGACTCTTATTAGTTTTGGAGAAACAATTTTCTCAAGAAACTCAAATTAAATTTTCATATGCCGATAAGGATAAACTTGCACAGGCTTTGCAACAACTGGCAACTCTAGGACAAATCTCAGCTCCAGAGCATTTTGTTGTACGCGATTTTGATGCTGATTTTTACTTTGAGATGGCCGATAAAGAAACGCTTCAGCTGAAAATCAAGTTCGACTATGGTCATTTTTTCATTGATAGTTTTCATGATTTAGAAACCTTAGAGTTTTCTCGAGATTTACGAAAAGAACAGAAAATATTTGCACTGATGGAACGTTTTTCATTTCCAAAATCATTTAATTCGACAGTGAATATTTCACAGGCATTGACTGAAACATTTTTCCTAAAAATTTTGCCTGCTTTCAAAAAATTAGGAAAGGTTGAACTTTCGGAAAATCTGAGTGACTTGTCTATGGATGATATTCCAGATATTCATATTGATAGTAACGGCGGTTTACTTGATATTTCCTTTGATTTACCACATATCGCTGAAACCGAATTTGCCAATGTTATTGCGAAACTTCAGGAAAATGCAGAATTTTATATTAGTGAAAGTGGTAAATTTTATCACTTTAACGAAAAATTTGATCATTTGAAGAAAGCTTTGAGAGAACTTGACGATCAGTTCGTGATTAAGGGGAGCAGTATTCAAGTTAGCGTCAACCGAAGTTTCCAGATTTCTAAAATATTTGAAAATATCTCTGGCGCTTCTTTTTCTGAGAAATTCAAATCATTATACGAGCATTTGACACAGCCAGAAACATTCCCTTATGAAAAACCCGACCACATCAAAGCTTCCCTTCGTTCTTACCAAGAAACAGGAGTGCGTTGGATGAGTATGCTCACGCACTATCAATTGGGAGGAATTCTTGCTGATGATATGGGACTTGGAAAAACGGTACAGGCCATTACTTTCTTGTTATCCAATCTGAAAAAGGGTGAGAAAGCACTGATTACGGCACCAGCAAGTTTAACTTACAATTGGGCGAGTGAATTTGAGAAATTTACCGATGAGATTGACTTTGTGGTTGTGGATGGAACAAGAACCGAACGTTCAGAGCAAATCAATGGAGAACACCAGATCTACATCACAAGCTACGGGAGCTTTTTGAAGGATTTTGAAGATTATCAAGATAAAAAATTAAACTATCTGTTACTTGATGAAGCTCAAGTGGTTAAAAATTATAGTAGTAAAACGAATAAATCCTTATCAGCTTTGAATGTTGAGCATACTTTTGCGATTTCTGGAACGCCACTCGAAAATAGAATCGAGGAAATCTGGGCAATTTTCCAAGTGGTCATGCCAGGATTTTTACCACGCCGTGAAAAATTTAATAAAATGTCACCGTCAGTTATCTCACGCCTGATTCGTCCGTTTATCATGCGACGTAAAAAAGAAGATGTACTTGAAGAGTTACCTGAAAAAATGGAAATCACGCTCTATAATAATCTTGCAGACGATCAAAAAGTGATTTATTTGGCCCAACTTGAGTTGATGCAACAACAAGTCAAGGAAATGGATAGTGCTGCTTTATCTCGTTCGCGTATCGAAATTTTGGCTGGAATCACGCGTCTGCGCCAAATCTGTAACACGCCAGCCCTCTTTATGGAAAATTATCAAGGGACTTCTGGTAAAATGGAACGTTTACGTGAATTACTAGAACAAATCAAAGCTTCTGGACATCGTCCACTGATTTTTTCACAGTTTACGAAAGTTTTTCCACATATCGAAAAATTGATGGAAGAACACGGAATGACAGCTTACAAACTGACCGGCTCAACTCCAATCAAAGACCGACTTTCAATGGTGCAGGCTTTTAATGCGGGTAGTCGGGATGCCTTTTTGGTTTCGCTCAAAGCTGGTGGTGTCGGCTTGAATTTGACCAGCGCAGATGTTGTGATTTTAGTGGACTTGTGGTGGAATCCAGCAGTCGAAGAACAAGCAATCGCGCGGGCACACCGCATGGGACAAAAAAATACGGTTGAAGTGATTCGAATGATTACTCAAGGGACGATTGAAGAAAAAATTATGGAGATTCAAGAGCGTAAAAAAGATTTAATTGCGAATGTCTTGGAGGGTGATGCTGTCAATAAAGTGCTAAGTGAAGCAGAAATTCGTGAAATTCTCGGAGTTTGACTTTAAAAAACTGAAAAATTAAGCTATAATGAATAGTGGAACATTGGCACGTGGGTTAAAATTAAGTAGAATTTAATCATTGAAATGTAAAACTACTTTTCAGTCGGGTTTCTTTGGTGTTTCAATAATCATTTTAATTTTAATAAATAGACAAATAATAAAGTAAATAAACTTAAAAAAAGTAGGGCAAAAAATGGTAGAAAGAAGAAAAGTCATATTTCCAGTGGTTGGCGATGATGAGGTCCTTCAAAAAGACACTCGGGTCATCTTTACTAACCAGCAATTGCTGACTAGAAATCCAAGTCTGCAAGATGAAGGAACGATTGGCAGCACTGTAAATACTGCGCCAAAACCAGAAGCAAAGCGCTCGGAAAATTTCAAACCGTACAAGGCAAGAACAAGCTTCAGCACACAGCATCGACCACTCAACTCAAATCATAGTGGAGTAAGTTCTTATGACAAAATGCCGAAAAAAACGAGTGTTGATGAG
Organism: Lactococcus sp. S-13; assembly: GCF_004210295.1. Lineage (NCBI taxonomy): Bacteria > Bacillati > Bacillota > Bacilli > Lactobacillales > Streptococcaceae > Lactococcus > Lactococcus kimchii. The sequence continues at coordinate 1,416,342 of NZ_SDAK01000001.1, read as the reverse complement.
TCAAAAGAGCGGGCAAAACGAGCAGCTGCAACATTACCAAAGCCACCGAAACAATATGTTTCTCCGTTAGAGCGTGACAAAGAAGACTTGACTGTACGCCGCTCAAGTTCGGCAATTCTGAATAAACGTCCAACATTTAATGATAATCCAATTCAGGATATGAAAAAACAAGGCTTGAACGTTTCAGACGCAGTGTCTAAGTCAGGGATGAAAAAAGCTGTTCCACGTAACAGTGAGATGCCTGTTGATGCACAAAAAGGAACTTATTTTGAAAATAAGCGGAAAAATATTTTTGACCGCGGCATCGTTTAAGCAATGAAGAATTTCGTCAGCAATTTTTCGAGTTGCTGACAGCAAATTTTTAGCAAAATAAATTTTAACTGTAAGAAAAGAAGGGGAATTTCTATCAGTTATTGACAAGAAAAGTGAAATTAAACTGACGTAATTCATTTTATGGCAGAGATTTTACTGACGTATTTTTTGTCAGTGATTTTTAGGATATTTTATCATGGAAAAAACATATCATTTTACCGGTATTAAAGGTTCGGGCATGAGCGCACTTGCATTGATGCTCCACCAAATGGGCAAAAAAGTTCAAGGTTCAGACTCAACAGACTATTTTTTCACCCAACGTGGACTTGAAGAAGCTGGAGTGTCACTCTTACCTTTTGACGAAAAAAATATCAAACCAGAATTTGAATTGATTGCGGGAAATGCTTTTCGTGATGACAATAATGTCGAAATCGCCTTTGCTCACAAAAATGGCTTTCCTTTCAAACGCTACCATGAGTTTTTAGGGCATTTCATGGAAGATTTCACAAGTATTGGTGTTGCTGGAGCACATGGTAAAACTTCGACTACAGGGATGCTTGCGCACGTCATGGCCAATATCGTGGACACTTCTTACTTGATTGGTGACGGAACAGGTCGTGGAAATGCAGAAAGTCAATATTTTGTCTTTGAATCTGATGAATATGAGCGTCATTTCTTACCTTACCACCCAGAATATACGATTATGACCAACATCGACTTTGACCATCCTGACTACTTTGAAGGGATTGAAGATGTCACAGCAGCTTTCCAAGAATATGCAAATAATATTAAAAATGGAATTTTTGCTTATGGTGAAGATGTGAATTTGCGTCAATTGACTGCTAAAGCTCCGATTTTCTACTATGGTTTTGAAGCTAATGATGATTATCGTGCGGAAAATCTGATTCGTAGCACTCGTGGTTCATCTTTTGATGCCTACTTCCGCGGTGAAAAAATTGGTCACTTTGTTGTGCCAGCTTATGGAAAACATAATGTCCTCAATGCTTTGTCTGTCGTTGCTGTGTGTCACAATCTCGGGCTTGATATGAACGAAGTGGCTGATCATTTGTTGACGTTCCGTGGTGTAAAACGTCGTTTTACAGAGAAAAAAGTTGGAGAAACAATTATTATTGACGATTTCGCACATCATCCAACGGAAATCGAAGCAACACTTGATGCTGCCCGTCAAAAATATCCAGATCGTGAAATTGTTGCGGTATTCCAACCGCATACTTTTACCAGAACGATTGCCTTTGCAGATGAATTTGCTGCTGTTTTGGATCATGCGGATACAGTTTATTTGGCGCAAATTTACGGTTCAGCTCGTGAAGTTGACCACCATGAAATTACAGCGCAAGATTTGGCAGACAAAGTGCGCAAACCAGCAAAAGTGATTGATTTGAATAATGTTTCGCCTTTGCTTGACCATGACCGTGGCGTTTACGTCTTTATGGGTGCTGGAAATATTCAAAAATATGAACTTGCTTTTGAGCAATTGCTTAGCCAAACTTCAACGAACCTACAATAAAAAATAATAGAAAAAACGCTGACGAAATGCTATTTATCACATTTCGTCAGCGTTTTTTCTATTTTAAAGTTACGTCAGTAAAAAAGTTCAACGGTAGGCAGGCATCTTTTGCTCATAAGCAGTAATGTCCGTTTCGTAAGCGAGGGTAACGCTGATATCGTCCAAACCGTGCATCAATTTGTGTTTCCAAGTACCATCAATTTCAAAAGGAAAGACCTCATCCCCAACAACGATAAGCTGATGTCCCAAGTCAATTGTCAATGCTGTCGTGCTGGTCAGATTGGCCAATTTTTCCAGAACTTCGCGAGGTTGTCGAATCGGCAACAAACCATTTTTGAGCGCATTGTTATAAAAAATATCGGAAAAAGATCCCGCAATGACAGCTCGAAATCCAAAGTCAGCCAAGGCCCAAGCAGCGTGTTCTCGTGAAGAACCAGAACCAAAATTGTCCCCAGAAACCAAAATCGAAGCCTTGCGATAAGCTGGATTGTTCAAGATAAAATCAGGATTTTCAGAGTAGTGATCATCCAGATAGCGCCACTCAAAAAATAAATTCTTACCAAATCCTTTTTTATCAATCGCTTTTAAAAACTGCTTAGGGATGATTTGGTCAGTATCAATGTTATCATTCATCAGTGGAACGCTTGTTCCTTTGTAAATTGTAAATTTTTCCATTAAGCCATTCCTCTCACATCTACAAATTTGCCATGAATCGCAGCTGCTGCAGCCATTGCGGGACTACAGAGATGCGTACGTGCATTATGGCCTTGGCGGCCTTCAAAATTTCGATTAGAAGTTGAAGCGCAGTGGACTTGTTCGGGAATTTGGTCAGGATTCATTCCCAAACAAGCAGAGCAACCTGGATCACGCCATTCAAAACCAGCTTCTGTAAAAACTTTATCCAAACCAAGCGCCTCGGCTGCTGTTTTGACCGGCCGACTTCCTGGAACGACAATTGCTGTGATATTGCTTGCGACTTGCTTTCCGGCGACGAATTTTGCAGCTTCTACTAAATCACTCAGGCGCGCATTGGTGCAAGAACCAATGAAAACATAACCTAAGTCAATTTCCTCAGCCGTTTGCCCTGGTTTCAAGTCCATATAGCGATAAGCACGTTCGTCATTAAGACTGTGTATTTCAGGAAATTCTAAACCAAATTCCATTCCCATTCCGGGGTTAGTACCCCAAGTCACCATCGGAGCCAAATCGCTCACATCCACACGCAAAACCTTATCATAAACAGCATCTTTGTCAGAAACGAGCGTTTTCCAATCGGCGATAGCGGCAGGAAGATCCTTAGGCGCTTGCGGGCGTCCTTTGACATAGTCAAATGTCTTTTCATCAGGATTCATCAAGCCGATTTTCGCTCCGAATTCAATGGACATATTGCAAATCGTCATGCGCTCTTCCATACTTAAGTCTGAAACAGCTTCGCCAGTATATTCAACAGCGTAGCCAACGCCAGCGTCAACGCCATATTTGGCAATAAGTGCCAAAATCATATCTTTGGAATAAACACCATTTTGTCGATGTCCAGTAAATTCTACTTTCATCCGTTTAGGTTTGACTTGCCAAAGTGTTTGGGTGGCTAAGACGTGTTCGACTTCACTTGTGCCAATCCCAAATGCGATGGCTCCAAAGGCACCATTTGTGGCGGTATGGGAGTCCCCACAGACAATTGTTTTTCCTGGTTGAGTACGTCCAGATTCGGCAGCGACCATGTGACAAATCCCTTGTCCTGAAGCGCCGTGGAGTTGAGCAGTAATGCCAAATTCTTTGACATTACGCGTGAAAGTATCAATTTGATTTTTAGAAATCAAATCATGAATATCATAAATGTCTTTTGTAGGGACATTGTGATCAATCGTACCATAAGTCAAATCAGGACGGCGCACTTTGCGTCCGGTGTCACGCAGCCCTTGAAAAGCTTGTGGACTGGTCACCTCGTGAATGACGTGTAAATCGATATAAAGGAGTTGAGGTTCACCTGCGTTGCCAGCGACAACGTGGCGATCCCAAAGTTTGTCAAAAATTGTTTTCCCTGCCATAATATTCCCTCTTTTCCATAGGAGCAGTAACTTCAAAAATGTTATAGATGATCAATAATTGCGGCAGTCATTTCGGCTGTCGTTGCTTTTCCACCAAGATCCTGAGTGAAGATATCTTTGGAAAAAGCTTGTTCTACGGCGTTTTCAATCCGCTCAGCCAGAGCAATTTCATGAAAGCTTTCGCGGAGCATCATGGCGATAGAGAGCACCATGCTCACAGGATTGGCAATACCCTTGCCTTCAATATCGGGTGCTGATCCATGGATTGGCTCATATAAGCTGACTCCTTGATCGCCGTGGGAGCTAGAGGGCATCACGCCAAGAGTTCCAGCAAGGCTAGAAGCTTCGTCAGTTAAAATGTCACCAAAGAGATTTTCAGTGACAATCACGTCAAATTTTTGCGGATGAGTAATCAAAAGCATCGCGCAAGAGTCCACCAATTGATGTTCGAGTTGAACGTCAGGGTATTCTTGGGCAATTTCATCAGCAATTTTGTGCCAGAGTTTAGAAGTGGCCAGCACGTTTTGTTTGTCCACGGAGGTCACACGCTTGTCACGTCCACGAGCGGTTTCAAAGGCAAAACGGATAATTCGACGAATTTCGTCAGCGCTGTATTCATTGATGTCAATCGCATTGTCAGCATTTAACTCGTGTTTACCAAAATAAATCCCACCAGTCAACTCACGAATCACCACAAAATCAACATTTTCAACATTGCGGATTGGCGAGAGGTTCTGAAGTTTTTTGTGGATTTTCAGTGGGCGAACATTTGCATAAAGTCCAAGAGCTTTACGTAGGGCTAAAAGACCTTGTTCAGGACGTACGGGAGCATTGTTGTATTTGGGATGACCAATTGCTGCTAGTAAAATAGCATCCGCTTGTTTGGCGGCGTTCAAAGTTTCTTCGGGCAAAGGATTGCCAAAGTGGTCAATGGCGATTCCGCCAAAATCTCGAGGATCGATTTCATAAGTGAAAGTTGTATTTTTGCTGGCTGCTTTGAGGACAGAAAGACCAGCGGCCATGATTTCTGGGCCGATTCCGTCACCAGCAAGGGTTACGATTTTGTTCATTGTTGTATTTCTCCATTTTTTAAGATGTTCTCTTCTAAGAATAAGGCGACACCGTCTTCGTCGTTTGTTGCTGTGATTGCAGTTGCCACTTTTTTAAGGGATTCTGTGGCATTTTCCATAGCTACACCAAACGAGGTAGCAGTCAGCATCTCTAAGTCATTATTGTCATCTCCAAAAGCAATAAATTCTCTATTTCCGATGATTTTATTTAAACTATTGGCTTTGGAAACGTTCGTTTGCATAATTTGGCACAATCGAGCTTTATCTGTCAAAACACCAGAGCTTTCTTGAGGTAATTTGTTGAGAAAATATTCTGAAATAGGTGTTTCACTACAAACGATTACTTTCAAAGCCTCGTCAAAGCTTAAATTTTGAAAATCCACTAACTTACAAACCCAACCATAGTCTTCCCAAGCATCAAAGTTGGCAAAAAGCTGATTATCAATTTCAAGACAAATCTTATTATATCCATTTATTTTAGCGACTTTTTCAATTTCTAAGACGGTTTTTTGGGGTAGACCATGCTGATAAAGTACTTTTCTGTCATGTAAAACGAGTGCTCCATTGTAGCAAATAATAGGATTATCTTTCAGACATTCAGGTAGAAGTTTATAGATATCACGCGGTGGACGGGCAGTTGCAACGATGATTTGATAGCCTAGATTTTTGCAACATAACAAAGTATTTGCCGTTCGTTGTGAAATTGTTTTATTGGTTCTCAATAGAGTCCCATCAAGATCGGTAACAATTTTTCTAGGTATTTTTATTTTAGAGTAGTCCATATTCAAATTCCAGCGTGTGCTGAAATGACTTTTTGACTGCCTTGCTTGTTTTCCTTTTGAACCAAAATATTGGCATTGAAGTAAGCTTTTGCAGAGGCGGCAAGGACGTCGTAATCACTTCCTGTGGCATTGAAACACGTTTGGCTAGTGGGATTAGTGACGGTGACGTGGACTTGAGCTTGAGCATCAATGCCATTGGTGACAGCATCAACATTGTAAGAATCGAGCTTGATGTCGTGTTGGAAGAAGTGGTCAATGGCTTTGAAAATAGCATCGATTGAACCAGAACCAGTAGCAGTTTGAGAGAGAATTTCATCTTCTTGATTTTTCAAGCTGACAATCGCTTTGTGCGAATTTTCGTCAGTATTATTGTCAAAGCGAACATGGTCAAATTCAAAACCTGTAGGATTTTTGATGATGACTCCACTGACCAAAGCACGAATGTCGGCGTCAGTAATTTCTCTCTTTTTATCAGCCAGTCGTTTGAATTTTGCAAATAAAGTGTCAATATCAGAAGTTTTGTAGCTGATTCCGAGAGCATTGAGTTTTTCGGTAAAAGCATGACGTCCAGATAGCTTGCCAAGTGGGAGGGCATTATGCGTCAAGCCAACAAGTTCAGGCGTGATAATTTCGTAAGTCAAGGCATTTTTGAGAACACCATCTTGGTGAATACCAGATTCGTGAGCAAAAGCATTTGCACCGACAACAGCTTTGTTTTTAGGAATGGCAATACCTGAATATTGAGAGACAAGTGCCGCTGTATTGACTGTCTCAGCAAGATTTAGGGGACTTTGAGCTTCATAAAAATCATTTCTGATATGCAAAGCAACGGCGATTTCTTCTAAAGCAGCATTTCCAGCACGTTCGCCAATCCCGTTGACCGTTCCTTCTACACGACCAGCACCTGCTTTGATGGCAGCAAGCGAATTGGCCACAGCCATCCCCAGATCATCGTGGCAATGAGGACTGAAAATAATCTCGCGTTCAGAATGAATGTTATTGATTAAATAAGTGAAAATTTCGGTAAATTCAGCAGGAGTTGTATAGCCAACGGTATCAGGAATATTGATGTAAGTTGCACCAGCATCTACTGCAGTTTGGACAGCTTTGAGTAGAAACTCACGATCGCTGCGCGTGGCATCCTCAGGGGAAAATTCGATGACATCAATTTTTGAACGAGCATAACTGACACATTCTTTAATGCTTGCTAAAACTTGTTCTTCGGTCATTTTTAGCTTATATTGCAAATGAATCGGGCTTGTTGCAATAAACACGTGAATTTGTGGATGTACGGCATCTTTGACAGCTTCATAGGCCTTGTCAATATCTGAAATGACACAACGTGCAAGACCAGTTACACTCGTTGTTTTCAAGCTTCTAGCAATTTGTTGGACTGCTTCAAATGAATCGGGACTGGCTGCTGGAAAGCCAGCTTCGATGACTGTAATTCCCCATTTTTCAAGTTGCTTAGCTATCGCAACTTTTTCATCAATAGAAAAGCTCACGCCCGGTGTTTGCTCGCCATCACGCAGAGTGGTGTCAAAAAATTCAATTTTTCTTGTCATAATTATGCTCCAAATCTTTAATAAAAAAATGTCCTTCAATATTTGAAGGACATTTTGATTGCCCTTCAAATGACTCACGCCAAAGAGGACTCACACGTTTAGTAGATTTAATCAATCTAACTAGCGCGAGCCCTCTTTTGCAACAACAATGTGTTCAGTGAATATGCCATCTGAAGTTCCAACTTTCTTTTGAATAATTTGTAGTATATTCTTTATTTTCTCATTTGTCAAGCAGAAAGATGAATTTTCTGAAAATTTATTTTTTATGATAAATACGATTGAGAAAAGGATTAGAAAACAAAAAAATTCAAGCCACAGGAGTGTGACTTGAATAAAGGGGTTTATGAAGAAATTATTTAGGGAGTAAACACATTATAAATGTAATCGCTTAAATAAAGCTTAATCTTATAAAAATAAAATAAGAAAAATGGGAATTAACCCATTAAAATATATTTAATCTCTCCGGTTAAGACGGTAGCGTCTTTTTCAGAAGCACAAATAACAAGTAAAGTATCTGCTCCGGCAATTGTTCCCAAAATATCTGTGCGATTGTCTCGCTCATCATCTAGGGCATTTGCTAACAAATCAGCCTCGCCAAGTTTTGTCCGAATCACCACCAAAGCACCGACGCAAGAGGCAGAAAGAACGAAATTATAAAAATATAAATGTAAATCAGAATTGATTTTTTCATTTCCAGACGTTAAAAACGAGTAAAAACTTTCGCCCTTATCTCTTTTTTTAATGATATTTAATTTTCTGATATCACGGGACAAAGTCGCCTGAGTCACTGTCACACCACGTTCTAAAAGCAACTCTTGCAATTCTTCTTGTGTGGAAATCTTGTTGTTTGTGACAATTTCCTTAATAATTTCTAAACGGTCGTCTCTCTTCATAGCATAATTATACCATACAATGTAAAATATATTGACAAAATTAGGTTTTTTTCTGTATAATTAGTGAATGGATGAAAAACAATTAGTAAGCCAAGCACTGTCTGCTGCACTCGACGGTAACCTTGGAGCAGAACAAATCACAGCTATGATCGAAAAACCAAAATCATCAGATTTGGGTGACCTAGCATTCCCAGCTTTTCAACTGGCAAAAACGCTTCGTAAAGCACCACAAGCGATTGCCGCTGAAATTGCTGAAAAAATTGACACAACAGGATTTGAAAAAGTTATTGCCGTTGGGCCTTATGTAAACTTTTTCTTGGACAAAAATGCCACAGCTTCAGCCGTCATCAAAAATGTTTTGACAGAGGGCGCACAGTATGGTGCTGAAAATATTGGTCAAGGGGGCAATGTCCCAGTGGATATGTCCGCACCAAATATTGCTAAACCTTTCTCAATCGGCCATTTGCGCTCGACAGTTATCGGGGATTCTATTGCCAAAATTTATGAAAAATTGGGCTATCAACCGATCAAAATCAATCACTTGGGTGACTGGGGTAAACAATTTGGTCTTTTGATTACAGCCTATAAAAAATATGGCGATGAAGCAACAATCACTGCTAATCCAATCGACGAACTTTTGAAACTCTACGTACAAATCAACGCTGAAGCTAAAGAAGACCCAGCCGTTGACGAAGAAGGACGTGAATGGTTCCTCAAAATGGAACAAGGTGACGAAGAAGCGCTCCGTATTTGGAAATGGTTCTCTGACGTTTCACTGATTGAATTTAACCGAATTTATGATAAATTGGGTGTGTCCTTTGATCACTACATGGGCGAAAGCTTCTACAGTGATAAAATGGATGCTATTGTTGACGATTTGGAAAGCAAAAATCTCTTACATGAATCAAAAGGGGCTTTGATTGTTGACCTTGAAAAATACAACCTTAATCCTGCTTTGATTAAGAAAACAGATGGTGCAACGCTTTACATCACGCGCGATTTGGCAACGGCTGTTTACCGTAAAAATACTTTCAACTTTGTGAAATCACTGTATGTTGTTGGTGGTGAGCAAGCCAACCACTTCAAACAGCTCAAAGCTGTGTTGAAAGAAGAAGGCTACGATTGGTCTGACGATATGACGCACATTCAGTTTGGGATGGTTACACAAGGTGGGAAGAAATTCTCTACGCGTAAAGGTCACGTCGTTAAACTTGAAATGGCACTTGATGAAGCTGTTGAACGTGCTGAAAAACAAATCGAAGAAAAAAATCCAAACTTGGCAAACAAAGAAGAAGTTGCACAACAAGTTGGGGTTGGTGCCGTGAAATTCTACGATTTGAAGACTGATCGTAACAATGGTTATGACTTTGATTTGGACGAGATGGTATCATTTGAGGGTGAAACGGGGCCTTATGTTCAATACGCTCACGCTCGGATTCAGTCTATCTTGCGTAAAGCAAACCGCCCAGTTGATCTTGAAAATCTTTCAATCACTGTTTCTGACGCTGAAGCTTGGGAAATCGTGAAATTCTTGAAAGAATTTCCAAATATTGTCAAACGTGCGGCGGATAATTATGAACCTTCAGTCATTGCTAAATATGCAATTTCATTGGCTCAAGCCTTTAATAAATACTACGCTCACGTCCGTATCTTGGAAGATAACGCTGAATTAGATTCACGTTTGGCGCTCATCAGTGCAACAGCAATTGTTTTGAAAGAAGCTTTGCGTTTGCTCGGTGTTGCTGCTCCTGAAAATATGTAAAATACTTTTTAAATATCCTGCTGACTAAAATGATTTTTTAGTTGGTAGGATATTTTTTTTATATTTCATTTGCGAAACATTTCACGAAAAAGTTTTCTAAGAAAATAGTGAGAAAACGCGTAGTGGCGGGATTATGCATAAAATGTAAAATTGTCAGAAAATAAAAAAACATAAAAAACTACGAAAAACGCTCTAAAATGCTAATGTTAGCGCTTGACAAAAAAGAAGCGGAGTTGTATAATTTCCTTGTAAACGATTCCAACAATACTAAGATTGGAACGGGAAAGGATACACAACAAATGAACAACGGAATAAATGTCAACTCAGAAATCGGGAAATTAAAATCAGTTCTCCTTCATCGTCCAGGTGCTGAAGTAGAAAATATTACCCCAGATACAATGCATCAACTTTTATTTGATGATATTCCTTATCTCAAAATTGCTCAAAAAGAGCATGATTTCTTCGCTCAAACATTGCGTGACAATGGAGCAGAAACAGTTTATATTGAAAATCTTGCTACTGAAGTGTTTGATGCTTCATCTGCTGTTAAAGGTGAATTTTTGGATCGCTTGTTGCATGAAGCGGGTTACCGTCCAGGCCGTACTTACGATGGTTTGACTGAATACTTGACTTCAATGGAAACAAAAGATATGGTCGACAAAATTTATGCAGGTGTTCGTAAAAATGAATTGGATATTCCACGTACAGCACTTAGCGACATGGCTGGTTCTGACGCTGAAAATCATTTCTACCTCAACCCATTGCCAAATGCATACTTCACACGTGACCCACAAGCTTCAATGGGTGTCGGAATGACAATCAACAAAATGACTTTCCCAGCGCGTCAACCTGAAAGCTTGATTACAGAGTACATCATGGCTAACCACCCACGTTTCAAAGACACACCAATCTGGCGTGACCGCAATCACACAACACGTGTTGAGGGTGGAGATGAGTTGATTTTGAACAAAACAACTGTTGCAATCGGTGTTTCTGAACGGACTTCATCTAAAACAATTCAAAACTTGGCAAAAGAATTGTTCGCTAATCCATTGTCAACATTCGACACAGTATTGGCTGTTGAAATTCCACACAACCATGCGATGATGCACTTGGATACAGTATTTACAATGATTAACCACGACCAATTCACAGTATTCCCAGGAATTATGGATGGTGCAGGTAACATCAATGTCTTCATTCTTCGTCCTGGTAAAGATGGTGAAGTTGAAATCGAACGAATGAACGATCTTAAATTGGCACTTAAGAAAGTCCTCAACCTTTCAGAACTTGACTTGATTGAATGTGGTAGTGGCGATCCAATCGCAGCACCACGTGAACAATGGAATGACGGTTCAAACACACTTGCGATTGCACCAGGTGAAATCGTGACTTACGACCGTAACTACGTGACTATCGAACTTTTGAAAGAACACGGTATCAAAGTTCATGAAATTCTTTCAAGCGAACTTGGTCGTGGACGTGGTGGGGCACGTTGTATGTCTCAACCATTGTGGCGTGAAGATATCTAATAGCAAATCATCATATTTCTAAGAAAATGATGATAAAAATGAGAGAAATTACTGACGCATTTATTGGCAGAGAAAAATTGCTGACGAAAGCGTCAATAATATAGAGAAAATGCTGACGAAAAGTTCAGCGACAAGCTAATTTAGAAAAAATAGAACAAAGGAAGAAATTATTATGACATCACCATACATCACAAAAGCAAACGTAAATTCAGTATTCCAAGGTCGTAGCTTCTTGGCTGAAAAAGATTTCACACCAGCTGAAATCAACTACCTTGTTGACTTTAGCCTTCACTTGAAAGCTTTGAAACAACAAAATATTCCACATCGTTATCTTGAAGGAAAAAACATCGCTTTGCTTTTTGCAAAAACTTCAACTCGTACTCGTGCAGCGTTCACAACTGCTGCAATTGACCTTGGTGCTCACCCAGAATACCTCGGTGCAAACGACATCCAACTTGGAATTAAAGAATCTACTGAAGATACTGCTCGCGTACTTGGCTCAATGTTTGATGCGATTGAACGTCGTGGTTTCTCACAAGAAGAAGTTGAAGATTTGGCGAAATACTCTGGCGTTCCTGTATGGAATGGTTTGACTGATGATTGGCACCCAACACAAATGATCGCCGACTTCATGACAGTTAAAGAAAACTTCGGCCACCTTAAAGGCTTGACACTTGTTTACGTTGGTGATGGCCGTAACAACATGGCGAACTCACTCATCGTAACTGGTTCTATGCTTGGTGTTAACGTGCATATCGTAGCGCCAGACTCACTTCACCCAACTCAAGAAGTAATGGATATCGCCAACAAATTTGCTGAAAAATCAGGCGCTAAACCACTTGCAACTTCAAACATCGAAGAAGGTGTTAAAGGCGCAAACGTGATTTATTCAGACGTTTGGGTATCAATGGGTGAATCTAACTGGGAAGAACGTGTAGAATTGCTCACACCTTACCGTATTACAATGGACATGATGAAAATGACTGGTAATGCTGACGAAGATGGCAAACTCATCTTCATGCACTGCTTGCCTGCCTTCCACGACACAGAAACTGAATACGGTAAAGAAATCAAAGAAAAATACGGCCTGACAGAAATGGAAGTCACTGACGAAGTTTTCCGTTCTAAATACGCGGTTCAATTTGAAGAAGCAGAAAACCGTATGCACTCAATCAAAGCGATTATGGCTGCCACTTTGGGTAATCTCTTTATCCCAGCAGTCCCAGAAGATTTCAAATAATAAAAAAAGAGGAAGAAAGAATTTGTCAGCCGCTTGAACAAGCCAACAGCACAGAGAAATTACTGACGGATTCAATTGACGCAGAAAAATTACTGACGAAATTGAATGGAAGCAGAGAAAATGCTGACGGAATTGTCAAAAGTGCTGACAAACTTTGATTTACGTCGTTCAAAGCAGTCTAAGCAAAATTAGACTGTTTTAACGATTGAAATCAATGAGAGGAATAATATGGAAACAGAAAATAAAAATGGAATTGGACTAGCAGCCCTAGTCGCAATCATTGTTTCTGGTGCAATTGGTGGTGGGGTATTCAACCTTTCAAACGATTTAGCTACAGGAGCAACACCAGGTGGCGTTATCGTTTCTTGGATCGTTATTGGTTTTGGTATTTTAATGTTGGTTTTATCCCTCAATCATTTGGTGGTTAATAAACCTGAACTTTCTGGGGTGTCTGATTATGCACGCGCTGGATTTGGAAATATGGTCGGTTTCATCTCAGGCTGGGGCTATTGGTTGTCTGCTTGGGCGGGGAACATTGCCTTTGCCGTTTTGATGATGACTTCAGTAGACTATTTCTTCCCTGGCGTCTTTCAAGCTAAAAATGGCTCACTGACTTTCCTATCAGTCATTGTCGTATCACTCGTTTCATGGGGACTGACCCTACTTGTTATGCGTGGCGTTGAAGGAGCAGCAGTTATCAATGCTGTCGTTCTTGTCGCAAAATTAATTCCTTTGTTCGTCTTTGTGATTGCAGGGATTGTTACTTTCAAAGCTGGCGTATTCAGTGCTCATTTCTGGCAAAATTTTGTTGCTAACACAAACGCAGATGGCGTCATCAAGAGCCTCACTTGGTCAAATATGACGGGTGGAGACCTCTTTAGCCAAGTCCAAGGATCACTTATGGTCATGATTTGGGTCTTTGTTGGTATCGAAGGAGCCGCAATGATGGGTGACCGTGCCAAACGCAAATCTGATGCAGGGAAAGCCTCAATCTTAGGTTTGATTGCTCTTTTGGTGATTTACATCTTGCTCTCACTTCTACCTTACGGCTTTATGAGCCAACAAGAATTGGCTAACACAGGACAACCTGGTTTGGTTCACATCTTGAACGCGATGGTTGGTGGCTGGGGTGGCTCACTCATGGCAATCGGTCTCGTTATCTCCCTCTTGGGTGCTTGGCTCTCATGGACAATGCTTCCAGTTGAAGCAACCCAACAATTATCTGATCAAAAATTACTTCCAAGCTGGTTTGGTAAACTCAATAAAAATGGTGCACCAAGCAATTCATTGCTCTTGACTCAATTGATCGTCCAAATCTTCTTGATTGTTACTTATTTTGTTGCAGATGCTTACAATGTCTTTGTTTACCTTTGTACAGCAGTAATCATGATTTGTTACGCTTTAGTTGGACTCTACCTCTTTAAATTAGGAATCCAAGAAAAGAAAACAAGCAACATTATCATCGGGTTCATCGCAGCAGCCTTCCAAATCGTTGCCCTTTACTACTCAGGATGGCAATTCGTATGGCTCTCACTCATTCTCTATGCAGTCGGCTTCATCCTTTATGCTTTAGGCAAAAAAGAATACGGCAGCAAAATGAGCGGTGGGGAAATGATTTCAGCAGTTATTCTGACTGTTTTGGGAGTCTTGGCTATCTTTGGCGTATATGGCAACTGGTTAGGCCTTCAAGATGCTCTTGGAATTGACGGAAATACCCTTCTTGTAGCGGTAGTTCCACTGATTATTGTTACTTTCATTGTTTACTTTGTTGTTCGTGGTGACATCAGTAAAAAAGAAGTAAAAAACTAGCAAGAAGAAAGGATAGAGTTCACATTTGAGGACATACTAAGAGAAATTAACTCTTGGAACTTCAAAAAGAAGTGAAACTCATAGCTTAATTATGGTAAGACGTATTGTCGTAGCGCTTGGTGGAAATGCTATTTTAACAACAGATCCATCAGCACAAGCGCAGAAAAAAGCACTCGAAGTAACTGCAGAACAATTGATGCCATTGATTGAGGGTAACGACACAGAAATGGTCGTAACTCATGGCAACGGGCCACAAGTTGGTAATCTTCTTTTACAACAATTAGCTGCGGATAGTGAAAAAAATCCAGCAATGCCCCTTGACAGTGTAGGAGCGATGACCCAAGGAGAAATCGGTTTCTGGACAGCTCAAGCATTCACAAGAGCAATGGCAAATCATGGTTTATCAGCTTATCCAGTCATTTCAGCAGTCACTCAAACACTGGTTGACGAAAACGATCCAGCCTTCAAAGACGCAACTAAACCAATCGGTCCTTTCTATACAGAAGAACAATTGCCAGAAATCCAAGCTCAGTTTCCTGAGTGGGAACTCATGGAAGATGCAGGTCGTGGCTACCGTCGTGTTGTGCCAAGTCCAAAACCTTTGGAGATCATTGAAGCTAAAGCTTTTGCACCAATCTTGGCATCAGGAAGCTTACTCATTGCCTCTGGTGGCGGTGGAATTCCTGTCGTAAAAGACGGAAATGGCTACAAAGGAGTTGAAGCAGTTATTGATAAAGACTTCTCTGCAGCAAAACTTGCCGAAATGGTTGAAGCAGATGAACTTTTGATTTTGACTAATGGTGGAGATGTTTTCCTAAATTATGGAAAACCAGACCAAGTTCATCTGGATACAGTCAGTGTCGCTCAAATGCGTACTTATATTGATGAGCAACGCTTTGCCAAAGGTTCAATGGGACCAAAAGTTGAAGCAGCGGTAAGCTTTGTTGAACGCACAGGAAAAATTGCGACAATCACAAGCCTTGACAATGTTGAAAACTTTGTAAAATTTGGTAGCGGAACAAAAATTGTTCCCTGAAATAAGCATAAGGATAAGTGATGAGGCGACAGCAAAAAGATGAAGAGGGTCCTGAAAACTGCAGGAATACCCCTCTGTCTTAAATTGCCAGCTCTCAAAAACGAAATTTGAAACATGAGAAACTAAGATAAGGAGATGACTTTCAGTACCTTATCTAGCGTTAGAAAAGACTGATTTTCTAACGTTTTCAGTTTCTTATATTTGAAGGAGAAAAGAAATAAATGGTAAGACGTATCGTTGTAGCGCTTGGTGGGAATGCCATCTTGACAGATGACCCAACAGCAAAAGCACAAGAACAAGCCTTGGTGACAACAGCTGAAAAATTGATTCCTTTAATTAGAAATAATGACGTGGAAATGGTTGTCACTCATGGTAATGGTCCACAAGTTGGCAATTTATTGTTGCAACAATTGGCAGCAGACAGTGCCAAAAATCCAGCAATGCCACTTGACACGGCAGTTGCGATGACCCAAGGTCAAATTGGTTTTTGGATGGGACAAGCCTTCACGCGTGCCTTAATCAAAAATGATATGGAACGTGTTCCTGTGATTTCAGTTGTAACGCGGACAGTAGTTGATTCTAAAGATCCAGCTTTTGAAAAACCAACAAAACCAATTGGTCCATTTTACGATGAAGCGGGTGTTGCAGAAATGCAAGCTCAATATCCAGATTGGGTATTTGTTGAAGATTCTGGGCGTGGCTACCGTCGTGTTGTTCCAAGTCCAAAACCAACCCGTATCGTTGAAGCAGCAGCGATTAAACCATTGATTTCATCAAGTGTTTTAGTTACTGTATCTGGCGGTGGTGGTATTCCTGTTGTTGAAACAAGTGAAGGATACGAAGGCGTTGAAGCTGTTATCGATAAAGATTTTTCAGCCGCTAAAGTTGCCGAACTTGTGGAAGCTGACAATCTGTTGATTTTGACTGCAGTTGATAATGTTTTTGTCAACTTCAACAAACCAGACCAAAAGAAACTTGAAACAGTGACAATGGCAGAAATGCAAGCTTATATTGATGAAGAACAATTTGCCGCAGGCTCAATGCTACCGAAAGTACAAGCTGCAATGGAATTTGTAAACCGTACTGGTCGTCCTGCAACAATCACATCTTTGGAAAATCTGGAAGACTTCTTGAACAATGATTCAGGAACAAAGATTATCCCTTAAATCAAAAATGCCGCATTTCTGATGTGGCATTTTTTGCTTAGAGAAAAAAGTAATTGATAAAATACAAACTATCTGACATTTTCTCAATAAATATTGTACAATTAACTTATGATAAAAATGCATGATTATTTAAGTTGTCTCAAAAAGCAGACGAATAGATAAATGCATAAAAATAAAGAGAGGAAGACAAATTCTCAAACTTTTTCGAAAACAGGAGAATTTGCATACAACAGTATGGAACTTACACAATTTGGATGTGAAGATTGGCTTAATGTCTGGGAAAAATCAGCGAAGATAGATATTGCTCAATCAACGATTGATTCACTAACCTTAGAAGAGATTTTAGCATTTGAAGATGACGGCGGCAAAGCTTTCATGGAAAACCTGATGAAAGAAAAATTCAGCTATGGCTGGATTGAAGGCTCGCCCGCTTTCAAATCAGAAGTTGCAAAGCTTTACACTAGAGTCCCTGAAGACAATATCCTATCTACTAATGGGGCGACTGGTGCCAATTTTATGGCCATTTTGGGTTTGATTGGTCAGGGTGATCATGTTATTGCTCAATATCCTTCTTACCAACAACTCTATGATTGGCCAAAAACTTTAGGAGCACAGGTAGATTATTGGGAAATTCGTGAAGAAAACAATTGGTTACCGGAACTTTCAGAGTTGCGCCGCTTGGTTAAGCCTAGTACAAAGCTCATCTGTTTGAATAATGCAGCTCAGCCCACAGGAGCGATTATGAGTCCGAAATTTCTGGCTGAAGTTGTGGAAATTGCTCGGAGTGTTGATGCATATATCTTGTGTGATGAAGTCTACTTACCACTTGATGAAACGACAGACTATCGTCCAATTGCTGATATGTACGAAAAGGGAATTTCAACCAACTCCATTTCTAAAACTTACTCTGTCCCAGGCATTCGAGTGGGTTGGGTTGCAACGCAAAATCGAGAACTTTGCGATGAATTTAGAAAAATTCGGGATTATACCTTAATTTGCACAGGGGTCTTTGATGATGCTGTAGCGGCTTTGGTCTTGAAACACAAAGATAAAGTGCTTGCGCGTGCTCGCAAAATTGTCAAAAAGAATCTAGCGATTTTGAAGGAATGGGTGGAAAATGAACCGCTGGTTTCTATGGTCTTCCCTCATGATGTTTCCGTGAGCTTTGTAAAATTTGAGCAATTGGATCCAGCGCAAACAGAAGATTTTGCTATCCAACTTTTGAAAGAAAAAGGTGTTTTGATTATTCCGGGAAATCGCTTTGCATTACCGGGTTATGCTCGGATTGGTTATTGTACGGATGAAAGCACGCTACGTCAAGGTTTGCAGGCCTTGTCGGATTTCTTGCGAGTATATCAAGCTTAAAAAAACCAAAAATTTCACAGGTTCTATTTGGAAAAAATGCATAAAAAATGTATAATAGAAAAAGTAGAAAGTATAATTATAATAAAAAGAATATATAATGATCTCTATATTCAGAGGTCATTTTATATTGATTGATGAAATTATACAACTTTTTAATTATATTTATAATTAAAAAATAGAAAGTAGGAAAATGGAAAATAAGAACGAAAAAGGAATAGGCCTTTTTGCACTCGTTGCGATTATTATTTCAGGAGCAATCGGTGGGGGAGTATTTAATCTCGCTAATGACTTAGCAAGTGGAGCAACTCCCGGCGGTGTTGTTGTTTCTTGGCTCTTTATTGGTTTTGGAATGTTGATGTTGGTTTTGAGTTTTAATCGTTTGATTCGATTGAAGCCGACATTATCTGGAGTATCTGACTATGCACGAGAAGGTTTTGGAGACTTTGTCGGATTCTTGTCGGGCTGGGGTTATTGGATTTCAGCGTGGACAGGAACAATCGGCTTTGCAGTTCTGATGATGACCTCTGCGGACTATTTCTTTCCCGGAAAATTTGCTGAATCAAATGGCTCGCTAACGATTCTCTCTGTAATTATTGTCTCTGTAATTTCTTGGATTTTGATGATTTTGGTTGACCGTGGTGTTGAAACGGCAGCAATTGTTAATGCGATTGTCATGGTTGCCAAGTTGATTCCTTTGGTTGTGTTTGCTATTACGGGACTTGTTTTATTTAAAGCAGGAGTTTTCAGCGAGCATTTCTGGCAGACTTTTACGACAAATTTTGCGGCGGACGGTTCAATCAAAGGTTTTGTTTGGCACGCCATGTCTGGAAGTGGGTTGCTTGATCAAATTAAAGGATCTTTGATGGTTATGGTTTGGGTCTTTGTCGGTATCGAAGGTGCTGCAATGATGGGAAATCGAGCTAAGAAAAAATCAGATACAGCTAAAGCAACAATCATTGGACTTTCTGTACTACTTGTTATCTATATTCTTTTATCTTTGCTTCCATATGGTTATATGGATCAAGCGACATTGGCAAATGTTAAAGCGCCAGGTCTGGTCTATATTTTGAATGATATGGTCGGCGGCTGGGGTGGAACTCTGATGGCTGTCGGTTTGATTGTTTCATTATTGGGTGCTTGGCTTTCTTGGACGATGCTTCCTGTTGAGGCGACTCAACAACTGGCAGAACAAAAACTCTTGCCAGAATGGTTTGGAAAACTTAATAAGTATCATTCACCAAGTAATTCATTGATGATTACTCAAATTATGATTCAAATCTTTATCATTATTACTTATTTTGTGGCGAATGCTTATAATGTCTTCATTTACATGGCGACTGCTGTTATCATGATTTGCTATGCTTTGGTTGGAGCTTACCTGTGGAAACTGGGCGTTGAACAAAAGTCAATAGGGAATATCTTGATTGGTTTCTTTACATTTGCTTTTCAAGCTTTAGCACTCTACCTTTCAGGTTGGCAATATGTTTGGTTGGCGATGATTTTATATACGGTTGGTTTTGTTTTATTTGCACGGGCCAAAAAGGAAAATGGCCAAAAAGTCAGCAAGAAAGAAGGAGGAGCGATGTTGCTTATAACGCTTCTAGCTCTTTTGGCGCTTGCTGTATTGATACATGGTGGAAATGCAGGTTCTGCCCTTGATCTTCGTAGTTTACTAGGGTTCTAAATTAACAAATCAGGCTAAATTTGATAAAATAAGGTTAGATTTTTAAGGGAAGAGATTTTTTTGGAGTAATTTTAAATGATGGAGAGAAGTGATGAGAAATTTTACAGAAGTAAAAGATTTAATGACTGAACTTTCGATTCCTTATGAGATTGTGGAACATCCAGCAAGTCATTCGACTGAAGAATCTGATGCGTTCATTGAAGGCCATGAAGGCTGTCGTTCCAAAACTTTAGTTCTAGCGAATAAAAAATCAACTCAGTTTTATATGATTATAATGGATGATGCAAAGCGGGTTGAGATGGATCGCCTGAGTGAACTTTTGGCGGTGAAACGTCTGCACTTTGTATCGGAAGAACGCCTAGAAGAAATGCTTGGATTGAACTCTGGAATTGTGTCTTTGTTTGGTCTGGTTGGGACGAGTTATGATAATATGCATATTTATTTTGACCAACAAATGCTGAACGAACACAAGATTCAAACGTTCCACCCTAATGACAATACAAAAACACTCTTTTTTGAGATGGATGCTTGCTTTAGCATTTTGAAGTCTCAGGGTTATGACTATGAAATCATTAACTTATGAACGGAAAGTTCTTGCTTAGGCAAGGGCTTTTTTTGATTTTTAATGTCTGAATCAAAAGATTAGTCCAGTTTTTGCTTTATGGTTTGATTATTATCATCTGCTAAAGAAAGGACTGCGAAACAAACGGCTTCTTTGCTTTGAGTGGGGAATTCACTGAGTGGTTTTTCACTTAGAATTTGGAGGTGAGAGAACTATGCTAGATTAGAGAGGATTACAGTTAACAATCGGCTTTTTACTCCATCAAGTTATTGTTAAATAGATATGGATTAAGGGTATGCTATAATAAAATTATGTTAATCTTTCCGCTTATCAATGATACATCGCGAAAAATCATTCATATCGATATGGATGCCTTTTTTGCGTCAGTTGAAGTGCGGGATAACCCTGAACTAAAAGGAAAACCGGTGGTGATTGCTAGAAATCCTCTGCAAACCGGTGGACGAGGAGTTGTTTCTACTTGTTCTTATGAGGCGCGTGCATTTGGAATTCACTCAGCAATGAGTGCAAAGGAAGCTTACGAGCGCTGCCCACAAGCGATTTTTATTTCGGGAAATTATGAAAAATATACAGCAGTCAGTAAGCAAGTAAGGGCGATTTTTGGACGTTATACTGATGATATTGAGGTAGCTTCCATTGATGAGGCTTATCTGGATGTGACAGAAAATAAAATTGGCTCACAGTCTGCGGTAAAAATTGCTAAATTGATTCAGCATGATATTTTTGTGGAGCTTGGGCTGACTTGTTCAGCAGGTGTTTCTTATAATAAATTTCTGGCGAAGATTGCTTCAGACTACAAAAAGCCGCATGGTTTAACCTTGATTATGCCTGATGAGGCACAAGAATTTTTAGCTCAGTTACCTGTTGAGAAATTTCACGGAGTCGGAAAAGCAACGATTCCTAAGTTGCACGCTTTGGGTTTGTTCACAGGCAAAGATTTGCAAAAGGCTGATCCAGTTGATTTGGCGGCGCATTTTGGAGTCTATGGCTGGGAACTTTATCAAAAAGCGAATGGAATTCATCCATCAAAAGTGAAAAGTCATCGTGAGCGTAAATCGGTGGGTAAAGAGCGAACTTACGGAAAGTTGTTGTATCTGCCCGATGATATTAAGGTTGAATTGGGGCGGATTTCAGAAAAGGTCGCTCAGGCACTGAAAAATCATCAACTTAGAGGAAGCATTGTCATTTTGAAATTACGCTATTCAGATTTTACTACACTAACGAAACGAAAATCTTTGGGTGAACAGGTTCAAAATGCTGAAGAAATTGCTCAAATTGCTCAGCAGATTTTTGAAGAAATTGATTATGATGAAAGTTTAGGGGTCAGACTTTTGGGAGTGACGCTCACAGGATTTGGGGCGCAAGCAGCAACATTAGATATGCAATGGTCAGAAACGGAATGAATGGGATTTCAGTCCGTTTTTTCCTTAGAAAATAATAGAAAATTCCTAGTAAACTTGCTAGTTGGATAAGCCATATTTCTTGGAGGAAGCTGAGGGCAAATGATGCTGTAAAGAGCCATAAAAAGTCACCACTTCCTATTTTGAGGTCAAAGTATTCGGCAAAAATGGCCAAAATGAGCCAACAGTAAGGAGGAAATGCTGACGGAAAAAGGGAGATAAATATTATGGCAAAAATAAGCCAAACACCGAGTGGAAAGCTATGCTGACGCAAATCAAAAATCGATAAGATAAGTGATAAAAGCAGCAGTAAAAAAGCAGGTAAATCCAACCAGTTCCACCAAGCAAATAGAAAAATCCAGCCACAAGAAAATTCCAAGAAGAAATTTGTCAGTGGAATTTTACTATGACAAAATCGGCAACGTGATCGTGAGATAAGTTGGGAGAAGAGCGGAATTAAATCACGAACGGCGAGCATTTTTTGGCAACTGTCGCAATGTGAACGACCGAAAATAATCGATTCGCCAGTAGGAAATCGCTCAATAATCAAACCAAAAAATGAACCAAAAACAGTTCCAATAAGAAATAGAAAAATACTGTCCATGCCATACTATACGTAAAAAATTTCCAAAAGTAACAGCTCTAAACAAATAAAAACAAAAAAATTGAATTGTTTGGAAAAAGACTCTCATTGGTTTATAATATAGTTATAGAAAAATTAGTATTAAATGTAAATATGACATTTAATTTTAAAAAAATGGAGGTTATTTATGTCAAATGAAAACACACAAGAAGTCTTGAACCAAACGGTTGCTGATCTGTTTAAAGCATCTGTCCTTGTTCACCAAGTGCATTGGTATATGCGTGGTGCAGGATTTTTGACACTTCATCCTAAAATGGATGAATTAAAAGATCAATTGGATGAGGCTCTTGATGAATTTGCTGAACGCCTGATTACCATTGGTGGTTCGCCACTTTCAACCCTTGCTGAATACGAAGCAACTTCAAAAATCAAAATGACGACTGCAAAATGGGGGAAATCTAATGCAGAACGTTTGCAAGAAATTTTGACTGCTTACAAATATTTAGCAGAAGTTTTCAAAAAAGGCATCAAAGTTGCTGACGAAGATGGTGATGATGTGACAGTCGACTTGTTCACAACCGCACTTGGCGACATTGAAAAAACAATTTGGATGCTGGATGCAGAATTGGCCTAAGTAAAAAATCCGTCAGTAATTTCTCTGACGGATTTTTGAATAGAGAAAATGCTGACGTAAATTTTTTTCCACAAAACACGCAGAGAAAACGCTGACGCAACCTATTTTTTCCACAAAATATGCAGAGAAAATGCTGACGTAAATCATTTTTCCACAAAAAAAGTAGCCAAAGCAATTTTGACTGCTTTTTATTTTTAAACACCAGTTTTGGTTTTGCCTTTCCAAGAATTTAACCCATTTTTAAGGATATAAACTTCTGGGAAGCCTGCTTTTTTGAGTGTTTTTGCAACTTTTGCTGCAGCAACTGGACGGCCAGTTTCGTAAATCAAAACAGGTTTGTGTTTGTTTAAAGCGTTGAGACTTTGTTCGATTTGAGCTGAAGGAAGGTTACGCGCACCAAAAATGTGGTTCACGCGAAATTGATTCGTTTCGCGAATGTCAACGAGCTGTGAAGTCGCCATTAAGCGAGCAAACTCAGCTTCGTCAACCAATTTTGCATTGCGACGCAGATTCCAGCGGGGATAACCAAACATTCCGATAAGAACCAAGACGAGTATAATATCAATGATAATAATGAGCAAATTTATTCTCCTTTAAGATAGAAATTGAGCATACAACCTGCTCAATTATTTAAGTTTCAAAGCAAGGCTGGCAGCACCAATGATTCCGGCGTCATTACCAAGCACGGCAAGCTTAATTTTTGTTGTCGCCCGAACTGTTGAGAAGGCATATTTCTTGAAATAAGCTTCAACTTTTTCACGTAAAAATTCACCCGCAGCAGAAACGCCACCACCAATGACAATTGAATCAGGGTTCAAGGTAGAGCCAAGATTTGCACAAGCAAAACCAAGATAGTAAGCAAATTTATCCACAACCGCAAGGCTAAAGCTATCGCCAGCTTCCGCCGCCATGAAAATATCTTTAGAAGTGATTTCTTCACCATTGTCAATGGTTGCCTTCACAGCAGAGTCGCCTTCATATTCTTCGGCAAATTGGCGAGCCAAACGAACAATTCCTGTCGCTGAAGTCACTGTTTCCAAGCAACCACGATTGCCGCACGTGCAATCAAAACCAGCAGGATCAACACAAATGTGTCCAATTTCACCACCTGCACCAGCGACACCGTGGACAAGTTCGCCAGCAGCGATAATTCCGCCACCCACACCAGTTCCGAGAGTGATAAAGACAACATCTGGATTATTTTCACCCGCACCGACCCAGCGTTCGCCAAGAGCCGCAACATTGGCATCGTTATCCAAGATGAAAGGTAGACCCACACCTTCTGCGATTGGTTTTCCGACCTCTTGAACCCCAGCCCAGTTGAGGTTGAAAGCTGCTTTCACAGTTCCTTCAGCAATGTTTACTGATCCAGGTGTCCCCATACCAATACCAACAAAATCAGATTTATCAAGCTTATAAAGGGCCAAACGATGATTGATTGCTTCGATAATGTCAGGAACAATGTGTTTTCCATCTTCCAAAATGTTTGTTGGAATTGACCATTTATCTTGGACTTCACCTTCAAGCGTTAAAATTCCAAATTTGATAGAAGTACCACCGAGGTCGATACCGATAATTTTACTAGCAGTCATTAGATTTCTCCTTAATTGGCAATAAAAAAGAACATTTATTCGCCTTTTAATTTTTCACTTTCAATTCTCTCCTCGCGCGTCAAAATCAGCCGAGCAGTCAAATAATTATGATCACTTTTTTCAAAAATACCCGCTTCAACCATTTTGGATAATTCAATCTGCATAAAAGCAATGGCATCCATTCGATCTGGAAAAAGATTAACATAACCATATTTTTTCAACATTTCTTGCACGTCATAGAGAGTTTTCATTCTTATATTTTACCGTAATTGAAAGCGGTTTTCAAGTCTGGGTACATCTTTGCCTAAAAGTTTTTTCTTTGGCAGTTCCAGACCGTCCTAAAATTTAGGCAGATGAGTGGTCGATATCTGCTTTATTCTGTCCTCAAAAAATAAACCGCCCAAAGCTTAGGCGATTTATACTGATTTTTCTGTTTTTTGATAAATTTTTAAACAAAGTAAAATGAGCGCTATTGCAAATAAAAACATCACCAAAGGGTAAAGTCCAAAGCCCAGTTGCTCAAAGAGCCATCCCACGGGAATAGGTAAGAAAAACATTCCGAAATTTGCAAAGGCCATATTAAAGCTAATCACTTTTTGAGCCACGCCTCCTGAATAACGATTATAGACTTGTTTCATTCCCAAAGGATAGAGCGGCGCTAAGCCCAGACCGAGCAAAATTCCCGAGCAATACTGAAGGCTAACATAAGGGAAGAAACCAAGCAGTGCCCCAAGAAATAAGAAACTTGTATGAACCAGCACGATGGTTCGGCCTGTCCAAAATTGAGCAGTAAAACCTGTCAGAAATCGTCCAATAGTCAAGCCTGTCCAATAAAAGGAAGTAATTGCAGCACCTACAGCCAAAGAAAGATGTAAATGTTCCACCGCAAAACTCGAATAAAATCGTCCAACCAAAAGCTCTAAAGCATAGAAAAAGTAAAAGAGGGGGAGGAGGAAATGATGAAACTTTAATTTTTCATTTGATTTTTCTTCTTGCTGAACCTCTGCTTTTTCGCGAAATTTATCTCGGGTAAAATAGGCAAGGAGAAGAATCAAAATTTGGACAATGGTGATTATCCAAACCCCAAGCTGCCAACTACGACCAGGTTGCACGGCAAAAGTCATGATAAATGAACTCAAAGAAACGCCAATACCATAAAAACCGTGAAGAAAATTTATCAGGCTATTGCTAAAGTGTTTTGCAGAAAAATCATTAACCGTAATATCAATAGACCCTTGTCCAAAGCCAAGAAAAAGGCAAGAAATCAACATATAAGGTGTGGTTTGCCCAAATCCCAGAGCGAAGAGACCAAATATAGTAAGAAGGGTGCTAAAAAGAATAAAACGATCAATTGTCCACCGTTTGGCTAAAAAAGGATAGACAAGCGTTGAGCAAAAAGAAAAGCCAAGCTGAATAGCACCAAAAATACCGATCATATCAATGGAAAACCCATAGGTTTGGCGAATGGCAGGCCAAGCACTACCCATCACAGAGTCAGGCAATCCTAGACTAATGAAGATGATAAAAACGATGAAAATTAGAAAGGGAGAAAGCTTTTTTGTAGTCATGATTTCATTATAACAAAAAAATAAGAAAGCGCTTATCGAAAACGACTGCGTCAGAGATTATATGTGTTATAATATCTAACAAATGAATATGAAAATCTATATTTTTCTATGTGAAGATTATTGGGAGAAGAATTTATAATGGCGAGTATTATGATTGATGCTGAGTTCCATGCAAGTAATCGCCTTGAGCGCTTTGTCTTTAAGGCCCAAGAAGAGCTTGAAATCAGAGAAAAAGTTTATTCAACGAGGGTATTTTATAATCATGAAGATTCTTTTAGGTATCTCAAAACTTTTTGTGATGAGGTAAAAGTGTGCTTTATAAAAGTTGCAACAAAACAAGAGTTGGAAATTTTGAAACGTATGCAAACTGTAAAAACCAAGGCTTTTTTCGTCATTTATACGGATAATTCAGAGTTGGATAGGGAATTGCTCGCCCTTACAACTCTACCTTTATGGACTCACATGACCTTAAGAGGTAACGACGAAAATGAAATACAGTCATTGGTTAATAGAGTTTTAGCTTATAATTTCACGAACAATCTCAAAACAGTAGAAGTCAGTGGTTATCCGATTGCACTAGATTCAGTCCTCTATATTTTGGCGGATAAAACTCATCGAAACTATCTAAAAGCTGTTACCAAGGATAATGAGTGCCTTGTTCGGGGAACGTTGCAAGAAGTAAGGATAGAGTTACCAGAATTACTCTCGCTTGGACGAGGGCTTTTGGTAAATCCTAAGAAGATTCGCCGAATAGAAGAAGATGGTTTAACATTATGTTTTGAAGAAAGCTTGAAGAAAATAAAAGCGCCTGCGGTCTGTAAGTCACAACTGAAAGTGTTGAAACAAAATTCAGAGTGGATAAAATAATCATCTTTTGAAGAGATGATTATTTTTACGCTAAAAATACAGTTTCATCACAGAAAAATCGATTTCGTCACAAAATTAATGAAATTGAACGAAAAATCCTTTAAATATAAAATGTTAAGAGCTATAATAAATTTATAAAAATTAAGACTAAAAAGAAACGAGGATAATCCAATGGAAAGTTAAGAAAAGTACTAGCTCAAAGTAAAGTATAAAAAAGACAAGAAGGAAATTTAAAAAATGGAAACTCATTGCTTGTGTAAGTCATAATTTAGAACTCATTTCTGAATTAGTGACTTACATACTAACTCAGAAAAGGAGACTTTATTATGAATACGAAAAAAATATTTATCGGAACACTTGCAATCAGCGCACTTTTTACTGCTGGACTGACTGTAAAGGCGGATGATACAGTAGCACCAAATGTTGATGTAGCATCAAATGGAGATGTAAACTTGATTGTACCAGATAATGCAGATAAGGTTATTACTGATACGGAAAATCAAGTAAAATATGTAGTGAATGATGCGGCTGCTTTAGATAGTGAAAATGGTGGAGATGATTTTGTGGTACCAGTAACAGTAGATAGTCAAGTGACTTCTGACACAGAGGACACCACTTCTGGTTTAACAACATACACAGTGGACTTGGCACAAGCAGAAGTCACAAACGATGATTCTGATGGTGTTAATTTAGGTGCTATTGTTTTGGGAGGGGTTTTTGGAACGAAAGCCTCAGCAGCGACTACGTTTGATAGCCATAGCTCAGCTGCTGGCTGGGAAAAAACAGGCGGTGTCAAATTTAGACTAGCAGTTCATTGGAAAATCATAGATAGCTATTTCGTAAACATTACAGACGTATCTGGGGGATATTCTATCTATGATAGTAGCTTACACGTCACAGATGGTAAGGTGGTATCTCAAATGGGATTTTATACACAAAAATTCCAAAGAAGTACGGGATCTCAAAACTCTTGGAGTTATAATACAGGGTTCACAAAGATGCAAAAAGCAGGAAATAGGGAGTCAACGACTTATAGTGCAAAAGTTTGGCATGGTTCGAGTAGTTGGACTTATAAGTTAACAAATCAGCCATTTTAGAGCGTAGAGGTGAAAAAATCATGATTAGAAAAATAAACTTTGCACTTCTGGGGCTATTCTTGCTGTCCTACTTTACTCCTTTTTATGTCTATAGTTCTAATATAAATGGGCATCATATCAAACAGGTACGTTATGGCATTCAGCTAATCACAGATTTTCCTTTACAGTTCTTGATTGCTATTTTACCAGTAATTTTGTATGTTTCGCAGAGAAAGAGATGGACTAAAGAGTTGCGTCTTTTCCTTGTTGGATCTGGTTTTGTTTATCTATCATGGGTAATTTTTAGTACCAATATTTTTAATATCCCTTGGCAGATATTTATAAACTTTATTCAACAACAAATGAGCTATACGGGATTTGGTTTCTATTTGAATTTGATTTTGGGTCTGTTGACTTTTGCAGTAGCTTGCTTGAGAAAAGGGTGAGAATATCTAGAAAATATTCAGTTTTATCTTTTAGTGGGTAGGAGGTTAATCTATGAAAGTAAAATTATGGCAGTTGATTTTAGCCTTTGTGGTCTGGGTAGGGTTGATGTTTCTACCCGCCACAGTTAATCAGGATAAGGTAGCTAGAACATTCGATTTTTCTAAAAGCCGCGCGAACTATTTTTATTTTCTTGGGACGCAGGAGCAAGTGACCAGTGTGATTCTAGTGCTTTTATTCATCATAATCATTATCGGGATTCTACGGAAATGGCAAAGCACGAAATATTTTTCACTTAGTTTCATGGTTGTGTATGGCTATGGTATGTTTTTGAATGTAGTTTTGAGTCGGATTCCTGAAGGAGTTCCTTTGAAATTTGCTTTGTCCTTAGAAATGTTTGAGGGACTTTGGCGCATCTTTGGTCTGGGATTCTTCTTGACCAGTCTTGTCGGGATAGTTTTTGCGATTTTGTTGTTTGTTTATGTGCTAAAATTCAAAAAAGACATGGTATAACAGGGCAGTCAACGATATTTTTCTTTTGAAAGATTATTTTTTAAAATAACATAAAATTCTAAGGAAAAACTTCTTAGAATTTTTCTTTTTAAAAAATCTTGTAAACGTATGCAGTGGAAGGGATTTGCACCTTTTATAAAAGTGTGCTACAATGGTCTGGAATATACGAAAGTTAGGTATGATAAAATTGACTAAATTACGCGAAGATATTAGAAATGTCGCTATTATTGCCCACGTCGACCACGGTAAAACTACACTGGTTGATGAACTCTTGAAACAATCACACACTTTGAGCGAACGCACTCAATTGGCTGAGCGTGCTATGGACTCAAATGCACTTGAGCAAGAACGCGGGATTACTATCCTTGCTAAAAACACAGCCGTTGAATATAACGGAACACGTATCAACATTTTGGACACACCAGGTCACGCGGACTTCGGTGGAGAAGTTGAACGAATCATGAAAATGGTTGACGGTGTTGTCCTCGTCGTTGATGCTTATGAAGGAACAATGCCTCAAACACGTTTTGTTTTGAAAAAAGCTTTGGAACAAAACTTGACTCCAATCGTTGTTGTTAACAAAATTGATAAACCTTCTGCTCGTCCAGCAGGTGTTGTCGATGAAGTTCTTGAACTTTTCATCGAACTTGGTGCGGATGATGATCAATTGGACTTCCCTGTGGTTTATGCTTCAGCAATCAACGGTTCTTCATCTATGTCTGATAATCCAGCAGATCAAGAACACACAATGGCCAACATCTTTGATACAATCATTGACCACATTCCTGCGCCAGTTGATAACTCTGATGAGCCTTTGCAATTCCAAGTTTCACTTTTGGACTACAATGACTACGTTGGACGTATCGGTATTGGACGTGTTTTCCGTGGAACAATCAAAGTTGGCGACAATGTTACTTTGTCTAAACTTGACGGCACAACTAAAAACTTCCGCGTTACTAAATTGTTTGGTTTCTTCGGTCTTGACCGCCAAGAAATCCAAGAAGCTAAAGCTGGTGATTTGATTGCCGTTTCTGGTATGGAAGATATCTTCGTTGGGGAAACTGTAACACCTTCTGATAATGTTGAACCATTGCCAGTATTGCACATTGACGAGCCTACTTTGCAAATGACTTTCTTGGTTAACAATTCTCCTTTTGCTGGTCGTGAAGGAAAATGGGTCACTGCTCGTAAAGTTGAAGAACGTTTGGTTTCAGAATTGCAAACTGACGTTTCACTTCGTGTTGAAAACACGGATTCTCCTGATAAATGGATCGTTTCTGGTCGTGGTGAATTGCACTTGTCAATCTTGATTGAAACAATGCGTCGTGAAGGCTATGAGCTTCAAGTTTCACGTCCTGAAGTTATCATCAAAAATATTGATGGTGTGGACTGCGAACCATTTGAACGTGTGCAAATCGATACACCTGAAGAATACCAAGGTTCAATCATCCAAGCGCTCTCTGAACGTAAAGGTGAAATGCTCGATATGCAAAACGTTGGTAACGGTCAAGCACGTTTGACATTCCTTGCGCCTGCACGTGGTTTGATTGGTTTCACAACTGAGTTCATGTCAATGACTCGTGGTTACGGAATCATGAACCATACCTTTGACCAATTTATGCCAATGGTTAAAGGAACAATCGGTGGACGTAGCCGTGGTGCTTTGATTTCTATGGATCAAGGTCAAGTTACAGCTTACGCAATGGGTTATGTACAAGAACGTGGAACTTTGTTTGTTCAAGCAGGTACAGAAGTTTATGGCGGAATGATTATCGGTGAAAATTCACGTGATAATGACTTGACTGTAAATGTGACAAAAGCAAAACAACAAACGAACGTCCGTTCATCAAACAAAGACTCTACGTCTGTTTTGAACGCTTCTAAAATCTTGACACTTGAAGAATCACTTGAATTCCTCGGTGACGACGAATACATGGAAGTAACGCCTGAATCAATCCGTTTGCGTAAACAAATTTTGGATAAAGCCATGCGTGAAAAAGCTTCTAAAAAGAAAAAAACAAGTGACGACTAATTTTTAAAAGAAGTTGAGCTTGATTTTCACTCTAAATTTTTTGACGCCTAGAGAAATTGCTGACGGAAATCGCATTTGAACTTTCGTCAGTAATTTCTCTGCTTTTGAGTACATCATCTAAAGAAAGGAGAACAATGTTTTATATCATTCTGTTGATTTTAATTGGCTTTGCGTATTTCTTTTTGATGCCCAAAGACGTGCGACGGAGTATGGATATTTTCTTCTTTGCGGGGATTGGCGTATTGATTATTGCCTTTGCGCTGGCTCAAGCCTCAAGGCATCAAACTTTCCTTGTGGAAATTTTGGGCATCATTGCTTTATTGGTGGTGACAGTCAGAGCCTGGCGTGAGCTGGGGCGGCTGAAAAGTCGGAGAAAACGAAAATGAGCTGTTGATGAAAATTTCCTAAAACAGCTAGAAAAAACTGTCATTTGTTGACAGTTTTATTTTGATTTTGTAGAAATGGAGAGAACTCATGAATATGGAAAAAGTGGCCCAAGCGTTTGAACTTGTGGTGGCAAATATAATGACGCTTTCTGAGAAATTGGATACGGATTTTTATGATGCTTTTGTGGAGCAGAATGCGGCTTTTCTGGATGAATCAGCGGCTGAAAAATCAGAGAAATCACTGACGGAATCAGAGAAAATGCTGACGGATTTGTCGGCGAACAACCAAAAGCTTCGTCAGCTTGATTTGACAGCAAAAGAATGGCAAAAACTTTTTCAATTTGTCCTACTGAAAGGTTCACAAATTGCACCCTTGCAAGCCAACCATGCGATGACACCTGATGCTATTGGTGTAATTTTCAATTTTATCATTGAGCATTTGCACCCTGCATCGGATTTACGTGTGTTGGAACTGGGTTCTGGTACGGGAAATTTGGCAGAAACTTTACTGGTCAATCTCGATAAAAAAGTGGAATATGTCGGTTTTGAAATTGATGATTTGCTTTTGGATTTGTCTGCTTCGATGGCAGAAATTATGGGCAGTCAAGCCGAATTTATGCAGCTTGATGCGGTACAAAAACGGCTGATTGAACCAGCTGATGTGGTCATCAGTGATTTGCCAATTGGCTTTTACCCTGATGATGCGACGGCAGCTACTTTTGAAGTGGCAAGTCCAAGCGGGCATACTTTTGCGCATCATTTACTGATTGAGCAAGCTTTTAACTACCTCAAAGAAGGCAGTTTTGCGATTTTCCTTGCGCCAGAGGATTTGCTGACGAGTGGCCAAGGCCCGCTTTTGAAAGAGTGGATCAGTAAGCACGGTAGCGTTATGGCGGTGATTACATTGCCAAAATCTTTGTTTAATGCAGATGCTAAAGCGATCTATGTCCTCAAAAAAGGTCCAGCCGCTCACGCAACTTTTGCGCATCCTTTGTCATCATTGACCGATCGTGAAAGTTTGGCTGCATTCATGAAAGAATTTACAAAAACAGTCAAATTATGAAAAAAACTTACTGACAGTAAAAAGGTCAGTAAGTTTTTGTTAAATCCCAAAAGCAAATAAATTTGTGTTATAATTTAATCGTATTTTAAATTCAAGGAAGGTTTATTAAATATGACTAAAACATTAGCAGTCAACGCCGGTTCATCATCGATGAAATGGCAAATGTATGAAATGCCAGAAGAAAAAGTATTAGCGAAAGGATTGATTGAGCGAATTGGTTTAAATGATTCAATCATCACTGTCAAATATGGCGACGAAAAAGAAGAACGTGTGTTCGATATTCCAAACCATACAGAAGCCGTACACGTTTTGCTTGACGACCTCAAACGTTTGAAAATTGTTGAAGAATTCACTGAAATCACAGGTGTCGGTCACCGTGTGGTTGCCGGGGGTGAAATTTTCAAAAAATCAACTGTCGTTACACCAGAAGTTCTCCAACAAGTCAAAGATTTGTCGGCGCTTGCTCCTTTGCACAATCCAGCCAATGCCGCAGGAATTGAAGCTTTCTTGAACCTTTTACCAGATGCTACATCAGTAGTCGTTTTTGACACCGCCTTCCACACGACGATGCCTGAAAAAGCGTTCCGTTATCCACTTCCTAAAAAATATTATACGGACTATGCCGTTCGTAAATATGGCGCTCACGGCACTTCACATATGTTTGTTGCCAGAGAAGCCGCAAAATTATTGGGTAAACCAATCGAAGAAACAAAAATCATCACAGCTCACATCGGAAATGGTGCATCTCTCACGGCCGTTGCCGGTGGAAAATCTGTGGACACTTCAATGGGCTTCACACCACTTGCTGGGGTGATGATGGGGACACGTACAGGTGAAATGGATCCTTCTGTTTTCCCTTACCTCATTGAAAATGCGCCAGAACTCAACGATGCACAAGATGTTGTTGATATGATGAACAAACAATCAGGACTTTTTGGCGTTTCAGGAATTTCATCAGATATGCGTGACATTCTTGCGGCAAAAGCTACAGATCCAGATGCAAAACTTGCGTTTGAAATGTACGTTGACCGTATCCAAAAATTCATCGGGCAATATTTGGCCGTTTTGAACGGAGCAGATGCCCTCGTTTTCACAGCAGGAATCGGAGAAAATTCGCAGCCTGTTCGTGAAGCAGTCCTTGCTGGTTTGACTTGGTTTGGCATTGAAGTTGACCCTGAAAAGAATGTTTTCGGTGCTGAAGGTGAGATTTCTAAACCAACTTCTCGCGTAAAAATTTACATCATTCCAACCGATGAAGAATTAGTCATAGCGCGTGATGTTGAAGCACTTAAAGCTTAAAAAACGAAAAAAGATGTTGCAATTTTGCAAGGTCTTTTTTTGTTTCCTCTAATTTTATCAAAGTATTGAAAGTAAAAATAAAAGTGCTATAATAAACCTGATAAGATAGCGGTTACATAAGGTGGAGGGAGAAGAATGCTTAAAGGATTTGGAAAAACATTTCATGCGATAAGGAAATCGAAACATTTATCTCTGAGTAAAGTTGGTGGCAATGAAGTATCAAAAGCACAGATATCACGTTTTGAAGCGGAAAAAAGTGAACTTACTATTGAAAAATTCTTTTTCCTACTTCATAATATGAGAGTAAGTTTGGATGAGTTTGAAAGTATCTATGAAGATTACAGCTTGTCTGACGAGTATCAATTTAGACAAAAACTGATTGCGGCTTATGACAGCAAAGATGTCCATAAGTTACGCAAAATGTATGTTGAATGTGAACGAAAAATGCAACAGCAACCAGAAAATATCTATGCTGCATTGACAGCAACGGTGGTGAAAGTATTTTTGAATTTAGTTGTAGGAAATGTAAAATTTGATCCATATGAAATTAAGCAAGTGCAAGATTATTTGTTAGCAGTTGAAAATTGGGGTCGCTATGAGTTTTGGGTGTTTGGTAATGTTATGACAATACTAAAAGATGATGTAAGAGATAGCTTAGGAAGTATTGCGATGGGAAAAGGGGAGTTCTATCAGGTGCTACATACGAATAAACGTTTTGCTATTCGTACCTTCCATAATCTTGCTTCTGTTGCTCTTGAAAGAGGAAATTTGGAACAGGCTTTAAAATATTTGAACCATTTGGATAGAATGAATATCTCGAATGATTACTTATATGAAACATTGCTAATTAAATATGCAAAGGGTCTATATGCCTATCGTAAAGGGGTTATAGAAGGTTTAAATGAAATGGAAAAGAGTATTGAAATATTAGAAGAACTAGGCTGCATAGAGAAAGCGCACTCAATGCAAAAGGAACTTAAAAAAATTCTGGAAGTTGTAGATAAGGAAAAAGAATAACTTTGCTCTTGTTTTCTTTGTTATGGAAGAATAAAATGAGGTTAACAAATATCAAAGGAGATTAATAATTATGACAATCAGCAAAAATTCAGTAGCAATACTTGCTGTACTTTCGTTTGGGGAAGTTGTTGGAGTGGGAGAAGTGGCTCATGTCTCTGCTTCAACGGCTACATCTCAAAACCTTCTTACAGATACTTCAACTGACCAAATTACAAATCAAGTTAATCGTGAATTTGCCAATTTAAAGGATTCGGATAAGGTCACTCCACAATCAGCGGGAGGTTATATTTATAGCGCAAGCGGCGTTCTTGACTCAACAGCTGTGACGGTAGCTCAAGCTAAAGCAACAATTGTTGCAAATTATGAAGCTAGTTTACAAAAGGTCAGTCTCAGATCGATTGGGATTGTTGCGCTTAGTGCAAGTTATCCCGTGACAGCAAAGGCACTTAGTCCAGGGGATACTTATTATTCTAATGCTTTTTCTGGCTCGGGATGGAATTACTCTGGATATAAATTCTATAACACAAGCGGAAGTCATAATATGTTATGGGAGAATGTTAACGCCTCCGGGCAAGTCATGGATGCTGGTGGAACAGTCCTTAAATATCTTGGAGCAGATGCATCATTCGTCAGTGTGTATAATCCTTACAGCATCTATATGATTTACGGAATCCAAAATGCAGGTTCATCAGGAGCGTTTTATGTTGTAACAGGACAATAATGATGAAAAAAAGAAAAATTATTTTATTTTCTGTGTTAATGATACTAAGTTTTTGTGGTCTCTCAGCTTGTGGTGGACAAACAACGTCCTCGGCAAAAAGGCCGATTTTATCCTCAAAAAGTGTTGTTAAGAAATCAACTTACAGCCAAGTGAAAAACCAGACGATAAACAATGCGTTGCGCGCTTATCCCACGCTTGCAGATTTTGATAAAGCGCTCTCTTATCCAGCTTTAAAAGCCCTTCACATTGATGAGACTACAAGGCTTATCAAGTTGAGTAATAATGGCAAAGCTGGCGGTTGGATTATTGTAAAAAAGGGAACACCAGATGATGCAACCGTAAGCACGGATAAGGACGGCAAGCCCGTTAAAGCCAATGATTCACGAGGAGCAACGGTCGGAGAAATTCGTCAAGCATTCAAAAGCTATAAGCGATAAAAATAGTAAAATCTGTCACAGTTTCTGACAGATTTTTTGTTTGCTAAGATGGGACTCAAACGAATAGTAGGTCTAAAATGAAAAAAAGATTAAAATATGATATACTAACAATATAAAACGCATACATTTTGTATCACTAGAGTTTGGTGCGCTAGAAATTTCAAAGAAAATGAAAGACAGAAGAGTAGCGCTGCTATCAATCTGCCTTTTTCTACGTTTGAAATTCCTGACGAGCCATCCTCATATCTTGAAGGAGTAAGTATGGAAAAAACACTCGCTGTCAATGCAGGCTCATCATCTTTAAAGTGGCAACTTTACGAAATGCCAGAAGAAAAGGTTATTGCTAAGGGAATTTTTGAACGCATCGGTTTACCTGATTCGGTTTCTACGACAAAATTTTCTGGCGAAGAACACGTTAGAAAACAAGATATTATTGATCATCGTCAAGCTGTCTTACTCTTGATGGATGAATTGATTCACTTTAAATTGATTCGTGAATTTCGTGAAATTACGGGTATCGGTCATCGTGTGGTTGCTGGGGGAGAATTTTTCAAATCTTCGACGGTAATCACGTCAGAGGTCTTGGAGCAAATCAAAAACTTGTCTACCTTGGCCCCTCTACACAATCCAGCAAATGTTTTAGGGATTGAGGCTTTCCAACGCTTGCTTCCTCACGCTTTGGCGGTTGCTGTATTTGATACTGCTTTTCATGCGACTTTGCCTGAGAAAGCTTATCGTTATCCGATTCCAACGAAATATTATCAAGATTATTCCATTCGTAAATATGGGGCGCATGGCACTTCACATATGTATGTCGCTCAGGAAGCTGCTAAGGTTTTGGGTCGTCCTTTGGAAGAGCTCAAAATTATCACGGCACACATCGGAAACGGTGCTTCCATCACAGCCGTTGATGCTGGAAAATCTGTTGATACGTCAATGGGCTTCACACCACTTGCTGGTGTAATGATGGGGACACGCTCTGGTGAAATGGATGCGTCAGTGATTCCTTATATGCTAGAAAGTGACCCAAGCCTGCGCAGCGCTCAAGATGTCATTGATATTTTGAATAAAGCATCAGGAGTTTTGGGCGTTTCTGAACTTTCAAGTGATATGCGTGATTTACAAGCCGCTAGAGCTGAGGGAAATCCAAAAGCGGAGTTGGCATATGAAATGTATGTTGATCGACTTAAGAAATTTATTGCGCAATATTTTGGTGTACTCAATGGAGCTGATGCGGTGATTTTCACAGCAGGTGTGGGCGAAAATGATACAGATATTCGTCGTGATGTCATCAATGGCTTGTCTTGGTTCGGTATGGAAATTGCGGAGGACAAGAATGTTCGGGGCGCTTTTGGTGAAATCTCAACAGCGGAATCTAAAGTAAAAGTATTAGTCATCCCAACTAACGAAGAATTGGTCATTGCGCGTGATGTTGAAGCTGCAAAGACAGTTTCGGTCAATTCCTCATCAGTTGGTCAGTAAAATTAGTATTAAAAAATCCGTCAGTATTTCCGATTTACTGACGGAATTTTTTTGTTCTCTGCAAGCAAAAAAAGTCTTGTATTCCAACAAAGAAAGCGCTATAATGTGGGTAGAAAAGGAGGAATTATGGAGAAATTTGCGAAAGTAACGAAAGCTGAAATGCTGCCGGGTGTGCGTTTGCGCTTGGAGTTCGATAACGGAGACATCCGCTATTATCCCGTCCGTGACCAAATTGGGCTGTTGATGAACCCTGTTGACGTGACCAATCTGAAAAAAACGTATGGTGCGAATCTCTTTTTAGGAGGAATGGTGACATGGATAGGAAATGAGATTACCATTGAACCGAATGGCGATGTCTTGCTTAATCGGGAAGTCATCCCAGCAGAAGCCCTCTGGAAATACAGCACTAAACACGTCAATGAAATGAACCAGCTCCAAAAAGAAGAACTTCAAAAGATCAAACATCCTTTTTGGCGCGGAGTGAAGAGTGTGAGTTTGATTCTTTGGATTATTGGGATTTTTCTTGTGATTCTCTTATTTGTCGCACTTTTCATGCAGTGATTGAAAAGGAGGAAGTCCCCGGACATTTTTTAAAAGGCTTGTTAATTAGCCTTTTTTTTGGAAGCATTTTGTGGTAAAATAGAAGAAATATCATAGAATAGGTGTAATATGACTAAAATTAAATACAAACGCGTCCTTTTGAAACTTTCGGGAGAGGCTCTCTCTGGTGAAAAAGGATTTGGATTCGATCCTGAAACAGCGAAAGCTGTTGCTCAAGAGCTTAAAGAAGTGCATGATTTAGGCGCAGAATTGGCCATTGTGTGTGGTGGAGGTAATGTTTGGCGTGGTGTGACCGGTGAAAAAGCGGGCATGGAACGCGCTCAAGCAGACTACATGGGAATGCTTGCAACCATTCAAAATGGTTTGTTTATCCAAAGTGCTTTGGAAAATCTTGGCGTAGATACACGAGTGATGACAGCCATTGAGATGAAAGCTGTCGCTGAACCTTATATTCGTCGCCGTGCTGAACGTCATTTAGAAAAAGGTCGTGTGGTTATTTTTGCTGGTGGAACAGGTTCACCTTATTTCTCAACCGATACAACATCTGCTTTGCGCGCTGCCGAAATCAATGCTGACGTGATTTTAATGGCCAAAAATGGGGTGGATGGTGTTTATAATGCTGATCCTAAACTCGTTGAGGATGCGATTAAATTTGAACACCTGACACACATGGAAGTGATTACTAAAGGCTTGCAAGTCATGGATAGTACAGCTTCAACGATGTCAATGGACAATCATATCCCACTTGTTGTCTTCAATATGAATGAATCTGGAAACATCACACGCGTAATTTGTGGTGAAGAAATCGGAACAACAGTTGAGTAAAAACAATGGCGAAGGCAAAATGGAGCTTTATTTTCCAGCAACTCTGGGATTTCTTTGTCAAACAACTTAAGGCCGTTTTGTTCGGCGCCTTGATTTTGCTAGGGCTTGGCCTTTCAAAATATCTGACCTTGCCGTGGCTAGAGCGTTATGATTGGCTTTTGATTTATGTGCTCTTAATCCAAGTGATTTTGCTCTGGACAAAATTTGAGCGTGCGTTTGATTTGATTGCGATTATGATTTTCCATATCATGGGAATGGTGCTGGAAATTTATAAGGTGAAATTTGGCTCGTGGACTTATCCTGAGCCAGCCTTGTTCGAGATTTTCAACGTTCCCCTGTATTCGGCCTTCATGTATTCGGCGATTGGCTCTTATATCGTGCGCATCATTAAAGAAATGGATATTGAAGTCAAACACTGGCCCAGATGGTACTATTTGTTAGGGTTGTCGGGGGCGATTTATCTGAATTTCTTCACCGATACGCATGGCTTTGATTATCGAGATTTTCTCTATATTGTGATTTTAATCTTATTTTGGAAAACGAAATTTACTTTTAAAGTAGGTGGAGTTGTTCATGAATGGTTGGCAGTAATCGGCTTTTTCTTGATTGGACTTTTCATTTATTTTGCAGAAAATATCGGCTCTTTTTTCAATGCGTGGCGGTACAGCTATCAGCTGACGACCTGGCGCTTGGTAGATGTGGGGAAAATCTCCTCATGGACACTTTTGATTATCATCACCATTATTATTGTTGTAGAATTACAAAGGCTTGCTAATTTGCCTCTCTTTGCTAAAAAATTAAAGATAAAAAATATTATTAAGGAATAAAAAAATGAACGAAGTAGTAACAACAGCTCAAGAACGTATGAAAAACTCTCTCGCAAGCTTGCAACGTGATTTAGGCCACATTCGTGCTGGACGTGCCAATGCAAGTCTGCTTGACCGTATTCAAGTCGTTTACTATGGCGCGCCAACACCACTGAATCAATTGGCTTCAATCACCATTCCAGAAGCACGCGTTTTGATGGTGACACCATTTGACAAATCAATCTTGAAAGACATTGAAAAAGCCTTGTACGAATCAGATTTAGGCATCACACCAGCAAATGACGGTTCGGTCATTCGTTTGGTCATTCCAATGTTGACTGAAGAACGCCGGCGCGAGCTGGTCAAAGAAATGGGCAAAGTGATTGAATCTGCTAAAATTGCGATTCGTAACATTCGTCGTGATGCCATGGAAACAGCTAAAAAATCTGAAAAAGCCAAAGAAATCACGGAAGATGATTTGAAAAATTTGGAAAAAGACATTCAAAAAGCGACAGATGACGCAGTCAAAGAAGCAGAAAAATTGGCCGCTGCAAAAGAAAAAGAATTGTTGGATATTTAATTTTTCAACGCGCTAAAGAACAGAGAAATTACTGACGTAACTGAAATCTTGGCGTCAGCGCGAGAGAAATTACTGACGCAACTTAAATTTTGGCATCAGCGCTAGAGAAATTACTGACGCAACTTAAATTTTGGCGTCAGTACTAGAAAAATTGCTGACGTAATTGTTTTAAGCACTAAACTGACGGCTCCATTGAGCCGTTTTTAGCTCAAAGTTTGAGAAGTGAGGAAAATTTGGTAAAAGTAATC
The DNA here is from genome assembly GCF_004210295.1 of Lactococcus sp. S-13. NCBI lineage: Bacteria > Bacillati > Bacillota > Bacilli > Lactobacillales > Streptococcaceae > Lactococcus > Lactococcus kimchii. The sequence continues at coordinate 1,375,836 of NZ_SDAK01000001.1, read as the reverse complement.
AGACTCAGAGAACATCCTCATTATCTGAATCAGGCGATTCAATTTTTTCAAGAAAAATGGGGAAATGACCAGAGCAATCCCGTCTATGAAGATTGTCTGACGCATAGTTTAGCTGTTGAAAACAAGATTCCGCAGTGGTATCTGATCCTAGAAGATGAAAAAATTGTGGCTGGTGCAGGTCTGATTAGCAATGATTTTATCAGTCGAATGGATCTTACTCCTTGGCTTTGTGCGCTGTATGTTGAAGTTCCTTTTCGAAATCAAGGATTTGCTTTAGCCCTTATTTCAACTATAAAGCAAGAGTGTAAGACTTTTGACTTTGAAAAACTTTATCTGGCAACAGATTATGTAGATTTTTACGAAAAATTTGATTTTCACTATCTAGCAGATGGTTATCATCCGTGGGGTGAAAAATCTCGAATTTATGAAACAAAAATCAACTAAAAAAGGAGAGCAATCTCCACATTATATTTTATAAAGAGGTACAAATGGGTATTATTGGACAAACAATTTCGGCAATGATTGTCGAAGAAAGCGAACGCTTTTATTTTCTGCAAAAAGGAGAAGATTTGTTGCGTTTGGACAAGGCAGAAGGGGAACACGCCATTGGTGACGTGGTGACTGGTTTTGTCTATGTGGATAAGGATGATCACAGTCGCTTAACTACTGTTGAACAAAAGGCAACGAATGAAACATTTGGCTGGGGTGTGGTCACTGCTGTACGTAAAGACTTGGGAGCTTTTGTGGACACAGGCTTGCCAGGTAAAGACGTCGTGGTTTCTCTTGATGATTTGCCACTTGAGAAAGAAGCTTGGCCAAAAATTGGAGATCAGCTTTATGTCAAACTTATCGTTGACAAAAAAGAACGCATCTGGGGTCATTTAGCTTGGCATGAGGATTTCTGGCATCTGGCGGGCCCTGCCTATGACAATATGCAAAATCAAGATTTGCGAGCAATTGTTTATCGAAATAAGGAAACAGGGACTTTTGTCTACCTTCCAGACAACAATATGCTGGGCTTCATTCACCCGAGCGAGCGCTTTAGCTTGCCACGAGTAGGACAAGAATTGCAAGTGCGCGTGATTGGTTTTAGAAAAGAAGACCGTAGCCTCAATCTTTCCGCAAAACCACGGGCTTTTGAAATGTTGGATGCGGATAGCCAAATGATTTTGGCTTATCTCCAATCAATGGGTGGCAAAATGCCACTCAATGACAAATCAGCTCCAGAAGAGATCAAAGCCACTTTTGGTATCTCAAAAGGTCAATTTAAAAAAGCACTTGGCGGCTTAATGAAAGCTAAAAAAATTAAACAAAGTCCCGAAGGATGCGAATTACTTCCTGAAAATTAAGTCAAAAAAGTGGCCCACAGGGCTGCTTTTTTATGCTACAATGAGAATAAAATGAAAGAGGGAAATGATGCATTCAATAATCAAGAAAACAGTTAATCGCATTACCATCACAGGACTTTTTATTGCGATTGAGCTGATAATCGTTTTGGGACTTGTACGCAGTTTTGCTTACTACACGAGAGCTTTTGGGCTGATTAGTTTTGTCGTTAGCCTTTTGGTGGTGCTCTATCTGATTCGACGAGATCAAGTGTCCTCAATCAAAATCGTTTGGATTGTTATTATTTTATTGATTCCGGGCTTTGGCGGGCTTTTGTATTTGACGATTGGGACGCAAAATCCTGTACGCAAAATGGAGGCGAAAGTCAGGCGAGCGCACCAAGAAATCGCGCCCCATCTCAAACAAAATCAAGAAGATTTGACAGAATTAAGTGCAGAAAATCCCCGTTTGGCAGGAACAGTCAAAAATATTTTGCAAACGAGTGATTATCCAATCTACAAAAACACCACCGTGGAATACTTTGACTTTGGGGAAAAAATGTATGCCGCCATGCTTGCCGAAATCAAAAAAGCCGAGCGCTATATCTTCCTAGAATATTTCATCATCAATGAAAAAAGTCGAATGTGGCAGGAAATGTTGGGATTACTGAAAGAAAAAGCACAAGCTGGAGTTGATGTGCGTTTGATTTATGATGATTTTGGCTCCCTAACTGTTTTTCGGTTAGAAAATATTCCACAACTGCGAGCAGCGGGTATCAAAGTTGTTGCTTTCAATCCGTTTATCCCAACTTTGGCCGTCAAAATGAATAATCGCGACCATCGAAAAATTCTGGTGATTGATGGCAAGGTTGCCTTCAATGGGGGTATCAATATTGCTGACGAATACATCAATGAGGAAGAGCGTTTTGGGGTTTGGAAAGACACAGGGATATTGCTCAAAGGCCCAGCAATCACAAGTTTCACGCTCATGTTCTTAGAAATTTGGAATGCTTTTTGTCGTCCTGATGAACTTTTACTTGATTTTTCCGCCTATGCGTTTGCGGGTGAGATTGAGGAAGAGGCAGGATTTGTGATGCCCTACGGAGAAAATCCGCTGACTCATGATTTGGTTGCTGAAGATACTTACATTGATATTCTCAATCAAGCCATTGATTATGTCACGATTTTTACTCCTTATTTGATTATCACAGATAAGATGATTCATGCCTTGCAACTCGCTAGTAAAAGGGGTGTTGCGGTAAAAATCGTAACACCGGGAATACCTGATAAACCTTTAATCTATCGAGCAACTCGTTCCTTTTACCGCGATTTGATTAAAGAGGGCGTAGAAATTTATGAATACAGTCCAGGCTTTATTCACGCCAAGAGTTTCATTGCAGATGATAAAATCGCCGTAGTAGGTACGATAAATATGGATTACCGCAGTCTATATTTGCATTTTGAATGTGCAACCCTTCTTTATCAAGTGCCAATGATTAAAGCTTTAAAAGCAGATACAGAGGACACTTTGAAAACTTGTCGTAAAGTTGAACTAAGCGAACTCAAACGCAATTTCATTGGTAGCTTAATTGATGATCTTTTGCATTTATTTGCCCCTTTGATGTAAAAGTTACTGATATTTTCAGAGAAATTACTGACGAAAATCAGATTCATCAGAGAAAATGCTGACGAAAATAATCAGGATTTTAAAAATTGAAAAAGGGGATTTAAAGATTTAAAGTAGCTCAAAAGGCTACTTTTATTCTGGCTGTGCTATAATATTTCACAAGAAAGTAAAGTTAATCATTGAATTCGGATCGCTTATGAAGAAGCAGTGCTTCTCTCATTTTTCATAGTTTACGCCGCGGTCTTCACATCTTGAGCTTAGAGGAGAAAAAATGACAGTAGAAAAAGCAATATTTGCTGGTGGATGTTTTTGGTGCATGGTACAACCTTTTGAAGAACGCGCTGGTATTTTAACCGTGACAAGTGGTTATACGGGTGGGGATTTTGCGCACCCAACCTATGAACAAGTCAAAGAGCATCTCACAGGTCATACCGAGGCCATTGAAATTATTTTTGATAATGAACAAGTCAAATACCAAGACTTAGTTGAATTATACTGGCAAACAACCGATCCAACGGACGCTTTTGGACAATTTGAAGACCGTGGAGACAACTATCGCCCAGTGATTTTTTATACCACTCCAGAGCAAAAAGAGATCGCTGAACACTCCAAAGCTAATCTGCAAGCTTCGGGACGCTTTGATCGTCCCATTGTGACGAATATCGAAGCTGCTAAGGAATTTTGGCCAGCAGAACATTACCACCAAGGCTTCTACCGCAAACATCCAGAAGATTATAAAGTTGAAATTCAAGAACGTCGTGAATTTATCTTGAATCACTGGAACAGCACTGATTATCCGAAAGGAGAAGTATGACCGAACCCTTTTATCGCTTTTTGATGCGCCATAAATCACCAGTGGAAATTGATGATGTGACTCGATTGGCTAACCTTGCTTTTCGTGACACCCTATTCCCCAAACAAGCCGTTGATTTTGATGAAGTGTCCAATTACCTTGAAACTCATGCTCCATTTTATTTTAATTTGACCCTTTTTGATGATATTTGGCAACAATACCTTGAATCTTAAACGACCAGAAGCAATTTGGTCGTTTTTTCTTTTTCAAAACAAAAAAATAAGTTGACAAAAACCAAATAAAACAGTAAAATGGTTAGGTATGTTTTTGAAACATATAGGCGTGGAAGCTGTAAAAATACAGCATCATACCACATCACGAAAATAAAAAAACGAAGCAAAGTGATTCATTTTGAAAGCAACACTCAAAAGACACTTTGTAAGTTCAATCAAAAAAGGAGATTTATCGTGGCTAAACAAGTAGAAAAACTCGTTAAATTACAAATTCCTGCCGGTAAAGCAACACCAGCTCCACCAGTTGGTCCAGCTTTGGGTCAAGCAGGTGTTAACATCATGGGATTCACAAAAGAATTCAACGCTCGTACAGCTGACCAAGCTGGTATGATCATCCCAGTTGTTATCTCAGTTTATGAAGACAAATCATTTACATTCATTACAAAAACTCCTCCAGCAGCAGTTCTTTTGAAAAAAGCAGCAGGCGTTCAAAAAGGTTCAGGTGAACCTAACAAAACAAAAGTTGCCTCAGTTACAAAAGCACAAATCAAAGAAATTGCAGAACTCAAAATGCCTGACCTTAACGCTTCATCAGTTGAAACAGCAATGTCAATGATTGAAGGTACTGCAAAATCTATGGGATTCACTGTTACTGACTAAAAATTTGTCCGAACTGCTTCGTTAGCGGAACCCTCACGTACCTAAGTACGTTTCAAAACCCGCTGCCTCGCATTTTAAACAAATTTTCAAGATTTCCAAAAAAGGAAGTTCAGAAAAAGTCACACATGCAATCCACGTTCGTGGAAGGCTCGAAACTTACTTTCTAATGTTGAAGTAGGTTTTAGCAACCGATATTACCACAAGGAGAATAGAAAAAATGGCTAAAAAAAGCAAAGCATTGCGCGCAGCAATCGAAAAAATCGACGCTACTAAAGCTTATTCAGTTGAAGAAGCAGTAGCTCTTGCAAAAGAAACTTCATTTGCAAAATTTGATGCAACTGTAGAAGTTGCTTACAACCTCAACATCGACGTTAAAAAATCTGACCAACAAATCCGTGGCGCAATGGTATTGCCAAACGGTACTGGTAAAACTGCTCGTGTTCTTGTTTTCGCTAAAGGTGCGAAAGCTGAAGAAGCAACAGCAGCTGGTGCAGACTTCGTTGGTGCTGAAGAACTCGTAACAAAAATCAACGGTGGCTGGTTGGACTTCGACGTTGTTATCGCAACACCTGACATGATGGCAGTTGTTGGACGTCTTGGACGTGTCCTTGGACCACGTAACTTGATGCCAAACCCTAAAACTGGTACAGTTACTATGGATGTAACTAAAGCAGTTCAAGAATCAAAAGCTGGTAAAGTTAACTACCGTGCTGACAAAGCTGGTAACATCCACGTACCAATCGGTAAAGTTTCATTTGATACAGACAAACTTGTTGAAAACTTTAAAGCTTTGAACACAGTTATTGCAGCTGCTAAACCATCAGCAGCTAAAGGAACTTACATCACAAACCTTTCTGTTACTACAACAATGGGCCCTGGTGTTAAAGTTGACTCAGCTTCATTCTAATAAAAAATAAAAGAAACTACGGTTTCTTTTTTTATACTAATTGTAGAATGGGAAAAAACGTGCTAGAATAAAGATATGTTATTATTTCTCTTGGCTTTCACGATAATTATCTTTATCATTGCCTACATTTTTCAAATTTTGGGACTTACGCTGATTGGACTAGAAATTGTCGCTATTTTGCTTCTTTTTCTTAGTTTTTGGGAAAGTAGAAAAGGAAGATATAGTCGAATTATTGGTATGAACAGCATTTTAGTAATTTTTATTGCAGTGCTGTATCTCTCGCAACGGGTTTTTACTTATATCCAGCATCATGATGTTGAAAAGATGCTTGTGATTATTGTTGGATTCGTATTAGCGCAACTTTTAGGAATTTTTTGGGGCAGGCAGTTTTATAAATATCAAGAAAAAACGAAAAAGTAAAAAAAGCTGGTTTTAATCAGCTTTTTTTGTTATTTTATCCAAAATTTCATTGATTTTTTCAATTCTTGGTTGGGTTGAAGCCTTAAATTCAGTGACTTTTCGTTGAATATCTTGGCTGACCCGTTCAGCTTTAAGTGCTTCAGTTTGTACACGCTCAACATTGGCTTCAACAGCTTTAAAATCTTGAGATAATTCGGTCATCAATTCCTTTAAATCATTAAAAAGTTCAAGCATTGAAGCTCCTTTATTTTCCATTGATTTGGGCAGCGATTGCTTCTAAATCATAGTTGTGTTGAGTAAATTTCCCGATAAAACCATCATTTTCAGCATAACGCGGAATGAGATGAAGATGCGTGTGAAAGACCGTTTGACCTGCAACTTCTTCATTATTTTGCAAGATATTCAGCCCCTTGGCTCCCAAATTATCAACAAGTTGATTAGCGACTTGGGGAACTTTGCTAAAAAGTGCACCAACTTCCTCACCAGTCATTGCTAGCAAATTACGATAATGCTTTTTAGGAACAAGCAAAGTATGACCCTTTGTGGTCTGAGTAATATCAAGGAATGCAACGACTTCATCATCCTCATAAACCTTGGTACTTGGAATTTCACCTGCAATGATTTTGCAGAAAATACACGTTTCCATTTGAATAAAACCTCCGAATTTCTAGCTCCACTGCTTTTTTAAAGATAAACTCCAATTTTTGAGCAGTATTACTTAGGAAAATGTTATAATATACTTAGATTATACCAAATTTAATGAGAATTGGAGAAGATGACGAGTGCTGAAAGTAATAAATCTGACAGGTGGCTATTTGGGACACCCTGTCTTAAAAGACCTCAATTTTGAAATCAACGACGGAGAATTAGTGGGGTTGATTGGTTTAAACGGAGCTGGAAAATCAACAACGATTCAAGAAGTTATCGGACTTTTAACGCCCTATTCTGGTCAGATCGAATTGGATGGTTTAACTTTGCAACAAGATTTGGAAGGTTATCGTAAAAAAATTGGTTTTATTCCAGAAACACCAAGCTTATACGAAGAATTAACTTTACGTGAACACATTGAAGTTACAGCTTTAGCTTATGGGATTCCGGTAGAAACTGCTTTTGAGCGAGCGGAAAAATTGCTTACGATTTTTCGTTTGAGTGATAAATTGGACTGGTTTCCTGTGAATTTTTCGAAAGGGATGAAGCAAAAAGTGATGATCATCTGTGCTTTTTTGTGTGAACCTTCGCTCTATATTGTTGATGAGCCTTTTATGGGCTTGGATCCATTAGCAATCCAAGATTTGATTGACCTAATGTTGGAGATGAAAGCCATGGGAAGCTCTATCTTGATGAGTACCCATATCTTATCCACAGCGGAGAAATTCTGTGATAAATTTGTTGTTTTGCATGAAGGAAGAATTGTGGCAGCAGGTACGGTAGAAGAGTTGCGACAAAAATTTGGCTTACCGAAAGCAAGTTTGGACGAAATTTATCTGTCTTTAACTAAAGGAAATTTACCCAACCAAGAAATGACAGAGGGGTAGTTTGCTTATGAAAGAAATATTTAAAAAGCGACGTCGAGCATGGCATAATCAGAATATCAAATATTTACGCTATGTCTTTAATGATCACTTTGTCCTCTTTTTGATGATTTTACTAGGAGCATTAGTTGTACAGTATGTGAATTTTTTGCAGACTTATGAGTCGAATCTTCTAGAAAAAATAATTTTAGTGCTTGTTGTAACTGTTCTAAGCCAGCTTGTGGGACGTTTAGCAACCTTTATTGAAGCAGCTGATAGAGTTTTTCTCTTACCAAAAGAGCTTGAGGTTCGCACTTATTTATGGACTTGCCTTTTGCGTTCACTGATTCTCCCAGCTATTATATCGGCTTGTTTGATTTTCATTGCTGCTCCATTTTTGAATTTCCCTCTTTTTGCCTTGATTTTGTGGCTTATTCTTTTAGTGGTAGTAAAAGCCACATGGTTAGCTTATCGAATTTTACAAATTCAAAAAGATGGTTTAATAGATTGGTCGGCTTTGATTGCAGTTGAAGAAGGGCGAAAAACAGCAACTTTGCGTCTTTTTGCTTTGTTTACCAATGTAAAAGGACTTAAATCGCATAGTCATCGACGAAAATATTTTGATTTTCTTCTCCCCAAAACAAATAGAACTTATGAGTTTCTATTCATGCGGAGTTTTTTACGGAGTGGCGATTATTTAGGTCTGGCTGTGCGTTTACTTGTTTTAGCGCTTGTTACCATGTTTTTTGTTACTAATGGAATTTTAGCAATTATCATGATTTTAACCTTTAATTATTTGCTCATTTTTCAACTTTTATCTTTACAGACGGCTTTTGATTATCAGCTTTTCACGAGAATCTATCCTTTGAAAAAAACAGCAAAAACGGCAGGCTTACGGTTGGTGCTTTCTCGAGTAATGCTTGCTGTTACACTGGTTGAAGTCTTATTTGCTTTATTTTTGATTCGACCAATTGCTCTTGTTTTGCTGATTGTCGTGGTCAATTTCTTGTTTACAAAGTTCTATGTGAGAATGAGACTAAAAAAATAAGTTACTGAAAAAATTCAGTAACTTTTTTAATTGATTATTTTACTGCCATGAACATAAGATGTTCCGACAGTTTGAGCGAGATCCACAAAATTATCCGCAGTTACTCCACCACCAATAATGATTGAAATTTTTCCTTGGGCATAACTAATGAGTTCTTTGATTTTTGTGGTGTTGAGGGCTTGATCAAGCGGACCGCCATGCATCAAAATTTTATCTACCCCAAAATCAATGAGGAGATCAATTGCTGCTTTTTGATCAACAATTTCATCAAAGGCCATATGGAAGGTGATAGGGAGTCCTTGAGCGGCAACGACGACTCTCTCGAGTGCATCTGCATCAATTTCCCCTTCAGGAGTCAGAGCACCAAAAACGATGTTCTGAGCACCAGCTTCAAGGGCTTTGAGGGTATCTGTCTCAATAATTTTAAGTTCATAAGAATCATAAACGAAATTGCCTCCGCGAGGGCGAATCATAACTGCAAGGGTTGTTTTGCTCTCAGCGACCATTTCAGCGGCTTGCTGAATGACACCATATGACGGAGTTGTGCCACCGACCGCAAGGTTGTCACAAAGCTCAATGCGCTCGACACCTTTTTTAATTGCTTCGGGGATTCTGGTGAAATTTTCGATACAAAGTTCTCGAATAATCATAGTTTTTTCCTTTCGAAAGTTCTAAGTTCATTATAAACAATAATGTAAAGAGTTGCAAATCTAGGATGATAGAATTTTATTTTAAATATGAATGGATAGAGCGCCTAAAATTAGCAGGTTTTTGGAGATACAGTTGTCACTCCTTGTAAAGAAAAGTGTGCTAACTGTAATAAATAAGAAAGTCAGATGAGAACGCTATTTTGAGTATCTGTCAGTACATGATATAATAAAAGAAATTTCAGGGAATTAGGAGAAAAGATGATAAAAGTTGGTAGAATGAAAAAAGGGGGAGCAACCTTATTAATTATTTTATTTTGTGCTGGTATAACTAAAGCAGTTGATGCTGATGTGGTGAATATTTATCGCTTATATAATAAAGTTTCAATGGAGCATTTGTATACTGCTAGTGAGAATGAATATACAAAGTTGCCCTATATTTCCAATGATTGGGTTCGAGAAGGTGTTAATTTTAGAGCACAGAATAAGCCCACGAACGATACAAATCCAATCTATCGTGTCTATAACAGGCAGTCTGGAGAGCATATCTATACTTCGGATAATAATGAGGTTAGGGTTTTAACTACAAAGTATTCTTGGAAAAATGAAGGGATCGCTTTTTATTCACAAAAACAATCTACAAAGCCAGTATATCGGGTTTATAATGCGGCCGCAGGTATTGGTTCACATTTCGTGACAATGAGTAGTTATGAAAAAGATAGTCTTGTGTCAAGAGGATGGAAGTATGAGGGAATAGCTTGGTACGCTTTTGTAGACCCTATTCCAAATGTTCCAGCAGGTTGGAACATTTCTGCGCCAAGAAATATTGACCGTTATGTAACAACAACTTATTCATTTAAAGACTGTACATGGTGGGTCTACAATAGAGCTAAAGATTTTGGGATAAATTATGGAGCATACATGGGAAATGGTCAAGATTGGGCGAATCAACCAGGCTATCAAGTCTACACTAGCCCTAGGCTTCACAGTGCGGTCAGTTTTAAAGCTGGGGCAAGTGTTGGGGGAGTATGGAATACGAGTAGTGTAGCTGGGCATGTCGCATTTGTTGAAGCAATTCGACCAGATGGTTCAATCTTGCTCTCTCAGTCGGGCGCAGGATTTAGTACAGTTTTTAATTATCAAGTATTAACCAAGGCGCAAGCAGAGGGATTAAAATACGTGGTAGGTAAATAGTAGAGGTTTGAAAGCTTATTTTTATTTGACTGGTAAATAAGCATTTGCATAAGTTGGAAAATTATTATAACATTGTATTTATGTTAAAGAAGATAGAAAAGGCTTATTTGCTTTTGGAAAAAAATGTCGAGTTGTTGAGATGTCCGATTTGCCATGGGAAATTTCAGCTGGAAGCTTACGCTTTGCGTTGTGAAAATCGGCACACTTATAATTTAAATAAAAAGGGTTATGTTAATTTTTTACAGACGAAGGCAGACACGGAGCATTATACAAGGAAAATGTTTGAACCACGTCGACGCTTGATTCAAGCGGGGATGTACAACAAGTTGTTAATGGAGATTCAAGGACAGTTGGCGACTGGAAACTTGCTTGATGTGGGCACAGGTGAAGGTTCTTTTTTGGAAATGCTAGAGGTTGAGGGCGAAAAATTTGCTTTTGATATCGCAAGAGATGGTATTGAAATGGCGACGGACTTGGAAACCAATAGTTCTCTGAGTTTGGCAGATTTGACGAATTTACCTTTTGCTGACGGAAGTTTATCCGTTGTTTTGAATATTTTTACACCTTCAAATTATGCGGAATTTCAGCGTGTTTTGTCTGAAAAAGGTCGAGTGATTAAAATTGTACCTGATCAGCTTTATTTGCAAGAGTTGCGTGAGGTTTACGGATTACCAGTGGATTATGAAAATACGGCGGTAATTGATCGGTTTAAAAAAGAGTTTTCTAAAGTTTCTCAACAAGAAATTTGTTATACTTTTGATTTGCCAGAGAATCTGCGTTTGGATTTTCTAATGATGAGTCCGCTTGAGTGGTCTGTTTCTGAGGAATATAAACGTTTTGCTCGAGAAAATCCTCCTGAAAAGGCAACGATTCATGTACAACTTTTGGTAGGTGAAAAATAAAAAACAGATAAAGCAAACCTGTTCATTAAGTGAACAGGTTTGCTTTATTTTAAAAGAAATTTAATCATCTTGGCAATGCCTTTTTTGGTAAAAATGTAAAGAACAAGAGCTAAGAAAAAGGCTACGGGCACGGCAATCCAACTTGTCATAATTGCTACGAGTGCATAAGTGATGAAAGCCAAAAAAATGGAGAAGGCAGCAATATTTGCAAAAAAGCTGAGTTCCGCAATGCGTCTGTTGAAGTTTTTTTGTTCACGTCCTTGTGTTTCGGCGTAGTTGTAATATTCTTGTTTTTCGTAAAAGTCTTTGAGATTTCTTAATTCCATGTATTTTATATAACTTTCCTAGATTTATGTAATAATTATAGTATAAAAAACGACTGTTTTTATTATATCAAAGTTAATTTGGTTACGCAAATGTTACTGTAAGCGTAAAACATCATTAAGGGAACTGAAATTCGGCAAATTAGTGAATATTTATTGAAAATTTTGGTCTGGAAGTTGAATTTTTGCAGATTGGTCGTCATTAGTGAAGATAGTCTTGAAGAATATGATATAATAGCAGAATGATTACTATTACTTCTACGGCAGAGAGCGTTGAGCAAGCAAAAGCTTTGCTTGAGGTTGGAGTTGACCGTTTATATATTGGTGAAAAAACTTATGGTTTGCGTGTGCCTGCGGCCCTCAGCAATGATGAACTGCGAGAAATTACAGAATTAGCTCACGAAGCTGGTAAAACGGTAACTATCGCGGTTAATGGGTTGATGCATCCGGAGATGATGGCGAAAATCCAGCCATTTTTAGATTTTTTGGTGGAAATTAAAGCTGACCGAATCGCTGTTGGAGATGCGGGAGTTATTTTTGTACTGCAAAGAGATAAGTATACATTGCCCTTTACTTATGATGCATCAACAATGGTGGCATCAAGTAGACAGGTGAATTTTTGGGCAAATCAGGGCGCGATTGAGGCTGTTCTTGCCAGAGAACTTCCCAAAGCAGAACTTGAGGATATGGCCGGTGAGCTGCAAGTGCCTGGAGAAATTTTGGTTTATGGTGCAACGGTGATTCATCACAGCAAACGTCCATTACTGCAGAATTATTATAATTTTATCAAAACAGATGAAACAGGTAAAGACCGTGAGCGCAATTTATTCGTGTCAGAGCCCAAAAAAGCAGATACGCATTACTCAATTTTTGAGGATGAACATGGAACGCACGTGTTTGCCAATGATGATTTGAACATGATGACGGAGCTTTCAGATTTGGTTAAAATGGGCTTTGACCATTGGAAGCTGGACGGCATTTTCACACGTGGCGAAAATTTTGTGGCGGTGACCAAGCTTTTTGTGGAAGCTAAAAAATTGATTGAAGCGGATGAATTTACCGAGTTGAAAGCTTTCCAACTGGACGAAGCAGTCCGTAAATTACACCCAGAGGGGCGGACTTTGTCACATGGATTCTATGACTTGGATAAAGATGCTGTGAAATAAGTGGTGAAAAAATACTGACTGATTCGTCAGTATTTTTTTTGAAAATTTTTCACATATCCAAGTCTAATATTGCTCAGTTTATTATGAATATATAAAATAGAAAATAAAATTAAAAAAGTGTTGCAATTTGATTTATTAAATATTATAATGAGTTTAGAGTAAATTGCAAGTAAAAACCAACGCGTACGCAAGCGACAATCTATCATCAAGGCGTAAATAAAATTTTAGCGGTTAGTAAAAATAAGTATTCTCAGACCACTAGAATTTACGTTTCAAAGGATCGCGCCAATCAAATTATTTCTTCAGGGCTAATTTATAGCGGATTTGCTATCTCTGGTGTTGGTACAATAGGTAAGTTAGTTCTAGGCTTAGCTGGCGTATGGACGAGGGTTCCTGGAGGTTTCTATTTTACCTGTACGACTTACTATCCGTCTATCTTGACGGGGGGACAAGTATCTGCAACTTATAGCAAATACCAATGGCAATAGGAGGAGAAAAATGAAGAAAATTCAAAAATGGTTATTTCCACTGATTATACTCATTGTCTGGGCAGTTCTTATGGTTTATAATCCAGGGACGCAAGGAAGAATTATTTTGACTGTTCTGTTGATTATTGCAGCAGGTACTACGCTAGCGTTAGGAAAAATGAAGAAATCAGATTAGGTTAAATTATTATCAATCAACAATTTACTGACAGCGTCGTCAGTAAATTGTTTTATCTGCAAATGTCAATTTTACTCAGCTGATACTCTGTCAGAAAAATTCTCAGATAAACAGCACAATGTCAAATACCTTTGTCAGTCCTGTCAGTTTAATTTTTGAGCAAAATCTTGTAAAATGAAGGGATATAAGAAGTTTTGGCTGTTCGATTCACTGACACTGGGTCGAGCAAGGAAGGCGAAGGTCTTCCAGCCTTTTCAAAATACTTACAATCTTGAAAATTGGAGAATTTATCATGTCAATCACAAAAACACGCCCAGAGGTGCTGGCACCTGCTGGGACGCTCGAAAAGCTCAAAGTCGCCATCGATTATGGTGCTGATGCGGTCTATATTGGCGGTCAAGCCTATGGTCTGCGCTCGCGGGCGGGTAATTTTACTTTTGAAGAAATGGCTGAGGGTGTGGCTTATGCCTCTAGCCATAACGCTAAGGTTTACGTGGCGGCCAACATGGTCACTCACGAAGGCAATGAAAAAGGGGCGGGCGAATGGTTCCGTACTTTGCGCGATTTAGGTATTTCAGCCGTCATCGTGTCTGACCCTGCGCTTATTGCTATTTGTGCGGCGGAAGCACCGGGTTTACCTGTACATTTGTCCACACAAGCTTCAGCGACGAACTACGAAACATTAGAATTTTGGAAAAATCTTGGTCTTGAACGTGTCGTTTTGGCGCGTGAAGTTTCCATGGAAGAATTGCGCGAAATCCGCGCGCATACGGATGTTGAAATCGAAGCCTTTGTTCATGGTGCCATGTGCATTTCTTACTCTGGACGTTGTGTTTTGTCCAACTATATGAGTATGCGCGATGCCAATCGTGGTGGATGTTCGCAATCTTGTCGCTGGAAATATGATTTGTATGATCTGCCATTTGGTGAACGCAAGTCAGTAAATGGCGAAGTGACTGAAGAATTTTCAATGTCAGCTGTGGATATGTCTATGATTGAGCATATTCCAGATATGATTGAAAATGGGGTGAATTCGCTCAAAATTGAAGGCCGGATGAAATCAATTCACTACGTGTCAACGGTTGCCAATGTTTACAAAGCAGCAATTGATGCTTACTGGGAATCGCCAGAACGTTTTGAAGAAATCAAACCACGCTTGGTTGATGAGCTTTGGAAAGTCGCACAACGTGAGTTGGATACTGGCTTTTACTACGGTTTGCCTGATGAAAATAAACAACTTTTCGGCGCGCGTCGGAAAATTCCTGAATACAAATTTGTCGGCGAAGTGGTTGACTTTGATGAAACGACAATGGTGGCAACAATCCGCCAACGTAATGTCATTACTGAAGGCGACCAAATTGAGTTTTACGGGCCGGGCTTCCGTCATGTGGATACGGTCGTGACCAACTTGCGCTTGGCTGAGACAGACGAGCATATTGACCGTGCGCCAAATCCTATGACCCTCTTGCACATTGACGTGCCATTTGCGGTCAAAGCAGGCGATATGATTCGTAAAAATGGTTCAGGACTGATCAATCTTTATGACCAAAAAACTGGAGTTGCAAAGACTGTTCGGGCCTAAAAAATCAGAGAAATTGCTGACGTAAATTTTCGTCAGTGATTTTTCTTATCCGTCAGTAAAAATTTCTGTTAAAATAAAGAGTATGTTCACAAATTATCTTGCAAAATCAAAATTATCTGGGAAAAAAATTGGCGTTTACTTTGGGACGTTTGCCCCTTTGCACGTCGGACATCAGCAGCAGATTTACAAATGTGCCAGCTTAAATGATGGCGTTTTGTTGGTGGTTTCTGGTTACGACAATGACCGCGGGGCACAGATTGGGCTGCCTTTAGAGAAACGTTTCCGTTATTTGCGCGAAGCTTTTAATGACGAAGAAGACGTCAAAGTCGCCATGCTGGCTGAAAATGACCTTCCGCCAATGCCTGATGGTTGGGACGAATGGGCGCAAAGACTGTTTGATTTGATTGACAAAAACACGAGCGATCAAGCTCTTGAAATTACTTTTTATGTGGGGGAAGCGGAGTACGCCACCGAGTTGACCCGCCGTTTTCCGTCAGCTGATGGCAAACGGTATGCTGTCGAGATCGCTGACCGCCAAGATATCGTGCTTTCAGCCACACAAATTCGGCAGAATCCGCAAGCTCAGTGGCCCAATATCAACCGTGTTTTCCGTAGGCATTTTTCAAAAGTAGTGACAGTCATGGGGGCGGCTTCCACAGGAAAATCAACGCTGGTTCGCCGCTTGGCACGGTCTATCAACGCACCGTTCTCTAAAGAATACGCGCAGCAGTACGCCGAAAATTTCAATATTACCGCTGCTGAATTGCGCATGGATGATTTTGCACGATTGATTACAGGCCAGTACGATGCCAACTCGCAGGAACTCAACTCGCCTGCCAACCAAGGCATTGTTTTTTTGGACACAGATGCTTTGGTGACCAGAGTTTATGCCAAATTATATTTGCCTGAAAATGAATTTGAGCAGTTGGATCCCTTATTTCAAAAAACGATTGCGGATGAACGCATGGATTTGATTTTGGTGATTGCCCCGCTTGCCAGCCAAATGAATCCAAATTCCCAAGACTTTCATGCCGAATTATTGCGCCAACTTGCCGAATTTGGTCTCATGGAGCGCGTCGTTATCCTTGCTGACGAAGGCGATTTGCGCGACCAAGCAGGCTATTTGTCGCGTTATCATCATGCAATTGACGCCGTTCACGCCTACACAGGCGTCAAAATTGAGCGTCTTAGCCAGTAAAAACAGAGAAAATGCTGACGTAATTTTTTTATAAGTTTTCACAGCAGAGAAAATACTGACGCAATTAAAAAAATTTACTGACCAGTTTTCGTCAGTAAATTTTTTCTTATTTTAATAAATTTTCAATTTTTTCCAATTCGTCAGCTGAAAAATCAAGTCTTTGAAGAGCGGCTACATTTTCAATGATTTGTTGCGGACGGCTTGCACCAATCAAAGCTGAGGTGACAGGTGCCAGATTTCGTGCAGTATCCTCGCGCAACACCCAAGAAAGTGCCAATTGCGCCAAAGATTGCCCGCGTTTTTTCGCCAAATCTTGCAGACCATATAGTCGCTCCAACATCTCAGGCGTCAAACTTTCATCGTGTAAAGTCGCATAGTGGGGATCACGCATTCGTGAATTTTCAGGAATCCCATGCAGATATTTCTCGGTCAAGAGCCCCTGAGCCAAAGGTTTAAAGGCAATCGAACCTATTCCATTTGTCGTCAAAACATCTTGCAAATCCTCCTCAATCCAACGGTCTAACATGGAGTAGCGAGGCTGATGAATCAAAAGCTTGAAGCCCAATTTGTCAGCCGCCAAAACTGCCGCCTGCGTTTGCTCAGCCGAATAATTAGAAAGCCCGACATAGAGTGCTTTCCCGCTATCTAGCGCCGTCTTTAGCGCTCCCATCGTCTCCTCAATCGGTGTGTTGGAATCAGGGCGATGCGAATAAAAAATGTCCACATAATCAAGTCCCAAACGGCTCAAAGATTGGTCAAGACTGGCTAAGAGACTCTTGCGACTTCCCCAATTTCCATAAGGGCCAGGCCACATCACGTAACCCGCTTTAGTGGAAATAATAAGCTCATCGCGCAGTCCCTTGAAATCTTCCCGTAAAATCCGACCAAAATTCAGCTCAGCAGAGCCAGGTTCAGGCCCATAATTATTGGCCAAATCAAAATGGGTAATTCCCAAATCAAAAGCCGTACGAATCATCTGGCGCGCATTTTCAAAATCATCAACCGATCCAAAATTATGCCAAAGCCCCAGCGAAATAGCAGGCAAAAGCAAGCCAGAACGCCCAGCAGGACGGTAAATCATTTGGTCATAGCGATTAGGATTTGGAATATAAGTCATAGTTTTCTCCTCAAAAAAATTTGATGATGAAACGATTTCATAGCCATTATAGCAAATGTAAGCGCCAAATGTTATAATAAAGTCATCGGAAAAAGTAATAAAAGGAGTACGCAGCGATGCCAAAGCTAACCAATGCGGAACGTTACACATGGGAAACGATTCAAGAAAATTATGAGAAAATCCCTAATCTATCCATTTCAGAGCTAGCAGAAATGGCACACGTTTCACTCTCAACCATCAACCGAACCGTGAGAAAAAAAGGCTACGAAGGCTACGGTGAATTTCGCTATTCCATAAAAGAGAAAAAACTTCCAGAAATCAGTGGTTTTTCTGAAGAAATTTTAGTTGCAATTTCTAAAAATGAAGAAGAAATATTGAAAACGATTGGTGGAATCTCGGCTGAGTCAGTTGAAAAAGCAGTAAAAATGATAGATGAAGCAGAAGAAATATTTTTATTTGCTAGAGGTTTGTCAACGAGCGTAGCCCAAGAAATGATGAAAAAACTCCAACTCTGGCATAAAAGAGTAACCATTTTTGATGAAGGACGAACAATGAGGTACTTTTCAGATTTCATGAAACCTCAAAGCCTGATTATTGCGATTTCCTTGTTTGGAGCAACAGAGGAAATTTTGGTAGCTATTGAAAAAGCAAAAATAAAAAAAGCAAAAGTTTTGGCACTTACAGCTTCCGAATACTCCCCGCTGGTAGAAAGCGCAGATGTATCTTTGGTCGGCTATAAAAGTAGCCTAGAAGTGAATTTCTTCGAATTAGACGTGCACAGCAGACTTCCCTTATATGTCCTAGTACGTATTCTGTTTGATTCTTATCAAATCTATAAAAATAAATAAAATGAAAAGGTTTCCATGAAAAAAACGAAAATTGGAAACTTTTTCTTTACTCAAAATGTTATACTATTCATGTAAACGATTCCATACATAAATTTTAGGAGGTAAATTTAAATGAAACTTGGAAAAGTAATTGCTGGGGTAGCTATGGCAACCGCAGCTGTAACGATGTTGGCGGCTTGTGGAAATGGTTCTAACGCATCCAGCTCATCAAAAAATAGTAAACAAATCACAGTCTGGGCTTGGGATGATACCTATAATGTTCCCGCTGTAAAAGAAGCCGCAAAGATTTACGGTGGAAAGAATGTAAAAGTAATCTCAATGTCCCAAGATGATATTGTCCAAAAACTAAATACGGCAATGGCAAGTGGAAATACAAAAGGATTACCAAATATCGTCTTGATTGAAGATTATCGAATCCAAGGCTACCTCAAATCTTATCAAAAAGACTTTGAACCTTTGACAAGTATTGTTGATAAAGACAACTTTGCCTCATACAAATTTGCTGTCAATTCAGTTGGAAAAACAGTTTATGGCGTTCCATTTGACTCAGGCGTTACAGGCAATTTTTATCGTACAGACGTTCTGAAAGAAGCAGGATACTCAGCTGACGATATGAATAATTTGAATTGGGATCAATTTATCCAAGTTGCTAAAGACGTCAAAGCTAAAACAGGAAAGGCTTTAATTGCAGCCAATCCATCTGATTTAGGATTTGTCCGTACAATTATGCAAGAAGCAGGAACATGGTATACAGGAAAAGATGGCAAGACAGTCACAATTTCTGATAACAAACCGCTTGCTTATGCGATGAATCTTTACGCAACTCTGATTAAAGAAGGGTTAGCTGAAAAAGTTTCAGACTGGACAGGTGGACAAAAAGCAGTCCAAAATGGCTCAGCAGTTTCAGCTCCAACAGGCTCTTGGTATTCCTCAACAATCCAAGCAGCCAAAGACCAAGACGGTAAATGGGCAATCGCTCCGATTCCTGCTCTGCCAGCAAGCTTAGGTGGCGAAACTGGCAAAACTTATGCCTCAAATAGTGGAGGTGCTGGTTGGTATGTTTTGAAGAGTGGGACAAGCACTCAAACAGCAGATGCTAAAAAATTCCTTCAAAAAACATTTGCCTCAAACTCAGAACTCATGGCAACTTTAGCAACAAAAATTGGCTTGGTTTCGACCATGAAATCAGCAGTTGATACCAAGGTTTACCAAACTCCTTCATCATTTTACGGTGGACAAAAAGTTATGGCTGATTTTTCTGAATGGACACAAACAATTCCTCAAGTTAACTTTGGTGACCAAACGTATGCTATTGAATCAACAATGACTGGTGCTTTGCAAGATGTAATTAACGGTCAAAATGAAACAACTGTTTTGAAAAACTATCAAAAGCAAGTAGAAGCTCAATTAGCTACTGCTAAATAGTATCTGAAGTTTATATCATGCACAGCTGTTTAAGCTATGCATGATATTATTTTGGAAAATCATAAAAAATAGATTTGAGTAAGATATGAGAAAAAAAGATTTATTTAAAAATGGGAATGGCTTTCTCATTATTCCAGTACTTCTTATCACAGTTCTGGTGTTTATTCCAATGATTTTTGCATTGATTACATCTTTTCAATCAGGCTTGCCACTTGATATGAAATTCAGCGGCATAGATAATTATAAAAGGATGTTAAGCGATCAACTTTTTAGGAAAGCCTTTGTCAATACATTTACGTATTTGATTATTCAAGTGCCAGTAATGTTGTTTTTGGCCTTAATTATTTCCAACTTCTTGAATGATAAAAGGTTAAAGTTTAAGGGACTATTTAGAACGGCGATTTTCTTACCTTGTATCACTTCTATGGTTAGCTATTCGTTGATTATGAAGAGTTTGTTTTCTCAGTCTGGAGTTATAAATAATTTACTGACTCATTTGGGCTTTCATCCTATTGCTTGGTTAACAGATCCATTTTGGGCAAAAGTTTTGATTATCATCGCTATTACATGGCGCTGGACAGGATATAATATGATATTCTTCCTTTCTGGAATGCAAAATATTAATCCTGAAATTTATGAAGCAGCCTCAATTGATGGTGCAACAAAGTGGCAACAACTGATTAAAGTAACTATTCCAAATTTGAAGCCAATCATTTTGTTTACATCAATCACTTCAACAATAGGAACGCTTCAACTTTTTGATGAAGTTATGAATATAACAAATGGTGGTCCAGCTAATGCGACATCAACACTATCACAATACATCTACAACCTAAGCTATCGGTATACTCCGGACTTTGGTTACGCAGCAGCAATTTCCTTCGTGATTGTATTCTTTATTGTGGTACTCTCAATTATCCAAACTAAAGTAGGAGGAGATCGATAATGGTTAAGAAAAACTACGTGGGGAGTATATTAAAGTATATTTTTCTAACGGTAATATCATTTATTTCAATTTTTCCATTTATTTGGATGATATTAGGAATGACCAATACTCCTGTTGATATTACCCAAGGAAAAATAAAAATTGGCTCAAATTTTATAATCAATTTTCAAAATTTATTTTCTCAGGCAAATGGATATGATTTCACAAGAGCCTTAGTCAATTCAGCGATTGTAGCAGTTATAACAACAGCACTTGCTCTTTTATTCTCTTCCATGGCTGGTTATGCTTTTGAAATCTATCGTACAAAGAAAAAAGATTACGTTTTTAATATTCTACTATTATCGATGATGGTACCATTTGCCGCACAAATGATTCCTCTGTATCGCATGTTTTCAAAACTTAATGGTACATTTTTAGGTATTGACCACTTTGCAGTCATCATTTTACCTGCAATCAGTACAGCCTTCTTGATTTTCTTCTTTAGACAAAATGCCAAAGCATTTCCAAAAGATCTAGTTGAAGCAGCAAGATTAGATGGTTTGGGTGAGTTTGCAATCTTTTTCAAGATTTATATGCCAACTGCTAAAAATACATATGCAGCTGCAGCAATCATTACCTTCATGAGTAGCTGGAATAATTATCTCTGGCCATTAGTTGCCCTGCAATCACCGGATAAGAGGACTGTTCCGCTAATTTTATCAGCTATGGGGGCATCTTATACCCCTGATTACGGTATGATTATGACAGGATTAGTCATTGCAACTTTACCAACTGCCGTTGTGTTCTTTGTTCTACAAAAACAATTTGTACAAGGAATGCTGGGATCAGTTAAGTGAGGAACTAAAATGGAAATTACAACAAAAGATTTTGGCTTAGGCAGCACGCTTATCAGTCTGACCAATAAAAATGATGTCACAATCTCTTTTACAAACCTCGGTGCCCGCATTGTTGATTGGCAAAAAGATGGGAAACATTTAATTTTAGGTTTTGATTCGGCACAAGAATACCTTGAAAAAGATGCTTATCCAGGAGCAACTGTCGGACGGACAGCGGGTCGGATTAAGGACGGTTTAGTTGAAATTTCAGGAAAAACTTATCAGCTCAATCAAAATGATGCTCCGCAAACCCTTCATGGTGGTGCAGATAGTATGCACACTAAGCTTTGGAACTACCAAGTCGTTGATTTAGGAGCTAAAGTAGAAGTAAAATTCAGCCTAACTTCGAATGACGGTGAAAATGGTTACCCTGGTCAGCTTGCTATGACAGTCACGCACAGTTTTGACGATGAAAATAACTGGCGAATTGACTATCAAGCAGTATCGGACAAGAATACTGTCTTCAACCCAACAGGTCATGTTTATTTCAATCTGAATGGCGATGCCAGCATCCCTGTTGAAAATCATACTTTGCAACTCGCTGCTTCAAGATTTGTCCCCTTGAAAGACACTACAGAAATCGTACGTGGCGATATTGTTGATTTGCGTGAGACCGATTTGGATTTTCGTCAGCCAAAAGAGCTGAGTATAGCAGTAAATTCCGAAATGGAACAAGTTGCTTTAGTCGGCGGCATTGACCACCCCTTCTTGCTTGATGAAGTAGATCTTGATAAAGAACAAGCCCGCTTGAGCCTTGATGATGTTACTGTTTCAGTCAAAACTGATCAACCCTCTATCGTCATTTTCACAGCTAATTTTGGCGACTTGGGTACAATCTATCACGGAAAAGCTGAAGCACATCATGGTGGAATTACTTTTGAATGCCAAGTTGCACCAGGTTCACAACAAATTCCAGAATTGGGTGATATCACACTCAAAGCTGGTGAAAAATATCAAGCTACCACGATTTATAGCTTGCACACAAAATGAATAAAAGAATTTAGGAGATAAAAAATGTCCACAGTTGTAGAAAATAGTACAGTTTTGTCAGCACTGACAGAAAAATTTGCAGAAGTTTTTGGTGATAGCGCAGAAGTTGAATATTTCTTTAGCCCTGGTCGAATTAACCTCATCGGGGAGCATACAGACTACAATGGCGGTTTTGTTTTCCCAGCTTCAATCACCATTGGGACAACAGGTCTAGCACGTTTGCGCAAGGACTCAAAAGTCAAACTTTACTCAGAAAATTTCCCTAAGTTAGGCGTTATTGAATTTGACCTTGCCGATGTTGAAAAAAAAGATGGAGAGAGCTGGTCAAATTACGTTAAAGGTATGATTATCATGTTGCGTGGTGCAGGTTATACGCTTGATAAAGGATTTGAACTTTTGATTAAAGGAGAAATTCCTACAGCTTCAGGCTTGTCTTCATCAGCTTCACTCGAACTCTTAGTGGGTGCTGTGCTTGATGATTTGTTTAAACTTAATGTTCCACGTTTAGAGTTGGTACAGCTTGGTCAAAAAACTGAAAATGATTTTATAGGTGTTAACTCTGGGATTCTTGACCAATTTGCGATTGGTTTTGGTGAAGTTAAAAAGGCAATCTTGTTGGACTGCAACACTTTGAAATATGAAATGGTTCCTTGCGAACTACGTGACTACGATATTGTTATCATGAACACTAATAAACCACGCGCCTTGACTGAATCTAAGTATAATGAGCGTTTTGCAGAAACCCGTGAAGCTTTGAAACGGATGCAAACTAAGCTGAATATTAAAGCTTTGGGCGAACTTTCTAACGAAGAATTTGATGCCAATACAGATTTGATTGGAGACGAAACTTTGATCAAACGGGCTCGCCATGCAGTCTACGAAAATAACCGTACGAAAGTAGCACAAAAAGCGTTCGTTGCAGGCGATTTGGCTCAATTTGGGCAGTTACTCAATGCTTCACATGAGTCTTTGAAAAATGACTACGAAGTTACTGGTATCGAGTTGGATACGCTGGCTGAGACGGCACAAAAACAACATGGCGTGCTGGGTGCTCGTATGACAGGTGCTGGTTTTGGCGGCTGTGCCATTGCTTTGGTCGCGCACGATAAAGTGGCGGACTTCGAAAAATCTGTAGGTGCTGAGTACGAAAAAGTTGTAGGCTACCCGGCAAGCTTTTACGTTGCTCAAATCGGTTCAGGGGCAACAAAGCTGAATTTATTGAACTAATATTTTTGAGCAGAACAGTAACCTACTAAGGTTTATTGGTGAAAACGAGGGATTTATGGGAATTATTATTGATAAAACGCAGAAATTATTTACGCTACAAACGAGTAATTCGACTTATCAGATGAAAGTGGGCAAGCTTGGAGATTTACTACATTTGTACTATGGAGCTAAAGTTTCAAGTGATGATTTATCCTATTTGTTATTTGATGGTGAAGCACATTTTGCAGCTTATCCATACGGAAATGATAGAAGAAATGGATCACTTGATATTTTGCCCCAAGAATTTTCAAGTTGTGGAACAGGAGACTTTCGGAGCTTAGGCTTGGATTTAAAAAACTCAGATGGCAGTCATGTTGCTAATCTGAAGTACAAGGGGTTTGAGCTATCGAATGGAAAATATCAACTTGAGACTTTGCCAAGTTTTTTTCAGACAGAAAGAGATGATGTCGAAAGTTTAAAAATTATTTTGGCAGATGAAATTAGCAAAGTTGAAGTAGAGCTATCTTATGGAGTATTTGAGGAAAAAGATGTTATTACTCGCTCAGTAAAAGTTATAAATAGGGGAGAGAAAGAAATTACTTTGAATAAAATTCAATCCCTTATTTTAGATTTTTCAGGTGGTAATTTTGAACTCCTACATTTTTATGGACGATGGGCTATGGAGCGGCAGTCAGAAATTATTCCCATAGGTCATAATACAATTAGTTTTGGTTCAAATTATGGCGTTTCTGGAAATCGTCAAAATCCTGGTTTTATTGTTATGGATGCTACAACTACACAAAATCAAGGGAATTGCTATGGCTTCAATCTTGTATATAGCGGCAATTTTACAGCAACAGCTGAGAAAGCGAGCTTAGGACAAACACGAATTACTTTAGGACTAGGGGATAATAGTTTTACCTGGCGATTGGGAGAAGGAGAAAGTTTCCAAGCACCAGAAGCAATTATGAGTTTTTCTTCTAAAGGGTTAAATAATTTATCTCATAATTTTCATAATCTGGTTAGAGAAAATCTTTGCCGAAGCAAGTATTCACAAGAATCACGACCTGTATTAATAAATAATTGGGAAGCTACTTATTTTGATTTTGCTGGTAATAAGCTAATTGACTTGGCTGAGGCGGCTAAGGAGATTGGTGCTGATTTGTTGGTTATGGATGATGGGTGGTTTGGTAATCGCAACGACGATAACAGAGCTCTTGGGGATTGGTTTGTAAACGAGAAAAAACTCGGAATGAGTTTATCTGAACTGGCGAGTCAGGTCAATAATCTCGGATTAAAATTTGGTTTATGGATTGAACCAGAAATGGTTAGCGAAGACAGTGACTTGTATAGGGCGCATCCAGATTGGGCACTTAATTTCCCGAATCGTAAGCCTCTACTGGGTAGGAATCAGCTAGTGCTTGATTTATCAAAAGAAGAAGTTCGTGATTATATTTATAAGTTATTGGTGGATATCTTTGATAAGTGTACCTTATCTTATATCAAGTGGGATATGAACAGACCCATTTCGGATTGGTATTCTATGGATTTGAATACAGAGCAGCAGGGCGAATTGCAACATCGCTATGTTCTAGGACTGTATGATCTTATGGGCAGACTGACTGAACGTTATCCTGATATATTGTTTGAAGGATGTGCTAGTGGGGGAGCAAGATTTGACCTAGGAATGCTGGCTTTTCAGCCACAAATTTGGACTTCTGATAATACCGATGCCATTAACCGTTTAAGTATTCAAGAAGGAACGAGTTATTTATATCCTATTTCTGCGATGGGAGCACACGTTTCTGTTTCTCCTAATCATCAAAACGGTCGAACTACTCCATTTGATACCCGTGTAAATGTTGCGATGAGTGGTACTTTTGGATATGAATTAGATATTACTAAGATTTGTGAAAGTGATAAAAGAAAGGCGAAAGCTTCTACGGAAAGATACAAATCATATCAAAATTTGATTTTTTATGGTGATTATTATCGCTTAGATACCCTACCTGGACTAAAAGCTTGGCAATTTGTATCTAAAAATCAAGAAGAAAGTCTTGTAACAGTTGTAGATACAGATGTTGAGGGAAATCCGCCATTTAATTATCTTAAATTATGCGGATTAGATGAAAATGCAGATTACGAAATTGATGGTAAAACATACAAAGGAAATGTTTTAATGAACGCTGGATTACGCCTTAAACAATCAATAGGAAACTATCCTTCAGATCAGTTTTACCTTAGAAAATTAAGTTAGGGAGTGGAGCTATGTCAATTTATCAAACTGTTCAAGATTTTATTAATATAGGGATAAAAAATGGGGCAATAGACTCACTTGATGAAATTTATACTCGAAATCAACTTCTTCATTTTATAGGCTTGCACGATTGGGAAGAAGTTGACAACTGTTCTTCTGAAGTAGACTCTTTAGCCTTGATGGATAAACTTTTAGAGGAGGCACAAACAAATAATATATTTACTCCTGATGAACGTGAGTTTTATGAGTCTGCGTTAATGAATGTGATTACACCGTTACCAAGTAAAGTTAATCATACTTTTTGGAAAAAATATGAAAAAGGACCCGAAGTAGCTACGGATTATTTTTATGGTTTGTCTAAACAAATCAACCAAGTGAAAACTAGGGATACTGCTCGAAACATCGCCTTTATTCATCCGACACAATATGGAGATTTGCAGATAACAATCAACTTATCGAAACCAGAAAAAGATCCTAAAATAATTGCTGCGACGAAGAAACTTACAGAATCAGACTACCCTACTTGTCAACTTTGCGTTGAAAATGAGGGATTTTATGGAATTGGTAATAAAGCCGCTCGTTCTAATCATCGGATAGTTAGAGTAAATCTAAATGGGAAAAAATGGGGATTTCAGTACTCTCCGTATGCGTATTTTAACGAGCATTCTATTCTTTTAAATGAGCAACACACCCCAATGGTTATAAATAGGCAAGCTTTCGATAACTTGTTAGAATTTCTTGATTTATTTCCTCAATATACTGTAGGTTCAAATGCTGATTTGCCAATTGTTGGGGGATCAATTTTGACACATGATCATTATCAAGCAGGAAAAAATGGATTTCCTATGGCAAAAGCTGTTATCAAAGAAGAGGTTTATTTATCACGCTTTCCAGAAATAAAAGTTGGCATTGTCAAGTGGCCTCTGTCTGTTCTTAGAATGAGTGGCAAAGATAAAATGATACTGCTTAATGCTGCTGATGAAGTACTGAGAAAATGGAAGAGCTATTCTGATGAATCTTTGAATATTATTGCAACTACTTCTAGTGAAGTTCAGCATCATACAATAACTCCAATTGCAAGAATGAGCAATGGATGCTATGAGCTAGACTTGGTATTGCGAGATAATAATGTTTCAGAGGAGTTTCCTGATGGCATTTTCCATCCACATCCTGAATTGCATCATATCAAAAAAGAAAATATTGGTTTGATTGAGGTTATGGGACTTGCCGTATTGCCAGCTCGTCTGAAAGGTGAGCTAGCTGAGATTGAAAAATATCTGCTGGGTCAAGAAAATCAGCTCAATGAAATTCATAAAGCTTGGGCGGACGACTTGAAGGCTAGAGAAAATTTTACCCAAGAGAACGTTCATGAAAAAGTACAACAGGCTGTGGGTGATGTCTTTGAGCGGGTCTTGCAAGACGCTGGGGTCTTTAAAGATAATGAAGCAGGTCTGGCAGGTTTCCGTAAGTTTATTGACTTTTTCAATGCACAGTAAAGTAAGAGTTTATGTAATAAAAAAATCGTTTGAAAGTAAAGGAGTAGCAATGATAAAATTGACTGACGTTTTGGCTCGTAAAGATTGGGAAAATCCTTCAATTTCAAATTGGAATCGATTGCCAATGCATACGCCTATGGATTTTTTGGCAGACAAAAGTCTTGATGGAACTTGGGATTTTGATCATTTTGATCGGGTAGCTGATGTGCCTGAAGACTGGCTAGACGGGACAGAGGCTGAAACAACCATTAAAGTCCCAAGCAACTGGCAGCTAGAATATAAATGTGAAAATGATGTGCCCATTTACACGAATGTGGCTTACCCAATTCCGGTCAATCCGCCTTTTACGCCAGAGGAAAATCCAGTCGGTGGTTACACACGGAATTTTGGAATCAGTGAAGATTGGTTGAGTACTGGAAAAATTCATTTGACTTTTGAAGGGGTTGGATCAGCTTTTCACGCTTGGCTCAATGGTCAATATGTGGGTTATTCTGAGGACTGCCGATTGCCTGCGGAATTTGATGTGACGGAACTTGCCAAAGTTGGTCAAAATCAGTTGAAAGTGTTGGTTTTACGCTGGTCTAAGGCGACTTATTTTGAAGATCAAGATATGTGGCGGATGTCGGGTATTTTCCGTTCGGTCAAAGTGCAACTTTTGCCTGAAAATCATTTGACGGATTTTGCGGTTGAAACACAGTTGGATGCAGATTTTGATTTTGCCAATGTGGTGATTAAGGCGAGCGCGATTGATGAAGAGGCTGCGGAGCTCAAAATTAAACTTTATGATGATGACGAGCTAGTTGGCCATGCTGAAGGTTTTGATGCTGAGATTGCGCTTGTCAATCCTAAACTTTGGTCGGATGAAATTCCTTATCTTTACCGTTTGGAACTTTCTTTATGCGCTAAAACAGGGCAGCTTTTGCAAAAAGAAAACAGGAAAATCGGAGTTAGAAAAGTTGAAGTTGACAATGGCTTGCTCAAAGTTAATGGTAAGGCAGTTTTGATTCGTGGCGTCAACAAGCATGAGTTTACCGCAGAACACGGTTATGTAGTGTCTGAGGAGATGATGCTCAAAGACATCAAGTTGATGAAACAACATAATTTCAACGCGGTGCGCTGTTCGCATTATCCGAATGATATGCGTTGGTATGAGCTTTGCGATGAGTACGGACTTTATTTGATTGACGAGGCTAACATCGAGACGCACGGCATGATGCCTATGAATAAGCTGACCGATGATCCGACTTGGTTACCTCTGATGAGTGAGCGCGTGACTCGTATGGTCTTGCGTGATCGCAATCATCCGTCCATTATCATCTGGTCGCTGGGCAATGAATCGGGCTATGGCGCAAATCACCAAGCGCTTTATGATTGGTGCAAGCATTTTGATAAGACACGTCCGACCCAATACGAAGGTGGTGAAGACTGGAATCGCGCTATGACGGATGCCACCGATATTATCTGTCCTATGTATTCGCGCGTGGACACGCCAACGGTCAATGCGCCTTATTCTCTAGTGGAATGGATGGGGTTGGCTGGCGAAAATCGTCCTTTGATTCTCTGTGAGTATGCTCACGATATGGGAAATTCATTGGGTGGTTTTGGCAAATATTGGCAGACTTTCCGGAGCATTGACCGCTTGCAAGGTGGATTTATCTGGGACTGGGCCGATCAAGGGCTGCTTAAAGATGGACATTTTACCTACGGTGGGGACTTTGGCGACACGCCAAATGATCGTCAATTTAGCTTGAACGGTTTGGTTTTCCCAGACCGTACGGCTAAGCCTGCCCTGCGTGAAGCTAAATATTGGCAGCAGTATTTCCAATTTGAAATTCACAAAAATCCAGTGGGCAAGTTGCTTGATTTCACGGTGACCAGCGAATATCTTTTCCGACAAGCGGACAATGAAATCTTGACTTATCAGCTGACGGATGGTTTTGAAATTTTCTTTGAAAATGAAGTGAAGTTGGATTTAGCAGCGGGTAACAGCCTGACGATAGAGTTGCCAAAAGTTGATGTGCCTACTGAGAAGAATGTGCTTTTGAAC
Organism: Lactococcus sp. S-13; assembly: GCF_004210295.1. Lineage (NCBI taxonomy): Bacteria > Bacillati > Bacillota > Bacilli > Lactobacillales > Streptococcaceae > Lactococcus > Lactococcus kimchii. The sequence goes on along the minus strand of NZ_SDAK01000001.1, from coordinate 1,346,430 downwards.
ATTCAAGTGAAAAGCTTGCGTGAAACTCCTGCTTTGCCAGCTGGTTTTGAAGTGGCTCATGAGCAATTTGTCCTGCAAGAGGCTATAAAATTTACTGACGAATCTATCAGTGACGCTGAAAACTCTATCATCGCTGACGAAAATTTACTGACGGTTCTGTCAGCTGGAAATTCTTTCATTTTCGACCAAAAAACAGGAGACTTGGAGCAGTGGTTGGATGAAAATGGTCAGGAAAAATTACTGACGCCGCTGTCAGAACAATTCACGCGGGCAGCGCTGGACAATGACATTGGTGTCAGTGAAGTTGAGCACATCGACCCCAACGCTTGGTTTGAGCGCTGGAAAGCGGCAGGCTTTTACGATTTGAAAACGGACTTGCAAAGCTTGACTACCGAACAAACTGAAAATAAAGTCATTGTCAGAGTGCTGACGAATTATCTGGCAAAGGATAAGTTAGCTTTTCGTACGTTGCGTCGATATAATATTTCTGACGGAAAACTTTTGCTTGAAGTCGATGTGACTCGCAACACTAGCCTGCCAGAACCAGCTCGAATTGGCTTAACTACGCAACTGACAGACGCGTCAGCAAATGTGACTTATTTCGGACTCGGGCCTGATGAAAATTACCCAGACCGACAAGGTGCTAGCACGCTTGGAAATTGGCAACTGAAACTTGATGACATGAGTACGTCCTATATTTTTCCAAGTGAAAATGGGTTACGCATGAAAACGCAAAGTCTGACTTATGGCAGTTTGCAAGTGGCAGCTGTCAGTGCTGATTTTGCTTTTAATATCAGCCCTCACAGCCAAAAACAACTTGCTGAAACTAGCCACTGGCATCTGCTGAAAAAGGAAACAGGGGTTTGGCTCAATTTGGACGGCTTTCATATGGGCGTAGGCGGGGATGACTCTTGGAGTCCAAGCGTGGCAAAGGAATTTTTGCTCAACGACAGAAATTATCACTACGAAATTTTGCTTTCGTTTTGTAATGAATGATAAAAAAATTAGAAAAATTTGGTATAATAGGAGAAAACGGAGGTAGAGATGACAGTTTTAGTACTTGGTGGGGCGGGCTATGTTGGTAGTCATGCCGTAGATATGTTGGTTAAACAAGGTTATGATGTCGCAGTGGTGGATAATTTGGTGACGGGTCACCGTGAAGCTGTCCCTGCTGATGTGCGTTTTTACGAAGGAGATGTACGCGATCACGATTTTCTTGCTGGAATTTTTGAAAAAGAAAATATCGAAGGAATCATGCACTTTTGCGCTTATAGCTTGGTGGGTGAGTCTATGCAAAAACCGCTCATGTATTTCAACAACAATGTTGGTGGGGCACAAGTCATTCTTGAAACCATGCAAGAATTTGGCGTGAAACATATCGTCTTTTCGAGTACAGCAGCGACTTTTGGCATTCCAGAGCATTCGCCAATTTCTGAAAAAACACCGCAAAAACCAATCAATCCTTATGGTGAGTCTAAGCTTATCATGGAAAAAATGATGAAATGGCAGTCTGAGGCAACGGACATGACTTATGTGGCTCTGCGTTATTTCAATGTGGCGGGTGCTAAAGACGACGGGACGATTGGCGAAGCCCACAAAAATGAAACGCATTTGATTCCGATTATTTTGCAGACGGCGCTGGGACAACGTGAATTTATCACGATTTACGGCGACGACTATAATACGCCAGACGGGACTTGCATTCGCGACTACATTGACATGGAAGACTTGATTGATGCCCACATCAAAGCGCTTGAGTACCTCAAAGCGGGCGGTAAGTCTGACCAATTTAATCTGGGATCAAGCAAAGGCTATTCTAATCTGGAAGTGTTGGAAACAGCACGCAAAGTCACTGGCAAAGCCATTCCAAGTCAAATGGGCGAACGTCGCCCAGGAGATCCTGACGAATTGGTGGCAGACAGCACTAAGGCAGGCGAAATTTTGGGCTGGAAAGTTCAACATGATTTGGAACACATCATTACCAACGCTTGGAAATGGCATAGTAATAATCCAACTGGTTACGAAAAATAACATTAGAAAAGCCCGGTTTTATCTATAACCGTGGCTTTTTGTTATATTATCTATTTACAAATGGCAATCAAATCTATCAAAAATTTTCTTTTTGGAAATAAAAACTCAGGCTTCGCGCTCTGAGTTTTTTTGTAAGTGATCGTAGTAGCCATGCTTTTTTTGTAAAATAAAATCCAAATGCCCTTCCAAATCGGCAATTTGTTCTCGTAAGACCCGTTCTTGCTCAACTAAAAGTCCAATCCGCTGAATGATGGTGGTGTCTCCTTGCTCGCGTAGTTTGGCATATTCTTGGATTTTTGATAGGGTCATCCCAGTTGCCTTAGCTCGCTTGATAAAAGCAATCCAAGATAAATCTTTTTCGGTAAATTCTCGGTAATTGCTACTGTTGCGCTGGGGGCTTAAAAGTCCTAATTCTTCGTAGTAGCGCAGGGTGGCTATGGATAAGTCTGTAATTTTAGCAATCTCTGAAATTTTGTATGACATTTTTCTTGACCTCAAGTATACTTCATGGTTTATACTGATTTTACCATAAGAAAGGTGGAATTAAAATGAACAAAAAAGAAGTCGGCTTGGAAAATTTAGCTAAAATTGATGGTGCTGCAGCAAAACCTGTTTTTGAAGCACTCAAAGATATCGCACCAGATCTTAATGACATGATGCTAGAGTTTGGATTTGGTACAATTTACAATCGCGATGGTCTTGATTCTAAGCAACGCGAGATGATTACAATTACCACCCTTTTGACTCAAGGAGGCTGCGAAAATCAACTGCGTGTGCATATTCAAGCCTCACTAAATGTGGGATTGACGGAAAAAGAGATTGTGGAAACGTTTATTCACTGTGTGCCTTACGTTGGTTTTCCACGGGTGTTGAATGCTGTTTTTAGTGCTAAAGAAGTGTTTGCGGGTCAAAAATAGTGAAAAAAGCTACTGATCGTGTGGTCAGTAACTTTTTTCGTCTGTCTGTGTGATTTCGCCTTTTTCAACGTTAAAAATACTGAGGTTTTCAGGTAAATTTTTAAGATGATTAAGGGTGGTCGTGGTGAGGAAAGTTTGCGTTTTTCCTAAACTTGTTTCAAGCAAGTCAAGCTGACGGCTATTGTCTAATTCGCTCATGACGTCGTCTAAGAGAAGGATGGGATATTCTCCCGTCTCGTCAAAAATTAAATCGATTTCGGCAAGTTTGATGCTGAGGGCGACGGTGCGTTGTTGGCCTTGACTACCAAAATCGGCTACATTGATGTCATTGATGAAAAACTGTAAATCATCACGATGGGGGCCACTGCTTGTCTGATGACGGAAAATGTCATGATCTTGACGGCTCAAGAGTTCTTTAGCGAAATCTGTCTTAACATTTTTGGCATACGATATGGTGAGCAGTTCGGCACCATGCGTGAGTTGTTTATGAATTTTGCTGGCGTAATGCTCGAGTTTTTCGATAAATTGCGCCCGTTCAAGCATGATTTTATTGCCATGTTCAACGAGTTGTTCGTCCAAAACGCTCAAAAAGTTTTTATCAATCTTGCTTTGGTCAAATTTGAGATAGGCATTGCGTTCTTTGAGCGCACGGTTATAGCGCATGGAGTCGTAAAGGTAGACGGCGTGAATCTGTCCTAACTCCATATCCAAAAAGCGTCTGCGAATGGCGGGTGATCCTTTGACTAATTCGAGATTTTCGGGGGCAAACATGAGAATTTTGAGTTGGCCAATGTAGTCGGCAAGACGATTTTCCTTGAGGTGATTGGCTTTAGCAATCCGACCCTTGGGGGTCAATTGAACTTCAAGGGGCACCGTGGTGTGCTTTTTTTCGACTGAACCTGTGACTTTCATTTCTTTTTGCGACCAGCGGATGAGCTCTTTGTCATGACTGGTGCGATGGCTGCGCGTGAGCGCCAAAAAATGAATGGCTTCTAAAATGTTGGTTTTACCCTGAGCGTTTTGTCCCAGAAAAATGTTGAGGTTGGGGTGAAAATCAAGTTGAAGCTCGGCGTAGTTGCGAAAATTCTTGAGTTCAATCTGCTTGAGTTTCATTATTTGCGTCCTGGGAAACGTGGGGGCGCTTTTTTCGTTGCTTTTGGCGCTTTTTGTTCAGCGTTCAATTTTTTGACGAGTGCTTTGACGCGGTTTTCTTCGGCTTTGTCGGCTTCGTGTTGGGCGATTGCTTCGGGGCTGGCTTGTTCAAATGTGACGGTCAAGGCTGAATTTTTAAATTCAAGGACGTCACCAGCTCGGAGTTTTTTTCCACGACGATTTTCTGCTTCACCATTGTAGAAAATTTGACCCGTATTTTCGGCGAGAAATAATTTGGCTTGCCCACCTGTGGCAATGAGTCCAAGTTCTTTCAAAATTTTGCCAAGTGTGATGTATTCTTCAAATAAAATGTATTTTTCCATAGTTTTATTTTATCACAAATAGAGGGATTATTTGACCTGAAGGGAGGATAAAATGAATGGCTGGAATGAAAGGTGAGAGAAAGATAAAAAATGGTGCATCTCACATTTTTTTATTACTTTAAAAAATGAAAAATTTCGTTTGTGTTTCTCACAAAGCAGGGGAGATTTTGGTATAATAAAGGTTATGTGAAGGCTGCTTTGAGGCCTGATAAAATAGGAAAGTGGTCGTGATTTGACGGATGTAAAATTGGCAGATGGAGTGATGCTCCATGTGATTAAGGAAACTAAATTTAAAACGGTGCGTTTGTTGGTGCGTTTTCGGGAGGAGATTTCTCCAGAAAGTTTGGGCAAACGGGTGATTATTTCCAATATGCTAGAAACGACGAATGCGGTTTACCGGACGGGCAAGGATTTTAGTCGCAAGTTATCAGAGCTTTATGGGGCTTCTTTTGCGACGGGAGTGGCTAAAAAGGGGCGGCAACACTTGCTTTCGATCAATATGAGCTTTGTTAATCCAAAATTGGTTGATTTCGACACTTTGGGTGAGGCAATTGGGTTTTTGAAAACGGCGATTTTTGAGCCTGATGCAATCAATGGGGAGTTCAATCCGCAAGTGTTCAAGCGGGAACAGACGAATTTGTTGCATTATCTGGCATCAATGAATGATGATCGGTCGTATTATGCGAGTCGTAAGTTGGCGGATTTGTTTTTTGCCGATAGCAAACAGGCTTTGCCAAGTGTGGCGACGGCTGAGCTGTTGGCGCAGGAAAATCCTCGTGCTGTTTTTGAATATTATCAAGAAATGTTGCAGACAAATGCGGTGGATATTTTTGTGCTGGGGGATGTGGACGAAAATCGAGTCGTTGACTTGTTTTCTGATTTCAAATTTGCTGACAGAAAATCCGTCAGTGATTTTTCTGGTTCAAAGACTGACCAACCCAATTCCGTCAGCAATTTCTCTGCTGAAAAAGGAGCTGATGTTTTTTATCGGCAATCCCTTCGGGCTGTTTCAACGCTGACGGAGTCCAAGGATGTGGCGCAAGCGATTTTGCAGTTGGGTTATCAGCTGCCAGTTGTTTACGGCGATGAAAATTATCTGACTTTGCAGGTGATGAATGGCCTTTTGGGCGGTTTTGCTCACTCTAAATTATTTACAAATGTGCGGGAGAAAGCGAGTCTGGCGTATTCTATTTCGTCGACCTTTGATTCTTTTACCGGCTTTTTGAAAATCGCAGCGGGGATTGATGCCAGTCATTATGGTAAAGCGCGTGCGCTTATTTTGGAGCAGGTGGAGGCGATGAAAGCTGGCGAGTTCAGCGATGCTGATCTGGAACAAACGAAAACGATGCTGCGCAATACTTTTTTTGTCAGTCAAGATTCACCGTCCAATAATATCGAATTGGAATTTGTCAAAGCATTGCTGCCAGAGCGCTTTTTGACCACGGAGCGTTTTGTGTCAGAATTGGAAAAAGTGAGCAAGGAAAACATTCAAAAAGTTGCTCAAAGCTTGACTTTGCAGGCAGAATATTTCCTAAAAAGTGCAAATTTGGGGCAAGAACAAGAGGGAGAGTTGAATTTTGAACAGTAAGTTTTATGCGCAAACAGGCGAGAGGTTGTATTGGGAACTTTTGCCGAATGGTTTGACGGTTTATTACCTGCCGAAAATGGATTATAATCGGACTTATGGCTTGTTTACGACGAATTTTGGATCCTTGGATACAACATTTGTGCCAAAGGGAGAGACGGCATTTCAGACTTTTCCCGAGGGCATTGCTCATTTTTTAGAACATAAACTTTTTGAAAAAGAAGAGGGCGATGTGATGTATAAGTTTGGGGCTTTAGGGGCGCAAACGAATGCTTTTACAAGCTTTTCACGGACTTCTTATCTTTTTTCAACGCGAGAAAATGCTTACGAATGTACAGAATTATTGCTTGATTTTGTGCAAACGCCTTATTTTACTGACGAAAATGTGCGTAAAGAGCAGGGAATTATCCAGCAAGAAATCCAAATGTATCAGGATGATAGTGACTGGCGCTTGTTTGCTGGTTTGCTTGAAAAAATGTATCCTGAATCACCTTTAGCGGCAGATATTGCGGGGACGAAGGAGACAATCAATGCCATAACGGCGGATGATTTGTATGCGAATTATGAAATTTTTTATCATCCACAAAATATGAATTTATTTTTGACGGGGCCCTTTGAGATTGAAGAAATGGCTGATTTTGTCCAAAAAAATCAAGCCGCCAAAACTTTTGCTGAGTTACCTGAGATTCAACGGCAAGAAGTTGCTGCGGCAGAGCCGATTTCACAGGCACAGCTTGAGTTGGAAGTGGCCATGCCTAAATTTGCTTTGGGACTGCGTGGCGAAGATGATTTGCCAACTGACCCGCAGGCGCTGATGACTTACAAGCTGGCTAATCAACTCTTTTTGGATTTGCTCTTTGGTCGCACGAGTCAGCGCTATGAGGAGCTTTACAATGCGGGATTGATTGATGATTCTTTTGGTTATTCGTTTGATTTGGATAAGCGTTTCCATTTTGCTGTTTTCACGGGAGATACGGAAAATCCAAAAAAATTGAGCGAAACTTTGCAAGAAGTTCTAAAAAGTTATAAAATAGATAGAGATTTCAGCGAGGAACATCTCGAGTTGCTCAAACGGGAAATGCTTGGGGATTATTACAGTTCTTTGAACTCATTAGAATACATCGCCCAACAATTTTCTTCAGAGGTTTACGGCGACTTAAACTTTTTTGACCTTCCTGAAATTTTGAAAAAAATCAGCCTAACAACGATTGAAAAAGCGGCTGATCAATTGATTTCGGACATGAAATTAGTTGAATTTACCATTTTGCCCAAATAACTATACAGCAAAGCCCTGTGACAGCAGAGAAAATACTGACGTAATGAAAATGGGGTCAGAGAAAATGCTGACGGATTGCCTAGTCAATCTGGGGCGTCAACCATTTTCCAAAAGTCGCTGACCGAGTCGGCGCATCATCTAAGGTGAGATTTTGAAATCTCCACAAAAAAATAAGAACAGTGATAATTAACATTCCATGTGCAAGAACACGAACGAGAGGGGGACGAATTGGCAATCAAAACAATCGGACAAGTCTTAAAAGAAAAGCGAACACAGCTAGGACTTGGTCTTTCTGAGGCAGAAGAACTCACACAAATTCAAAAATTATACATTGTCGCTCTGGAAACAGACGATTACAAAGCCCTACCGGGTGAATTTTATATCAAAGCTTATCTCAAACAATATGCTGAAAAGCTGGATTTGAATGCGGAGCGCATCATCCAGGCTTATGATGAGGGCAAGGGCATCACGGTCGAAGATGAGGAAGATTTGCTCGAAAGCTATCATTTTGTTAAACCAAGTGAGCGCGTCGATCCTGAGGAGGAAGAGGGCCCAAAAACTTGGCGTAATTATATTCCTATTATTTCTTTATCAGCGGTGGCCTTATTGATTCTGGCAGGTGTTGTGACGGCTGTTTTGGTCAATAAACCAGCCACGCCCAATTTGCTGACGAGCGATTATTCCTATGCCCAAAGCACGACTTCTAAGGCGGTAAGTAAGGCAAGTAGCACAAGTAAGCAAACGCCAGAAACTAGCTCAAGTTCAAGCACCAGTGCGCAACCAACCGTTGCCATGACGGGCTCTGGCTCAAGTGTGACCGCGACAATTTCACAACTGACAGATCCAGTTACAGTGACTATCTCGGCGGCTGCGGGTAGCAATATTTGGGTTGGCGTGACCAATTCTAACCTGTCAGCAGGTGGGCAAACACTGAGTGACGGGGCAAATAGCCTCACGACTACACTGACTACTGGCGCTACAAACGCCGTCATTACGGCAGGTACGGCACGAGGTTTGACAATTACAGTTAATGGCCAAGCGCTTAATTTATCAGCATTGACCAGCACAGGAACCGCTACAATCACCCTGCAAATCAATCGCTAATTTGCTTTTGACTGCTAAATTCCGCAGACAGCACCAGAGAAAATGCTGACGTAACTCGAATTTCGCAGACAGCACCAGAGAAAATGCTGACGCAACTTAGATTTCGCAGACAGCACCAGAGAAAATGCTGACGTAACTCGAATTTCGCAGACAGCACCAGAGAAAATGCTGACGCAACTTAGATTTCGCAGACAGCACCAGAAAAAATGCTGACGCAATTCAAATTTCCCAGAAAAAAGGAGAACTATGAAACAGAAACTACCCAATCAATTGACCATGCTGCGAATCTTTATGATTCCAATTTTTGTCATTTTATTTTATTTACCACAAGGCGCACGTTTTGAGGGCGTTGTTTCTCATGCGCACAGCTCCGTTATGTGGGTCATTGCGGCAATCGTTTTTGCGATTGCTTCGTTCACAGACTGGCTGGATGGCTATTTAGCACGCAAATGGCACGTGGTCAGCAATTTTGGGAAATTCGCCGATCCATTGGCCGATAAAATGCTTAACATGGTCGCCTTTGTGGTGCTGGTTGCCTTGAACGTTGTACCGATTTGGGCAGTGGCTATCATTGTCTGCCGTGAGCTTGCGGTGACTGGCCTGCGTCTGCTTTTGGTGGAGCAAGGTGGCGTGGTCATGGCAGCAGCAATGCCTGGAAAAATCAAAACTGCAACCCAAATGCTCAGCGTGATTTTCCTCTTCATCGGAAATCCATTCTACATCGGAACAATCCTTTTCTACATCTGCGTATTATTTACAATTTACAGTGGTTATGATTACTTTGCCCAAAATATGCAAGTCTTCAAAAATGCAGACTAATAAAAGACCAAAAAATTTACAAAATTAGACAAAAGTCGCTTGCTTTGGGCGGCTTTTTGCGTTACAATAATAGACAAGAGAGTGAGCAGTAGCTGAAAGCTCATAAAGTCGTGACATTATTTTCGATGATAACGTTATAATCAAATCTGAGGCTCTCCTTTAGAGCAAATTTAGGTGGTACCGTGCAATTATAGCACCCTAGAGCGATTGTGCTTTAGGGTGCTTTCTTTTGAAAGCGGTATCTTGAGATGACAGAAATTCACGACTTTTTAAGAAGCTTTGCAAAATCCACTCATCCATTGAAAGGAAAACAAGATGAAACTTCAAAAACCAAAAGGAACAGCAGATTTACTCCCTGCTCAAACTGCCAAATGGCAATACGTTGAAGAAATTGCCCGTGCCGTTTTCAATGATTACAATTTCAAAGAAATCCGCACACCAATGTTTGAAAGCTATGAACTTTTCAGCCGCGCCACAGGTGAAACCAGTGATATTGTCACGAAAGAAATGTACGATTTTGAAGACAAAGGCGGTCGCCACATTGCACTCCGTCCAGAAGGCACAGCTTCAGCTGTTCGGGCCTATATTGAGAATAAACTCTACGCCCCCGAAGTCATCAAGCCAGTAAAACTCTGGTATAACGCACCAATGTTCCGCTACGAACGACCACAATCTGGCCGTATGCGTCAATTTCACCAGTTTGGTGTCGAATGCTTGGGCGTAAAAAATCCAGCTGTTGACGTAGAAATTATTGCGATGGCAGACACGCTTTTCCGTCAATTAGGCATCACAGGAGTCAAACTTTCACTCAATACTTTGGGTGATATGGACAGCCGCAAAGCCTACCGTCAAGCGCTCATTGATTATTTGACACCATTTGAAAATCAACTTTCAGAAGATAGCCGTCGTCGTCTTAACGAAAATCCTCTACGTGTTTTGGATAGCAAAGAACCCGAAGATATTGCTATCGTTGAAAATGCTCCAGCGATTTTAGACTATTTGAATGACAGCTCAAAGAACTACTTTGAACAAGTCAAAGCACTGCTTGAAGCACTCAATATCGAATACACGATTGATCCAAACATGGTGCGTGGATTGGACTATTACAATGACACCATCTTTGAATTTATTGTTAATTTTGATGGCAAAGAATTAACCGTTTGTGGTGGTGGACGTTATGATGGTTTGGTTGAATATTTTGATGGACCAGAGACACCAGCTTTTGGCTTTGGCCTTGGAATCGAACGTTTGCTCATGATTGCTGAAAAACAAAAGATTGAATTCATCCCCGAAGAAACCTTGGACGTCTTCATCGCTGTCATGGGTGAAAAAGCCAATCTTGCAGCCACAAAATTGACTGAAAGTTTACGCGAACAAGCCTTCAAAGTTGAGCGTGATTTTTCAAATCGTAAACTTGGCGCGCAGTTCAAAACCGCTGAAAAACTTGGTGCAGAGCTGATTATCACCCTCGGCGAAGACGAAGTGCGCACAGGCAACATCAAAGTCAAACACAATCAAACCCGCAAAGAAGTTGAAACAACACTCAAAGCAGTCTCTGAAGCCTTCGCACCGATTTTTGAAGAAATCTACGCCGACGAGATGAACTAAGATTTGAGTCTGTTTTTGGAAATTGTTTCTAGCTTAACAGTCCAGTGGACTGTTAAGGTGGCGGATAAGGGAAACGGAGTGTCCCTCCTTCGTGGAGTGCTCGGCAGCCTATCTCCTTCATTTTCTAACTGCTTCTTAGTCTTGCTGCGCAAGCTGTCGAACCAGTAAGAAAATGATAGTCGAGCAGGCTTCCTGCGCGGATTGCTAAGTGGCAGAGCCACTTGCAATCTCATTACTAAAAAAATTTCCGAGTCAGTGGTGCTCACGCCCAAGTCAACTTTGCCGCCGTTTATCGCTACGCGGTTTGCGCAGCAAGACTAAACAGCTGTTAGGACTTGTTGAGATAGGTCAATGAGCACTCACTATGAGTTTACTCCCATTTACAAAAAATGAAAGAAAGAATTATGAAACGTACAAATTACGCTGGAAATATTACCGAAGAATATTTAAACCAAACGGTCACTGTCAAGGGGTGGGTTGCTAAACGCCGCAATCTTGGCGGCTTGATTTTCATTGATTTGCGTGACCGTGAAGGAATCGTTCAAATCGTTGTGAATCCTGAAACTGCAGCGAAAGAAGTTGCTGAGGCCGCAGATAAAGCACGTAATGAATTTGTCCTTGAAGTGACAGGTAACGTGGTTGAACGGGCCAGCAAAAACGATAAAATCAAGACAGGTGGCATCGAAATCGAAGCAACTTCCATCGAGATTCTCTCAACATCAAAAACAACACCTTTTGAAATCAAAGATGATGTTGAAGTACTCGATGATACACGCTTGAAATACCGTTACCTTGATTTGCGTCGTCCAGAAATGCTCAAAAATATCACAATGCGCCATGCTACAACGCGTTCAATCCGCGAATATTTGGATACTGCTGGTTTTATTGATGTTGAGACACCTTTCTTGAACAGATCAACACCAGAAGGTGCTCGTGACTACCTTGTTCCTTCTCGGGTCAATAAAGGTGAATTTTATGCGCTCCCACAATCTCCACAATTGATGAAACAATTGCTCATGACTGCTGGTCTTGACCGTTATTATCAAATTGTCAAATGTTTCCGTGATGAAGATTTACGTGGTGACCGCCAACCTGAATTTACACAAGTTGACTTAGAAACTTCATTTTTGGGTGAAGAAGAAATTCAAGAATTGACCGAAGGTTTGATTGCCAAAGTCATGAAGGAAGTCAAGGGTGTTGAGGTTACTTTGCCTTTCCCACGAATGAAATATGATGATGCGATGAACTTCTATGGCTCTGACAAACCAGATACTCGCTTTGATTTATTATTGACTGACTTATCAGCACTTGCGAAAACAGTTGATTTTAAAGTTTTCCAAGAAGCAGAAGTGGTCAAAGCGATTGTTGTCAAAAACGCAGCCGACAAATATTCTCGTAAAGCCATTGACAAGTTGACTGAACAAGCTAAGCAAAACGGTGCTAAAGGTCTGGCTTGGGTCAAATATGAAAAAGGCGAATTAGCAGGTGGCGTTTCAAAATTCTTGGCAGAAGCTACGGAGCGTTTTGTCAGCGAATTAGGACTTTCTGAAAATGACTTAGTCTTGTTTGTGGCAGATTCACTTGATGTGGCCAATAGCGCACTTGGTGCTTTGCGTTTGACTGTTGGTAAACAACAAGGCTTGATTGATTTCCGTAAATTCAATTTCCTTTGGGTTATTGACTGGCCAATGTTTGAATGGTCTGATGAGGAAGAACGTTATATGTCAGCGCATCATCCATTTACCTTGCCAACGAAAGAAACACAAGCTTTCTTGTCAGCCGATGGCTATGCGAAGGGTTCAGACTTGAAGAAAGTGCGCGCTCATGCCTATGATATCGTTTTGAATGGCTATGAGCTTGGTGGTGGTTCATTGCGGATTAACACACGTGAGCTTCAAGAAGAAATGCTCAAAGCACTTGGCTTTGATTTGGCAGATGCCAATGAGCAATTCGGCTTCCTTTTGGAAGCTTTGGACTATGGTTTCCCACCACATGGTGGTTTGGCTCTCGGACTTGATCGTTTTGTTATGCTCCTTGCTGGCAAGGATAATATCCGTGAAGTTATCGCCTTTCCAAAAAATAATAAAGCAACTGACCCAATGACACAAGCACCTTCACAAGTTGCTGAAAAACAGCTGAAAGAATTGAGTATTAAACTTGCAAACGATAATTAAAGTTCTAAAGTCCATTGGACTGGAAAAGCTGGTCAATAAGTTTTCTGCAGCAGTGGTTTATGGTGTTTTCTCCTCTTTTGCTTTGAACTTTTTCTACCAGCCTGGTCATGTTTATTCGTCGGGGGCAACTGGGGTTGCTCAGGTGGTTTCAGAAATTATCACTCGGCTTGTTGGATATGACGTTTTGCCTATTTCGGTGACTTTATTCTTGGTCAATGTGCCATTAATTCTTTTGGCATGGCGAGGAATTGGAAAGCAATTTACGATTTATACCCTGATTACTGTTGTGATGAGTTCGGTTTTTATTCACTTTATTCCTGTCACTCAGTTGACGCAGGATCCGGTCATCAATGCCGTTTTTGGTGGTGCCATCATGGGCTTTGGTGTGGGAAATGCGATGAAAGCCGGAATTTCTTCGGGTGGAACAGATATTGTCAGCCTCTATATGCGTAAAAAAACGGGCCGTACGGTGGGGACTTTGTCTTTCATTGTCAATGGAATCGTTGTGTTCATCGCTGGATTACTCTTTGGCTGGGAGTATATGTTGTATTCAATCATTGCCATTTTTGTCAGCTCACGTGTGCAAGATGCTATTTTCACGCGTCAAAAGCGGATGCAGGTAATGATTGTGACGCAAAATCCTGATTTACTCATGCATCAATTGTTTGAGAAATTTAGACATGGGGTGACGATTTTGAGCAGTGAGGGCGGCTATACCCGTGAAGAACGGACGGTCTTACTGACAGTCATCACCATGTATGAATATCAAGATTTTAAAAATATTGTGGAGCGCTATGATCCTAAAGCTTTTGTTTCTATTTCGGAAAATGTGCGTGTTTTAGGTAATTTTTCCGAGATCAGCGACTGATGCTCGGTCAATAAATTAAAAGGGAGAAAGCCAATCAGGAGGACTTTCTCCCCTTCTTATGTTGAAAAGTTTCATTATTAGGAGGAATGAGAATGAAAAAATTGGCAAGAGTACATATACTGTATTTGCTTGCAATCACAATCGGAACAGGAATCTACGCTTTTGGTTTTGTTGCTTTTAATATGGCGAATCATTTGGCGCAAGGGGGCGTGGCTGGTTTATCTTTGATGGGTTATGCACTTTGGCATATTGACCCGTCTTACACCCAGTTGTTGCTTAATATTCCTTTGTTAGTCTTGGGCTATCGTTTTTTGGGACGGCGAACTTTTATTTATACGATTTGGGGACTTTTGAGTCTGTCGGTTTGGATTTGGATTTTGCAGCGGGTCTCTTTCACGGTGAATATTGAGCATGATAATTTGATTGCAGCTTTGTTGGCCGGTCTTTTTGCCGGGACTGGGGTTGGTGTGGTTTTCCGTTTTGGTGGAACGACTGGTGGAACGGATATTCTAGCCAAGCTATTCCAGTTAAAAAAAGGGATTCCGATTGGACGAATGATGTTTATTTTTGATTCGGTAGTTTTGGCTTTGTCTTTAAGCTATATCGATCTTAAACAGATGATGTATACATTGATTGCGAGCTTTTTGGCAATGCAAATGATAAATTTGATTCAAAATGGTGGTTATACGGTACGGGGGATGTTAATCATCAGTCGCAAGCATAAAGAAGTCGCCAGGGCGATTATTGAAGAAATCGGAAGAAGTGCCACTTACTTGCATGGTGAAGGGGCTTATAGTGGGGAATCCAAGGAAGTTTTGTATGTGGTCTTGAATCCAAGTGAGATTCAAGAGGTCAAGGAAATCCTTACCATCATTGACCCTGAGGCCTTTACTTCAATCATCAATGTTCATGAAGTTTTGGGTGATTTTGCTCCAAAACGTGAGCGAATCAAGGATGTGAAAAAATAACAAGAATTCATCAGTAAAAGTTGACTAACGGCTTGTTTTCAACTACAATAGTTCTAAAGCTCCTTGTCGTTTGGCAGGGAGATTTCATCAAATTTTGGGGGTCTTATGAAAAAATTAACGAGGATACATTTTCTCCAAATTCTTGCCATTGCTGTGGGGACGGCAATTTATGGCTTTGGGTTTGTTGAGTTCAATATGGCGAATCACTTGGCTGAGGGTGGTGTTGCTGGGCTTTCTTTGATTGGTCATGCACTGCTGGGAATTGACCCGGCTTATACGCAGTTGCTTTTGAATATTCCACTTTTGGTGATTGGTTATCGTTTTTTGGGACAGCGGACTTTTATTTATACAATCTGGGGGATTGTTTCTTTGTCCATCTGGATGTGGATTTTCCAACGTCTGCCCTTTTCGGTCAACGTGGGTCATGATAATTTGATTGCGGCATTGTTGGCTGGGGTTTTTGCTGGGGTAGGAATTGGTTTTGTTTTCCGCTTTGGTGGGACGACTGGCGGGGCTGATATTGTGGCTAAGTTG
Source organism: Lactococcus sp. S-13 (assembly GCF_004210295.1). Classification (NCBI taxonomy): domain Bacteria; kingdom Bacillati; phylum Bacillota; class Bacilli; order Lactobacillales; family Streptococcaceae; genus Lactococcus; species Lactococcus kimchii. The sequence goes on along the minus strand of NZ_SDAK01000001.1, from coordinate 1,331,071 downwards.
CTTCAGGTTAAGCGGGGCATTGCTGTTGGACGTACTTTCTTTATTTTTGATGCTTGTGTGATGTTGCTTTCGTTGAGTTATATTGATTTGCGTCATATGATGTATACTTTGATTGCAAGTTTTGTTGCGGCGCAGGTCGTTAATGTGGTGCAAAGCGGAGGTTATACGGTGCGCGGGATGTTAATTATCACGACGAACCATCAGGAAATCGCTCAGGCAATCATTGCAGAAACAGGTCGCAGCGCTACCTATTTGCACGGTGAAGGGGCTTATAGTGGTCATGCTAAGGAAATCTTGTATGTGGTACTTAACCCTGGCGAAATTCAGGAAGTGAAGCAAATTTTGACTGAATTGGATCCGAATGCTTTTACCTCAATCATCAATGTTCATGAGGTTTTGGGCGATTTTACTTATCCAAGAAGTCGTTACAAGGTGAATAAAAAAGTTAAAAAATAAAATAGCTCAATTGAGCTATTTTTTGTTTGTTTCTCGTTTACGTCAGCAAATTCTCTGTGTGAATTTTGTGATTTTGGTTTACGTCAGCAAATTCTCTGTGTGAATTTTGCGATTTTGGTTTGCGTCAGCAAATTCTCTGAAAAAATGGCGGATATTTTTATCTAGAGAGGCGGGCGCCTTCGAGTTCGCCTGTGGATCTGGCACCCTCCACAGAGTAGCTGTCAGCGTTGATGCCTGTTTTGATGCTTTCAAGCTGCTTGATGGTTTTGTCGAGCTGAATTAAATTTTGAACGTTATAATCAAAGGTATAATTGCTAATCTCGCGCTTGGATTTCTTCAAATGGATAATGGCTTTTTCAATTTCTTCAGTGGCCTTTGTTGTACGCATAGGGAAACCCCTTTCTATTTTTTGAATTGTATAAACATTTCTCTTTCTATTATAACGAAAAAATCTGGAAATATCCAGATTTTATTATCGGGTACCGTTGACAAATGTGTCAAGAATGCTGATGATTTCGCTTTGAGATTCTGCTTGATTGACTGCCAACTTGACTTTAGAAGCTCGGGGAGCGCCTTTGAGATAATAAGCCGCGTGTTGACGAAATTCTCGGCTGGCCAGATTATCGCCTTTTAAATCAACCAGACGAGCCAGATGCAATTTGGCGATTTCCATCTTTTCAGCGACAGAAGGTTCGTCTAACAATTCGCCGGTGCGCAAAAAATGCTCTGTCCGGTGAAGAATCCACGGATTTCCAAGGGCTGCACGACCTATCATGACCGCACTTACACCTGTTTCGTCAATTATACGCTTGGCGTCTTCGGGTGTTTTGACATCCCCATTTCCGATGACCGGAATGTTAACATTTTGCGTCAGTGCTTTGAGCCAGTGCCAATTTTCCTGCGCGTTGCCGGTGTAGGCTTGGGCTTTAGTCCGGGTGTGCATGGAAACTGCGGCTCCTCCGCCCGCTTCGATGGCCTTGGCATTTTCCACAGCAAAAAGGTGATCATCGTCCCAGCCGATGCGGATTTTGACGGTCAAGGGTTTAGAAATGGCTGCGCTGACCGCAGATACCACGTCGTAAACCTTGTCGGGGTCTAGCAAAAGGCGCGATCCAGCCTCATTTTTGGTGACTTTTGGCACAGGGCAGCCCATGTTGATGTCAATGATGTCAGCGACGGTGTTGGCTTCAACGAACTTGGCCGCCTCAACCAGGGTATCCACTTCGCCACCAAAAATTTGCATGGACAGTGGATGTGGCACGCCATCAAAATTCATCATTTCCAAAGTTTTTTTATTGCGATGCTCAATGCCCTTGTCCGAAATCATCTCCGTCACGACCAGCCCTGCCCCAAATTCCTTGGCAGTCGTTAAAAAGGCCTTGTTGGTGATGCCCGCCATTGGCGCTAGCACGATTTTATTCTTAATTTCGACGTCGCGGATTTTCCACGGCGCGTTGTAAATTTTGTCCATAGTCATAAGCAATATTATAGCAATTTTTTGCGATTTCACAAGGTTTTTAGCATTGAAAAATTTACGTCAGCAAAATCTCTAGTCGAAAAAACGCTGACGCAAATTTTCGTCAGTAAAAATGTCATTAAAAAAAGACTGAATTTTCATCAGTCCTCTTTTTTTATCTGGTAATGCAATTCTACAAATTGACCGTAGTTTTTGCTCCCCAATAGTTGCAATTTTTCAGCGTAAGCTCCTGATGGAAAAAGTGGAATGCCAGTGCCTAGAAGCACCGGTGCGACAGTGATTTGCAGCTCATCTACCCAGCCATTTTCCAAGAACAACCGAATCACTTGACCACCGCCCACGACCCAGAGTTTCTGTTTTTTGCTTTTCAATTTTTCCACCAAATCCGGCAAGTCCTGCTCCGAAATAAACTGCACTTCAGCAGAATTAGCCAATTTTTGCCGAGTCAAAACATAAGTCATTTTGCCCGCATAAGCCCAAGTATCAGGCTGCTCGCGCTTGAGCCAGTCGTAAGTCCGCTTGCCCATCAGCACCACGTCTACCCCAGCATAAAAAGCGCCATAGCCATTGTCACCTTCACCCTCGACATCAAAAAGCCAGTGCAAATCATCATCTGTCGTCGCGATATAACCGTCCAAAGTCGTTGCAATAAAAAGGCTCACCGTCATTTTTCCACCTCTTATCCATTCCGTCAGCAAATTCTCTCAGTGAAAACCGAAACTTAGACTTTCGTCAGCAAAATCTCTGGATCAAATCGATTTCCGTCAGCAAAATCTCTGAGTTTTCCAGCTTACGTCAGTAAAATTCACTCTCCAGCAATCAATGCGTGCAATTCATCCTCAGAAAACTCATACTTCGTTTCACAAAATTGGCAAACAATCTCTGCCCCATGGTCTTCAGCAATCATCTCCTCAATGGGCTGCGTTCCCAAAGATTTGATTCCCTCACGGAAACGTTCCTTGCTGCAATCACATTTGAATGCCAAAGGAAATTCGCCAAGATTGGTATATTCCATGTCACCATAAATATTATCTAGCATCGTTTTGAGCGGCTCATCAGCTTCCAACATCGTTGAAATCGCAGGCATGGTCTTGATATTGCGCTCGATTTCCGTAATTTCCGCATCCGTCGCATCAGGCAAAGCTTGCAACATAAAACCACCGGCAATCTTCACCGTATCCTTATCTTCATCAAGCAGCACATTCACCCCCACAGAAGATGGCGTTTGCTCAGAACTCAAGAAATACCAAGCCAAATCTTCGCCAATTTCCCCCGTGATCAAGTCTACTTGCCCACTATAAGGATGTTTCAGCCCCATATCTTTGACTACAACCAAGAAACCATTTCCCACAAAAGGTGCGACCAAAATCTCACCAGTTGAAGCTTTTTTGTAGTCCAATTCACGATTTTTCACATAACCCTTGACATTACCCGAACTGTCCGCCACAGCGATAATCGCACCCATTGCGCCATCACCAAGCACCTTCACCGTGATTTTAGTATCGCCCTTTTCATTCGCGCCCAAAATCTGCGCCGCAATCAAAGTCCGCCCCAAAGCCACCGTTGAAGAAGGCCAAGTTTGGTGACGCGCTTGCGCCTCGCGCACCGTTTGAGTTGAATCCAAAGCAAAAGCTCGAAAATGTCCATTTTTTGAAATTGATTTGATAATTTTATCCATAACCCTATTATAGCAAAAAGTCAGACGACTGTTCATCCTATTTTTGAACAAAAAAATCAAAAATTCAGTATTTCCGAACAATAATTTAAATTTAACAAAAAGTAACCAGTTATTCCTAGTCAAACTCTGTATTTTTTTGATAAAATTAAAAATAGTGCGATAGGAGCTTTCAATTGAGATTGATTGACTTAAAAACAGAAAATAGACATCCAAGCTAGCGGGATGCCCCTTTTCCATTTTTCAGTTCAGACAGCCTCATGTCTTAGAAATGCCAGCCAAGCGAACTTGGAGCGTGCAAAATATTTTATAATGAAATTGAGTTCACCCTAGAGGCGGGCTCACATCTTAAGGAGAATATTATGCCATCAGTAGTAGTTGTCGGAACGCAATGGGGAGATGAAGGAAAAGGTAAAATCACTGACTTTTTGAGTGCAAATGCCGAAGTCATCGCCCGTTATCAAGGTGGAGACAATGCAGGTCACACCATCGTCATCGACGGCAAAAAGTTCAAACTTCACTTGATTCCATCAGGAATCTTCTTCCCTGAAAAAATTTCAGTTATCGGGAACGGTGTTGTTGTCAATCCAAAATCACTCGTTGAAGAAATCGCCTATCTGGCTGAAAACGGTGTTTCTGCAGAAAGTTTGCGTATCTCAGACCGCGCTCACGTCATCTTGCCTTACCACAAAAAATTGGACTTCCTTCAAGAAGAAGCCAAAGGTGATAACAAGATTGGAACAACAATCAAAGGAATTGGCCCAGCTTACATGGATAAAGCAGCTCGTGTCGGAATCCGTATCGCTGACTTGTTGGACAAAGAAATCTTTGAAGAACGCTTGCGCATCAACCTCGAAGCTAAAAACCGTGAATTTGTAAAAATGTACGACTCAGAAGCTCTCGACTTTGATGAAATCTTTGAAGAATACTATGAGTACGGTCAACAACTTAAAAAATACGTTACAGATACTTCTGTAATCTTGAATGACGCACTCGATGCCGGGAAACGTGTCCTCTTTGAAGGCGCACAAGGCGTTATGCTCGATATTGACCAAGGAACTTACCCATTTGTTACTTCATCAAACCCAGTAGCTGGCGGTGTAACTATCGGTTCAGGCGTTGGTCCATCAAAAATCTCTAAAGTCGTTGGTGTCTGCAAAGCCTACACATCACGTGTTGGTGACGGTCCATTCCCAACAGAACTTTTTGACGAAACTGGTCATCAAATCCGTGAAGTCGGTCATGAATATGGTACAACCACAGGTCGTCCACGCCGTGTCGGTTGGTTTGACTCAGTTGTTATGCGCCATGCCAAACGCGTATCAGGCTTGACTAACCTTAGCTTGAACTCAATTGACGTTTTATCAGGTTTGCCAACAGTAAAAATCTGTGTCGCTTACGAACGTAGCAACGGTGAATACATCACACACTACCCAGCATCACTCAAAGAATTAGCAGATTGTAAACCAATCTACGAAGAAATGCCAGGTTGGTCAGAAGATATCACTGCTTGCCGTACACTTGAAGAATTGCCAGAAGCAGCACGTAACTATGTTCGCCGTGTCGGAGAACTTGTTGGCGTACGTATCTCAACATTCTCAGTAGGCCCAGGTCGTGAACAAACCAACGTTTTAGAATCCGTTTGGGGCGTTTAAAAAAGTAAAATAAAAAGCCAGATTTCTCTGGCTTTTTTTATTTACAGGAATGGCCCAAAGGCAAGAGCTGAAGTATTATTGACATTGACATCAATAACATTGTAGAAAGCATTTGCCGTATCAGCAACATCCCAAACAGCAAGAATCACATGATAACCAGAACGATCAGAAGGCACAGTAATCGTATGCGTTAGATTTTTTGAGGCTTCTGAACCATCATGATTGACTGTTCCGATAAGCTCTAATTCAGAACGACTCAGTGGAGCATTTTGATCCCAACCCGTTTTAGTCATGTAGTAATGCCACTTGGTTGTCTTATGAGGAGCAGTATAGTACCAAGTGAAAAGGTTAGCACCAGAAGTGATTGACGTTTTTTTCCAGCGAGTACTTGTTTGATTATCCAAGACAAAATCACCAATTTGTCCTAAACCACCATTTGCAGAAGCAATCCGTCCGTCTGCAGGACCCGCTGCCGGAAAACCTTTTGGCGCTTCGAGAGATTGTGGATTTGTGATGACATTGCCATAAAGATTAAATGCTTCATACCAGCCCATTCTTTCAGAATCAAGTTTTCCTTGATAACCTCGAGCAGGTGGAGATTGCACATAGCCATGAGCTAGAACCTTATCTGCTTGAGCAAATAGGGCACATCCAAGAACACTCACTGTCAGCAAGCAAGCTGCTAATATTTTTTTCATAAAGGTAATCCTTTCTGGTTTTTACACTTCCTTCCATGGACCATAGGCATCTGATTTATCAGGCTCATTTCCACGTGTCCACCATTTTGCTTCATAATTCTTTCCATTGTAGCTAACGCGTTCTCCTCCTAAATAGATTTGATCAGCATCCCACGCAGGATAGCTTGAAGTTGGTTGCTCAGTCGTTTTGAATTCTGTTTCGGCTGTAATCGAACGATTTCCAGCAGCATCAATGGCTACAACTTCCACATGGTAGTCTGTGTTAGCCGAAAGATTATTTAAAACTAATTGACCATCAGCAGAATTATAAAGCGTTGCTCCAATCTTGATTTCGTAGTTAACAACACCTACGTTATCTGTTGCTTTTGCCTGAATAGTTGCACTTGAACTACTGATATTAGTGACAGAAATCGTTGGTGTAGTTGGCTTTTCATTATCTTCAACAGGAGTGGTCGACCCATTAAATAACATCGGTGCATAAGTATTTACAAATGAATTGTTGTACTTAACACCTGTGGCACTTGTTCCATCATCCCAGTTTACTGACCAAGTCATCAAACCTTTGATTTCATTTCCATCAGCTTTTAAGCGCTTGAGGGCATTCTCAACAGCCTTAGGATCTTTGACATAACCCGTTGCTGCCGCGTCATCATTGGCAGGAAGCCCGATAACGAACTTACTTGCTGGAATTTTGATAAAATTATCAGTTCCAGTCACCAAACGTGTCGTTAAACCATATAAGAAATCTTCTTTTTTCTCATCATTAGATTGAGAAACCCACATGTTCAATCCTGTGTCCCAGAAACCATCGCCGCCTTGATTATAATATTGTGGGTTGATATAATCATAGTAAGTATCTAAACCAGTGATATAAGGCGCATATTTCCCTGTTTTTGTGAGATAAGGGAACTCAGGAGCCATGGTTATCATGAAGTTCTTGTTTTGTTGGCGATAATAATCCTTTACTCGACGTAAAGCAGCGGGAATAACTGTTTGATTATCCGCAGCTTCGATTGCAGCTTGTTCTAAGTCAATATCTAAACCATCGAAACCATAAGTGTCAACTAAACGAATGATTTCGTTAACCAAGTCAGTTTCTTGAGCTTTGGTCAATTCGATGTGTGCATCAGCACCTCCAAGTGCGATTAAAACACTTTTACCTTCAGCATTTAATTTTGAAACCTCTGCTCTGAATTCAGCATCTGTTTTGTTGTAAGGTTTGAAAGTAGGGAGTGTTTGTCCCTGAGGGGTTTTCATGAAAGATACATTGATAACATTGTATCCATCTTGCGTTTTAGAGAGATCAAAGGTAGTTGAGGTTCCTCCTTTATAGCCATCTTTTCCAGTTGTTGCCCAGTTATGCCAATAACCAACCAGTACTTTATCTGTTGGATTGACCATACTATCAGCAGCATCAGCTAAAGCATATTTTCCTCCTAAAATTGCTGTGCCAACTGTCAAAGTTGCTAAGAAACATTTGAGATACTTTCGATTTCGAGCTAAAACCATACGATCCTCCTAATTGGTGTGTTTTATAGAATACGTATTCTTGTTAAGCGCTAACTTAATTTTAACAAGTTTTAATAGGCGAGAAAAGAAAAAAGGTTCGTTTGAAAAAATTATTTTATATATAAGCAAGAAAATAATGATAAACAGTCAACAAAAATAATTCTTCCTGATTAGTCTTGTCCTGATAAGTATAATAACAGCCAAACCTATAACTTTTTTGTATTAATTGATTCGATAGTAGTCTACAAAAACAACACAAAAAGCTCAAGCAGAATGACTGCTTGAGCTTTAGTATCTTTTTATAAGGTCCCGATATTAAAAATTTATACTTGATGATTTCAACATAAGTATGGAAGTTATTCATAGCGTTTAAACTGATTATTATAATCTTTATCCATTTTTAGTAGTGTAAACACTGAAACAACAAGCAAAGGAACAGTGATTATTAAGATTGAAGCCCACGAATTTTCAGAAGCAACACTCGCTGAAATAGTTGGTTGGAAATCAAGTAAGGTATGAAGCATGATAGCCAACCAAAGTGAATTAAGCTTAATACGAAGAATTGCAAAAATGAGACCAAGAGCAGTAGCATACAAAACTTGTTGCGAAACAGCTGTGAAAGAGCTTTGGGTTAAGTTATAAAGGTGAAAAAGACCAAATAATCCAGAAGAGAGCAGGGCGCTCCAGAATAATTTTAAAGAACTCCCTTGTAACAGTTTCCAAAAACCAGCGAAGATTAAACCTCGTACAAGTAATTCTTCAAATACTCCGGCAGATAAAGCAGTAAAAAAGGAGACTAAAGTCAGATTAACTCCCCCACTCAAGATGGTTTGTATGTCCTTAGGAACTCCGAGGATAAAGAGCGCAATTAAACTGAGGAGGATGACCAAAGTGCCAAGTAAAATATGAGTGGATAATGAAAATTTTATTGTTTTTTTGAAAATACGATCAGTCTTTATTAAATAATAGCAAGTTAGTCCTAAAACTAGACTAATCATAAAGTGAGGAAGAGTGATTATAAGTGAAGGTGGGATGATAGAATGAGTGAGCGTTCTTAGTAAGAAGTCTAAAATTATAAAAGCAAAATAAAGAATTATCCCATAAACAAGGAGGCGTTTTCCATTTGCTTTTGTCATAGAGCTGTTCATCATAGTTTCTCCGTTTCTTAATTTATTATAAATTTTATGTAGATAATTCTAGAAACTTGAGTATCTATGAGCCATATCTTTAAGGGGATGCTTGGGCAGTTATGATACTTAGAAATGTTACTAAAATATCTTCATCAAAATCATCTAACACTATTATTATACCTTGGATTAGTATAAATTAAGAAAATATTTTTTTTACTTTTATTTAACACACTATAACCAATTATTTGACATTAGTCCAATTTGACATTAGTCCAACATCAGATTAGACATTTGAAGTGGATCTGAAATAAAAAATGAGAAACTGTCTCACTTTCTCTATCATCTCTTAATCTCACGCTCAACTGATGATAAGGTAAGAGAGTATAATTTTTATTTGTTTTATGTGAAATTTATCAGTTTTAATGAAGCCTATTAAATTTTTGATATAATGGTATAGGAAGTAGTTAAAATCACTGGAGCATTAGCTAAAGGAAAAGGAGTTGCATTGTATTTGAGTTGGGGAATTCCTCCCGTAACTTCAGCAATAGAATAAAAATGAGCGCATATAAAAATGGATTAATGCCCTTTATATTATTTATAATTTCATTAAGTAATTCTTTAGAAGTGATAGAAAAAGTTAATGTTAGTCTATCTTTAGTTTTTATAGGTAAACAATGCCTTTACTTTTTGTTTTTAATTATCTGGGGAATAATGTTTATTAGAAACTATAAAGAATTTAAGGGGAACGAATACATAAACGATATAAAACTCTCGCTGCTTATAGCACTACTATCTTATTTAATATCATTCGTTAGTTCGTGGGTTACTTTTACATTAATATTCGTCCTTGGCTTGTATGATATTATTAGGGTCAGAAAAAAATTTATGTAAACTTCTATATTTTAGGAGTGTAGCATCACATAAAACATGAGGAGGAGATTTGTGTTTTGAATAAATATTCTGCTGTAAAAGCACTAATTTCGGCAATTGTAATTGCTATAACTGTTTTACTTTTTGGACATATAGGGAATCAAAATAATATTTTGAATGAAGTGATTCTTGTGGCTTTCATTTTTGTGGAATGCCTTGTTGTTGATAAAGCAGTTGATGTATTAAATCGAAAATAAAATAACTTCCTCAATAATTATCATAGATATATAATAAAAATTAATAAATTTTTATAAAAAAAGAGAGCTCAATTAAGATTTGCTCTTTTTTCTTTTAAATAATCTTAAATTTATGCTATAGAATTGAACTTTCTTGTCTAACTTTTGGGGTGAGGTAAACTCTTGTCAGCTTTTATTATTATTCTGATGGCTTAATATTCACGTCTTTTGTTACTTGTTTAGCAATTTCTTTTCCGTCTGTCCCCAATATTCCAGCAGTAACTTTGACAGCTGATTTTTGATGTGGATCGCTAGCTAGTTTTAACGTAAAATTTCCCTCAGAATCAGCACTTTGAGAATCGACTGTGAGACTCTCTCCAATTCTAACTTTTCCGTTTGGAATCGTTTTAACTCTTATTAAGGCTACTCCTCTGCTATCCATGACGACACTAGAAGGAACTTTCAAGAATAGAGCTTGTTTTGCTTTATCAGATTCTTTTGAGAAAGTATTTGACTTTGTGTTATTACTTGAACACGCTGAGAGTGAAACCGCCGCAAGCAAAGTAAGGCTACCGATAATAATTTTTTTCATAAATTTTCTCCTATCAGTTTTGGTGGCTGAAAATATTGTGTAAAAATAGATAATCCATTATATCAAATATATCAAAAAAGGAGGAGTACCTAACAATAATGGTATCTATGCAGTTCCTAAAGTGGGTTCATCCGAAAAAGACCTTCTAAAAATATTTGGAACAATGTCTAATTGTAAAAATTAAAAACCGAAAATAATTGCTCTAACTCCTCGATAAGATTTGACAAATCCGCTGAAAGTGATAAAATTAAAATAATCATGTAAGACGAGTAAGTTATGAGCAAAGTTTGAGGGAGTTGTGGTCACCGACTGAGAGCCACAGTACAGCGCTATAACCGAAGTTCAGCTTACATTTGTCAGCACCGCTTGGTGAAAGGCAGAAAATTAAATAAAATAAATTAAGTGATAAAATAGGATGGTACCGCGGTTTTCGCTCCTTTGGAGAAAGAAAATCGCGGTATTTTTGTTTTAAAATGGATTTATTGAAAGGATTGTAATGAGTTTACAAGAAAAAATCGAAGAATTACGTGGACGTGCCTTAGCTGAATTGAAAAAAGCATCAGATGAGAAAACCCTCAACGAGTTGCGGACATTAGTGCAAGGGAAAAAAGGAGAGTTAACAGAAATTCTTAAGGGAATGAAAGATCTCACCAACGAAGAACGCCCACAAATTGGCGCATTGGCGAATGCCTTTCGTGATGAATTTGGCACCAAATTAGAGGCCAAAAAAGCAGAAATTGAAGTTGCAGCGATGAATGCTGCCCTTGAATCAGAAAGTTTAGATGTGACCTTACCAGGCAAACATCAAAATCAAGGACTTCGTCATATCCTCACACAAACTCAAGAAGAAATTGAAGAGATTTTTCTTGGAATGGGTTATGAGATTGTCGATGGCTACGAAGTCGAAACAGATCATTATAACTTTGAGCGCATGAACTTGCCAAAAGATCACCCAGCACGTGATATGCAAGATACGTTTTATATCACAAATGAAGTTTTGCTCCGCACGCATACATCACCAATGCAAGCTCGTACAATGGATGCCCACGATTTTTCTAAAGGGGGCTTGCGTATGATTGCACCAGGCCGTGTTTATCGTCGTGATACAGATGATGCGACACACAGCCACCAATTCCACCAAATCGAAGGTTTAGTTGTGGATAAAAATATCACAATGGCTGATCTCAAAGGAACTTTGGAATTAGTTATCAAGAAAATGTTTGGTGCAGACCGCCAAATTCGTTTGCGTCCAAGTTATTTCCCATTTACTGAACCTTCTGTTGAAGTTGATGTCAGCTGTTTCAAATGTGGCGGTAAAGGTTGCAACGTCTGCAAACACACGGGTTGGATTGAGATTCTTGGTGCAGGTATGGTGCATCCAAATGTTCTTGAAATGTCAGGCATTGACTCTACAGTTTACTCGGGATTTGCCTTTGGTATGGGACAAGAACGTATTGCTATGCTGAGATATGGTATCAATGATATTCGTGGATTCTACCAAGGTGATTTACGATTCTTGGAGCAATTTGGAAAATAATGTCTAGCAAGCTTCCAGATATGCAGAAGTATGAAATTCCTCAAATTAGAGAATTATTTGAAAAAAATAAAATTCCGCTACATCAAGGTCTGACAAGCGAGGAAATTCGCAAATGTGAGGAAATCTATGATATCAAGTTTCCTAGAAATCTAAAAACTATGCTCATGGATTTTTGTCCAGTGCAAGCTAGGAAAAATGGTTGGTATAATTGGTTCGATTTTTCGCAGGAAAATATTCAACGAATTAAAGAGCGAATTGATTGGCAATTTGAAGGATTGTTATTTGATGTCAAAGAAAATGATTTTTGGCTAAAAGAGTGGGGTCAAGTTCCCGATAATATGAATGAACGGCTGGCTTTGGCAAAAGTTAACTTGCAACAAGTACCAAAATTGGTTCCGATTTGTGGTCATCGTTTTACGACTGGGAATGTTGAGACAAAAGATAATCCTGTTTTTTCTGTTTATCAAGCAGATGTGATCTATTATGGAGCCACTTTGCTTGAATATTTTAGTATTGAGTTTGAGCCAAGCTATGAAATAAGACGGAATATGAATTACAGTCAGCCTCGCGGAATCAATCCATTCTGGGAAGCCATTATCTATGGGGAATATTTGGATTTAGATGAAATCGATAAATTAGATTAAAGGAAAAATAAAATGTTAGTAAGTTATAAATGGTTAAAAGAGTTGGTGCCGGGTTTGACGGCTACATCAGCTGAATTAGAGCAAAAAATGTCAACTTCAGGGATTGAAGTTGAGGGTGTGACTACACCAAGTGAAGGTTTGTCAAAACTCGTGGTCGGAGAAATTATCTCTAGTGAAGATATTCCGGACACGCATTTGCACATCACGAAAGTGAATGTTGGTGCAGAAGATGCGCTGCAAATTGTTTGTGGTGCACCAAATGTTCGTGTAGGTATGAAAGCAATTGTGGCACTAGTTGGTGCGCGGATTGCTGATAATTATAAGATTAAAAAGGGTAAAATCCGTGGGGTCGAATCTCTCGGAATGCTTTGTGCGCTTGATGAGCTTGGTATTGATGAAAAAATCAATCCAATGAAGCACGAAGAAGGAATTTTTGAAATGCCTGCGCAAGCCAAAGTGGGCGATAGCATTTTCCCTTATCTTGATATGGATGATGAGTTGATTGAATTGTCAATCACGCCAAATCGTGCAGATGCCTTGTCGATGCATGGTGCGGCTTGGGAAGTGGGAGCTATTTACGGCTTACCTGTTCAATTAGAAGAAAAAACTTTGGTAGAAGTTGAGCAAGCAGCTGCGACAAAAATTGCTGTGAGAGTTGAAACAGATAAAGTACCAACTTATAAAATTCGCTTGATTGAAGGTGTTAAAATCGCTAAATCGCCTCAATGGTTGCAAAATCGTTTGATGAATGCTGGGGTAAAACCAATCAATAATGTCGTGGATGTGACCAACTATGTCTTGATGGCATTTGGTCAACCTTTGCACAGTTTTGATTTTGATCAATTTGGCTCAGATGAAATCTTGGTTCGTCAGGCGACGTCCGATGAAAAAATTACGACTTTAGATCATGTTGAACGCGAGCTTGCGCCAGAGGATATTGTTATCACAGCCAATGGTGTGCCTGTGGCGCTTGGTGGTGTTATGGGTGGTGCAGATAGCGAAATTACAGATGAGACTACAACTGTGGCGCTGGAGTCAGCTTTATTTGACGGGACATCAATTCGTAAAACATCCCAAAAATTTGCTCTGCGCTCCGAAGCTTCTAGTCGTTTTGAAAAAGGAATTAACCAAGGTACAGTACGTGAAGCACTTGATTTTGCGGCGGCTATGATTGTGGAATTGGCTGGTGGGCAAGTATTATCTGGAGTTGTGGAATCTAATGATTACCAACCAAATTTGCCAAAAGTGTCTATTACTTTGAGCCGTGTTAATGCAGCTTTGGGTACGGACTTGTCCCTTGAGACTGTGGAAAAAATCTTTGTGCAACTTGGCTTTGGGGTGAAGGTTGATGGTGAAAAATTCACTTGTGAGATTCCTTCACGTCGTTGGGATATCTCGATTGAAGCTGACTTGGTGGAAGAAGTGGCGCGGATTTATGGTTACGATAATTTACCAAGCACGTTGCCTGTTTCACAAAATGCTGGTGAATTGACTGAAATGCAAAAATTCCGTCGCAAAGTGCGTACAGGGGTTGAGGCAGCTGGTCTGAATGAAGTGATTGGTTACTCCCTTGTGACGCCTGAAAAAGCGACCGAGTTTGTAGGTGAGCTTGAAACGACCACGCTTATGATGCCGATGACAGAAGACCGTCAAACTTTGCGTGCTAACATGATTTCAGGACTTCTGGATATTGTAAATTATAACCAAAATCGTAAAAATGCTGACGTAGCGATTTATGAGATTGGAAATGTTTTCTTGCCAAATGTGGATGATATTCGTCCAACTGAGGTTCCTAATCTTGCTTTTGCAATTTCTGGAAATGTTGAGGATAAATCGTATGCTAACAAGGCTGTTGCTGTGGATTTCTATTATGCTAAAGGAATTGTGGAAAACTTACTGGCGACTTATGACAAAGTTACTTTTGTGCCAACGGCAACACAACCAGCAATGCATCCGGGACGTACGGCAAGGGTTGAAATTAACGGACGTCACGTTGGTTTTGTAGGGCAAGTTCATCCGGCAACAGCTAAAAAATATGATATTGCTGAAACTTATGTCGCAAGTCTTAATTTGCAAATCATGCTTGAAGAATTGCCAGCCCAAACGATTTTCAAAGAAATTCCGAAAGTTCAAGCTGTGAAGCGGGACATTGCCTTATTGCTTGGTGCGCAAGTGACGCACGCTGAGGTTGTGGATACAATTGAAAATAGCCGTGTTAAAAGCTTGGTGAAAGTTGAACTTTTTGATATTTATCAAGGTTCAAATCTTCCAGAAGGCAAGAAATCAATGGCTTACAGTTTGACTTTCCAGCCTGTGGAAAATACGATGACTGACGAAGAAATTACTGCTGCTGTGGATAAAATCACGAAAAATCTTGTGGAAAAATTAGCTGTGGAAATTCGTTAATAAAGAAAAAAAGTTTACTGATTTTACGTCAGTAAATTTTTTTCTCCCAAAATGCTGACGTAAAAATCCGTCAGCATTTTCTCTGGTTCAAAGGTGCTTGGATTTGTCCTTTTGTATTGTTTTTAAACTTAAATTTATATTTGTAAACTTACGGAAATAAAAATAAGAGAATCATGTGTTAAAATAGGTCAATATGAAAAATTTACTTTCAAGAAAAATGAAACAAGTTGGAATGCTTGCAGGACTTTCTCTACTTATTTTGTCAGCATTTCCGATTGGTTCTGGTCAGTTGCTGGGAGCAAGTCAAGTGGCTGCAGATACTTCACAGGCTGAAGTTAATCAACAGATTCAAAGCTTCCAAGCTGAACTGAATGGTGAATTGATTCAAGCTAATGCAATATACAGCAAGGCGCAAGCAGCTCAAGATCAAGTGAATCAAACCAAAACCAAGGTTTCTGAATTAGAATCAGGAATCACTCAAGCACAAATAGACGTCGCACATCTTAAAGAAAATGTTGCCAACCAGATGCGTGCGATGCAAGCCAGCGGTGGAGTGACCCTTTCGGTGATTGACGTCGTGACTTCATCAAAAAATTTGTCTGATTTGGTGATGCGTCTGACGAATTTGAGTGTGGTAATGAGTGCAGAAGCGAATCAAGTAAAAGCGCTAGTTGAGAAAGAAAAAGCGCTTCAAAACATGAAAGCAAGTCTGGAAGAAAACGAAACAAAATTAGTGCAAGAACAACAAGATTACCAAGCCCAAGTTGTCAGCTTGCAAGGAAATATTTCAAGCTTAAAAACAAAAATCAGCTCCAATCAGCAATTATTGAGCGAGATGCAAGCCAAAGCCGCAGCAGAGCAAAAAGCACACGATGAAGCATTAGCAAAATCAGTAGCCGATGCTAAAGCAGCTCAAGAAAAAGCAGCGCAAAACCAAGCACCAAGCGCTACTAGTTCAACTGCATCGTCAAATGGAGCAACTTCTGCCGATAATTCGACAAATGGAAACAATAATGTTAACACCGCTGTTTTACCTTCAACAGGAGGTCAAACTTTAAGCGTTCAAGCCACAGCCTATGCCCTTAATGGAACGACTGCTATGGGAATTGATTTGAGCAAAAATCCGATGTGTATCGCAGTAGATCCAAGCGTGATTCCTTTAGGCTCTATGGTTGAAGTGCCAGGCTATGGTATTGCAATCGCTGGAGATACGGGTGGTGCGATTGTTGGTAATATTATTGACGTTCATTTTCCCTCAAATAGTCAAGCAATTAGTTGGGGACGTCAAAACCTCCAAATCAGAATTTTGAGTTAATTTTGAAAAAAGAGAATAGAAGGCTTACAGTTAAGCCTTTTTTTGATATAATTGAATCATGAAAAAAAATGGACGTATTGTCAAATCCTTGGCAGGTTTTTATTATGTCGAGAGTGACGGTGAAATTTACCAAACGCGTGCGCGTGGAAATTTCCGCAAAAAAGGAATGAAACCAGTCGTTGGAGATTTCGTTGAATTTTCAACCGAAGAAAACTCAGAAGGGTATGTATTAGCAATTGGTGAGCGCAAAAATAGTTTAATTCGCCCGTCAATAGCCAACATTGACCAAGCAGTCATCATCATGTCAACGGTCAACCCAAACTTTAGCTTGAATCTTTTGGATCGTTTTTTAGTTTTTTTGGAGCACAAAATGATTCAACCGATGGTTTACATTTCAAAACTGGACTTATTGGCAGATTCGTCAGTAAATTCGGCAGAAAAAACAAATCCGTCAGTAAATTCGGAGTCTGATAAAAATACTTTTACAAATTGGGCAGCCTATGAAAAGTTCAAAAAAGACTACGAAGAAATTGGTTATCAAATCTTTTTTGACACCGCAGATTTGGTCAGTAGTTTAGAAGGAAAAGTGACTGTTTTTATGGGGCAGACAGGTGCGGGGAAAACCACTTTACTCAATAAAATTGCACCAGAAATGAACTTAGAAACAGGAGAAACATCAGAAAAATTGGGACGAGGTCGCCATACGACACGTCATGTGGAATTTTTTGAATTGGCTGGTGGATTGATTGCAGACACTCCAGGATTTTCAAGTTTAGATTATGAAGTGACGAATCAGCCAGATTTGAATGCTGCCTTTCCAGAACTTTTAAAAATCAGCCACGGTTGTAAATTCCGAGAATGTACCCACACCCATGAGCCAAATTGTGCGGTGAAAGTAGCCTTAGAAAATCAAGAAATCCTGACCAGTCGCTATGAGAATTATTTACAATTGCTCAATGAAATCAACAATACGAGGGAAACATATGCAAAAAAACGAAAAAAACAAAGCTAAAGATAACCTTTGGCTCAAACAGGCTGGCTTTTTTATCGTGGTGTTGGCTTGGATAGTTGCTATCTACTTTAAAAAAGAGATGTCTGGTGGTTTACTGATAGCTGTTTTTATTGTTTTAGTGTTGTTAACCTTAGGAGTTCTTTTAGTCTTAAATCGTGCTTTTTTTGGTTTAACCGCTTCATCAATGAAAACAACAGATGAACAAAAAGGAGAAGAAAATAAAGATGAAAAATAAAATTGCACCATCGATTCTTTCAGCTGATTTTGGAAATTTTGCTCGTGATGTCAAACGCATTGAAGCTGCTGGTGCTGAGCTGGTTCATATTGATGTGATGGACGGCCATTTTGTGGATAACTTAACTTTTGGCTCTGGTGTCGTTGCGAGTCTGCGTCCCGTGACTTCATTATTTTTAGATGTTCACATGATGGTTGAAAATCCAGAAAAATATGTGGAAGAATTTGCCAAAGCTGGCGCAGATGGCATGAGCATCCACGTTGAAGCAACGCATCATATTCATGGTGCTTTGCAAAAAATTAAAAATGCAGGAATGAAAGCCTCTGTGGTTATTAACCCAGGCACTTCAGTTGATGCAATCAAAACCGTCCTTCCCTTGGTTGATATGGTTTTGGTGATGACAGTCAATCCCGGATTTGGAGGACAAGCCTTTATTCCAGAAATGATGGAAAAAGTGACAGAGCTTGCGCAACTTCGCCATGAAAAAGGTTATGATTACGAAATTGAAGTAGACGGAGGAATTGATGACCAGACCATCCAGCTTGCCAAAAATGCAGGCGCCAATATTTTTGTAGCCGGATCTTTTGTTTTTAAAGGAAATGTTGAAGAAAACATCAGCAAATTACGGTCGAAACTATGATTATTTGGCTTAACGGCGCTTATGGTTCTGGAAAAACAACAATTGCCGAACTCCTTAATAAAGCGATTGTTCCTTCATGGATCTATGATCCAGAAGCGATTGGCGATTTTTTCGGAGCAAATTTACCTCAAGAAATCCAAGCAGACGATTTTCAAAACTATCCAGAATGGCAATCTTGGAATATTCAAATGCTTCAGAAGCTGGATAAAGAGTACGCTGGCGATGTTATTGTACCAATGACTTTGCATACAAAAGTTTATTTTGAGGAAATATTTACAGCGCTTGAAAGTCGAGAGATTGGGGAATTGCACACCTAGAAGCTGAGCTTAGTTTTTTTGATACATTGCCTACCCAAGAAAAAATTAACAATGAGCGCAAAAAAGAAATTGTAATCCAAGAGATTTTAGAAAAAATAGGAATTTAAGCAGCAAAATGGAGATTATCATCATTATTCTACTGATTGTTTTGATTGTCCTTGCACTTGCCAACTTTTTTAAAAAGGCAGATAATAGTATACTCAAAAATCAGCTGGTCTATTTAAATCAGAATTTATCAGATTTGCGAGGAGGCTTGAGTCAAGAACTTGGTCAGAATCGTCAGGAACTCTCAAACAGTTTGCGATCGGTCAATTCCGATTTGTCCATGTTGACCGAAAATCTTAATAGCAAATTTGATTATCAATTTAAAGATTTACAAACATCTAATGAGCAAAAATTAGAAAAAATATCCACAAGTCTTTTAGAAGCTACTGACCGAACCGTCAGTACTTTAACCCAATTGACTGAGGCAATCACCCAAAAGTTTGACCATAAATTTAAAGACTTACAAGAATCCAACGATAAAAAATTGAGTCAAATTCAAGAAACAGTGGATGAAAAATTGCAAGAAACACTCAATCGAAGAATTTCACAAAGCTTTGAACAAGTGACTTTGCACCTGAAAAATGTTGAACAAGGGCTTGGCGAGATGCGTCATCTTGCAAGCGATGTTGACAGCTTGCAAAAAGTAATGACGGGAGTAAAAACTCGTGGAATTATTGGTGAAATCCAACTTGGAAGAATCCTTGAGCAAATCTTCACCAGTAGCCAATATCAAGAACAAGTCAACATTCAAGGAAATAACGCCGTGGATTATGCTGTTATCCTACCAGGTAAAGATGAAAATTCACAACTCTATTTACCTATTGATTCGAAGTTTCCGATGGAAGATTACCAACGTTTACAGCTGGCTTTAGAATCAAATAACGTCAAAGAAATTGAAAACTCACGTAAAGCACTATTTTCAGCTGTTAAAGCACAAGCCAAATCAATCAGTGAAAAGTATATCGTTCCGCCAAAAACAACAGATTTTGCGATTATGTTTTTACCAACTGAAGGATTATTTATGGAAGTGGTAAATAATCCAGAACTCTATGAGCAAATCAGCCGTGATTATAAAGTCAATGTAACAGGTCCAACAACCATGACAGCTGTTTTGAACAGTTTGCAAATGGGCTTTAAAACGCTCCAAATTGAGCAAAAATCATCAGAAGTTTACCAAATGCTTGGAGCAGTAAAAACTGAATTTGGAAAATTTGAAGGAGCTTTGAAGAAAGTTCACGAAAAAATTCAACAATCTGAAAAAGAAATCAATACGCTCATCACTACCCGAACAAACGTTATGAACAAAGCACTTAGAGAAGTTGATCGTTTAGATGATGGTACGAGTCAGCAACTTCTAGATTTATCAGATGATTCAAATTAAAAGCTCATCCACTTAGTGAACATTGTCGCTTAGATAATGAACGCTTGTATTATAATAATTTAGCCTTAAACTTGATCTATTTGGTCAATCACGAGGCTACCTCTAAAAAGGAGACAAATATGGTTCTCATCAAAAACTTAGAAATTGGTGATTTTTTTGAAGGTTTTTACCTGATCAAATCAGTCGAGCTTCGCCAAACTCGTGCAGGTAAGGATTACCTCGCCCTTAGCTTCCAAGATCGTACAGGAACAATAAATGGAAATATTTGGGATGCAAATCCCAAAGCTGTTGAGCAATTTCGGGCGGGACGTGTTGTCCACATGAAAGCCCTCAAAGAACTTTATAATGGAATGCCTCAAGTCAATAAAATTCAGCTCCGGATTGCAAACGATAATGAGCCAAATAATCCAAAAGACTATCGGGAAACTTCACCGGTTAAAGAGAAAGATTTACGAGAATACGTTCAAGGAATTGTTTTCAAAATTGAAAATGCTACTTTGAATCGTATTGTCCGAGCCATCCTGAAAAAGTTTGATAAAGAGTTTTACGAATATCCAGCAGCGAAAACAAATCATCACGCGTTTGAAGGAGGATTAGCTTTTCATACCACGACAATGCTCCACCTAGCTGAAAAAGTCTGTGAAGTTTATCCACAACTGGACGAAAGTCTGATGTTTGCAGGTGTTTTGCTCCATGACATGGCAAAATGTTTAGAGTTTACAGGAAGCGAAAATACGAGTTATACAATACGTGGCAATTTATTGGGTCATATTGTTTTGATTGATGAAGAGGTGAGCAAAGCAGCTATCGAACTTGGTTTTGATGATGACAATGAAGATTTATTGATACTCCGTCATTGCTTGCTTAGTCACCACGGCGAGTTAGAATATGGCAGCCCTGTTCGTCCACAAATCATGGAAGCGGAAATGATTCATCAGATTGACGTCATGGATGCTAATATGATGATGATGACGACAGCAACAGCAACTCTTGAGCCGGGACAATTCAGTCAACGTGTCTGGGCGTTATCTAACCGTAATTTTTATAAACCCAAAAATTAAAGAAAAATCCGTTAGCCAACGGTTTTTTTCATCTTTCAAAAAGGAATAGCTGAGTTATTTACTAATCAAAGTGATCTATACAAAAAAATGGTAAAATAGAGCTAACGAATAAAATACTAAGGAGTTTATCATGGAACATACTTTAAAAAATGATCAATTGACAGTTCTTGTGGATACTTTTGGTGCTGAGATGCACTCTATCCAGCATGAAGAAATAGAATACCTCTGGCAGGCAGATCCAAAATTCTGGGGACGTCACGCCCCTGTTCTTTTTCCAATTGTAGGGAAGTTAAAAAATGGGAAGTATCACTATGCTGAAAAAACTTATCAAATGGGTGGACATGGGTTTGCACGCGATAATGAGTTCAAAGTGATTAAAGCTGAGGCTGATGAATTAATTTTTGAGCTACGGGAAAATGAGGACAGTCTCAATCACTATCCTTTCCGTTTCATTTTCCAAGTGGCTTATAAATTAGTGGGAAATAAAATCAAAGTTCGCTATATGGTTCAAAATAAAGATGAAAAATTTATGAATTTTGGTGTTGGCGCTCATCCTGCCTTTAATGTTCCTCTCAAAAATGGCTCATTTGAGGATTACAAATTAACGATTTCACCCGCTGAAAAACGGACTTTTATCCCGCTGGATCCTCCTTCAGGGACAATTAAAGTTGACGAAAAATTTGAAGTGGAAGTTCAAGAATTACCGTTGAAACATGAGCTTTTTGATAAAGATGCTCTAGTTTATAGCTCATCAGACGAGATGAAAGTTTCTTTGACCAACAGCTTGGATAATCATGGTGTGACGGTGACTTGGAAGGGTATGCCTTATTTTGGTTTGTGGTCACCGTATCCCACAGAAGCTCCTTTTGTCTGCATTGAACCATGGTGTGGAATTGCGGATGATGAGAATACAGATGGCGACCTGACAACGAAATTTGGAATTAATGAATTGGCACCAGAAGGAAAGTTTTCTTGTGAGTATTTTATTGAAATCAATTAAAAAGAACTTCTCGTTTTTTAACGAGATTCTTTTTTTATAAAAGTGATACAATAAAAATGAAGGTTTAGAAGAGTAGAAAAGCTACTCATATGAATAAACTGTGAAGCTTATGATAACAATTTTTCTCAATGCGTTAAGTATCTTACTCATTTTATTTTTGGCGATTTTGCTTAAAAAAATTGGCTTAGTTCACTCTAAAGACGGTGCGCTAGTTTCCAAATTGGTAGTCTTTATCACTTTGCCAGCAACAATTCTTATAGGTGTGAATCAGACCAGACTTTCTGTGCTTTATTTTATCCTTATGGCGCTAGGAATTATATCTAATTTAGTGCTAGTTTTCATCGGAAAATTTATGGGACGTAAGGAAACTGTGGAAGAACGCGGCCTTTATATGTTTAATCTTTCGGGTTACAATATCGGAAATTTTTCAATTCCATTTGTGAGTAGTTTTTTCCCAGCAGCCATTCCTTTTTTAGCCATGTTTGATATGGGAAATTCGTTCATGGTGACTGGAACAACTCAAGCGATAGTGGAGATGACAAGCGAAAAACGACAACATGGTTTTTCTTTTCGAGATATTTCAAGTGTTCTTTTAAGAAATCCACCTTTTGTTGTCTATCTGCTAATGTTTATTTTAGCTATTTTGGGTTGGTCTTTTCCGTCTACTTGGCTTCTTTGTATTCGCCCACTGGCTAATGCTAATACGTTGCTCTCTATTTTTACTATTGGCTTGTTTATGGAATTTCGCCTGCCTAAGGGAAAATTGTGGTTAGTAATCAAAATTTTAAGTTGGCGTTATCTGTTGGCTGCTTTTTTAGGCGCCTTGATTTATTTTGTCAGTCCTTTTCCCCATCTCATCAAGGAAGTTTTATTACTCATTTTCTTTTGTCCAATGTCATTTTTACATATGATTCAGGCTATAGAATTGGGAAATGATAAAGCGGTTGCTGGTTTGGCTATTAGCTTATCGATGTTTATTTCTTTGGTCTTGATGAGTGTTATTGTACTTATTTTGTGAGGATTATACTAGAAAATGAAAAATGAATTAGAACTATTATTAGAAAATTTTGTAGCTCAAGGCGAGCAAGAAATAGTGGATTTGGCGATTTTTCGCCAATTTGCTCAGGATGAAAAGAATTTTACGCGAGAGACAATGGCACATTTTACAGCGAGTGCTTTTGTGCTGAATGAAAAAAGAGATAAGGTGTTAGGGATTTTTCATAGAATTTATCAGAGTTGGGGCTGGTTGGGCGGTCATGCAGATGGAGATACTGATTTGGTGCGTGTGGCTCGTAAAGAGGTTCAGGAAGAAAGTGGTTTGACAGATTTAAAACTCTTGTCTTCGGCGCCAATTTCAATTGAAAATTTACCTGTTTTTGGGCATTTCCATCGCACTCATGGTTATGTTTCGGCACATTTGCATCTGAATGTTACTTTCTTGTTTGAAGCCAAAGAAGGACAAAAGCTACGAGAAAACCGGGATGAAACAGGTGGATTAGCTTGGATTGCGCTAGATGAATTTTCAAAAAAGTCGTCTGAAAAGGAAATGAAAGTGATTTATGATAAAATAATTCTGCGAATTAAGAAGGATAAAGAGGATAAAAAATAATGAATTTTAATCAATCGCTAAAATTACGCTCTGGAGTGGAGCTGAAAAATCGCTTAGTTATGGCTCCAATGACCATTGTGTCAAGTTTTCACGATGGCATTGTCACTCAGGAAGAAATTCAACATTATGCCAAACGTAGCAAAGGTTTGGGTGCTGTGATTACAGGAACGGCAAATGTAACAGACAACGGTAAGGGTTGGGCTGGAGAGCTGACGATTGCTACTGATGAAGCGATTGGACGCTTGAGTGAATTGACAGGGGAGATTCATGAAGCTGGAAGTAAGGCGATTTTGCAAATTTTTCATGCAGGACGAATGGCCTCAATGAAGGTGACTGGTGAGCAAGTCGTGTCTGCTTCGGGAGTTGCTGCTGAATTTGCTGGTGCTGAACTTCCTCGTGAATTGACCACTGCTGAAATTTCTGAACTCATTGAAGCTTTTGGGCAAGCAACGCGACGAGCGATTATTGCTGGTTTTGATGGTGTAGAGATTCATGGGGCAAATGGTTATTTGATTCAACAGTTTTTCTCACCACACTCCAATCGTCGGACAGATGAATGGGGGGGAAGTTTAGAAAAACGTGCTAAATTTCCTCTTGCTGTTATTGATCGGGTGCTTTTTGAGGCAGAGCAAGCAGGACGGCCATTTGCTGTGGGTTACCGTTTTTCACCTCTTGAGGTGACGGAACCTGGAATTCAATTTGCGGATAGTTTGTGGTTCTTGAAAGAATTGAAAAAGAAAAAATTAGATTATCTTCATGTTTCTTTAAGACATTTTGATCGAAAATCGAATGCGCTAGCTTATCAAGAAAAATCTCAACTGGCTTATATTCATGAAATCTTGGCAGGAGAAATCCCGTTGATTGGTGTGGGTGGCGTACGCACGAAAGCCGATGTTGAGGCACTTTTGGAAAATGCGGAATTGGCGGCAATTGGTCAACAGCTATTGGTTGATCCAGAATTTCCGTTGAAAATCTCTGGTGAGTTGACTACAACTCCAGTTGAAAAACCATTTGGTAAAGCAATAAAAGATTTACCAATGCCACATCCGATGTTTAAATATTTAGAACGCCGTTATCAATAAGACTACCTTTGGGTAGTTTTTTTCTTATACTGAACTTAAAATTTTTAAATAACCTCATCGTAGAATCAAAATGCGAGGCTATTGTAAATAAATCTTGAAGGGCTATAATTAAACCTATTAAAATTTTTTTATGAATTGGGGAGTTTATGCCAGTAAAGGTAATAAAGAATCTGCCTGCAATTGAGGAATTGCGGGCAGATAATATTTTTGTGATGGATAGTGAGCGAGCAAAGAAGCAAAATATTCGTTTGTTGAACTTGCTGGTGGTGAATCTAATGCCGCGAAAATTAGTGACAGAAACCCAAATCTTACGACTTTTATCCAATACGCCTTTGCAAATTAATGTTGATTTTTTATATACAGCGACACATGAGGTTAAGAATACGCAACAATCGCATTTGGATAGTTTTTATAAGTCTTTTTCGCAGGTCAAAGCAAACTATTACGATGGTTTGATTGTTACGGGAGCGCCTGTTGAACAGTTGGAGTTTGAGGCTGTGGATTATTGGGCGGAATTTTTAGAGATTATGAATTGGAGTAAGAGTCATGTTTATTCTACCCTACATATTTGTTGGGGAGCGCAAGCGGGACTTTATGCACGTTACGGTGTAGAAAAAGAAAATTTAGCTCAAAAATTATGTGGAATTTTTGAGAGTTCTGTGGAAAATCCAAAGAATCCTTTATTCAGAGGGTTTGATGATTATTTTTATTGTCCACAGTCCCGGTATACGTGTTCGGATGAGCAGGCAATTACTAAAGTTGCTGATTTAGAAGTTTTGTCAAAATCTCAGGAAGCGGGTTTGTCAATTTTGGCTAAGAAAAACTTGCGGGAGGTTTATCTTTTTGGGCATTTGGAGTATGATCGGGATACTTTGGCATGGGAGTATCAGAGGGACAAAGCGTCTGGTCTGCAACCAGAGCTGCCTAAGCATTATTTCCCAGAAGATGATGATCGAAAGCCACCTAAAATGAACTGGGCTTCGGCGGCTTCGCTTTTCTTTTCAAATTGGCTTAATTATGCGGTTTATCAAGGGACGCCCTATGTCGCTGAGCGTTTAAGTAAGCATTTGGAAGAGGATTATGATTTTAATGAAAATGGAGAAGAATTATGAGTAAAAAATTAGATACGATTTTGGCACAAGTGGGGATTCATTCTGACGCAGCAACAGGGGCTTTAGTGACGCCTTTACATTTCTCGACAACTTATCAACATCCAGAGTTTGGAAAATCGACAGGTTTTGATTACACGCGGACAAAAAATCCAACGCGCTCAACGCTTGAAAACGCACTTGCGACAATTGAATCGGGCCGCTTTGCTTTGGCGACTGCTTCTGGAATGGCAGCGGTTGTGCTGGCTCTGGAGCTTTTTCCTGTAGGGGCGAAAATCGTGGCGAGTCGTGATTTGTACGGTGGATCATTTCGCTGGTTCGATGAAAAAGAGCAAGAGGGACGTTTTTCTTTTTCTTATGCAAATGATGAGCAAGAGATGCTTGATTTGATTGATGAAAATACAGATGTTGTTTATATTGAGACACCGACTAATCCGATGATGGTTGAGTTTAATATTGAAAAAATTGCGGATAAGGCGCAGAAAAATGGTGCGAAAGTGGTTGTGGACAATACTTTTTATACTCCCATTTACCAGCGACCTTTGGAATTGGGAGCCGATTTGGTGATTCATTCGGCAACGAAATATTTATCAGGCCATAATGATGTTTTGGCTGGTGCTGTGATTGTCCGTGATGAGCTTTTGTATGAAAAATTGTTATATCAGCTCAACACCACAGGCGCTGTCTTATCGCCTTTTGATAGTTATTTGCTGATGCGGGGCTTGAAAACTTTGAGTTTGCGGATGGAGAGAGCGACCGCTAATGCGCAAAAAATTGCGAAAATGCTGACGAAAAATCCGTCAGTAAAACAGGTGATTTATACAGGACTTGGGGGAATGATTTCCGTAAAAGTTGCTGACGAAACGAAAATTCCACAGATTTTAAACCGCTTGAAAGTCTTTACTTTTGCTGAAAGTTTGGGTGGTGTGGAAAGTTTAATTACTTATCCAGCGACACAAACACATCATGATATTCCTGTGGAAATCCGAGCGAGTTATGGTTTGACGGATGATTTGCTCCGGCTGTCAGTTGGGATTGAAGCTGCTGACGATTTGATTGAAGACCTCGAGCAAGCGCTGACGGATTAAAAAGATTGACTAAATTGCTGACGGAATTTTCGTCAGTAAAAAAGTCACGTTTTATGAACTAAAAATGTAGTGAAGATTAGAAAAGAGTGATAAATATGGCAAAATATGATTTTACAAGCCTTCCCAACCGACGTACCAATAATTCAATCAAATGGCAAAATGTTCAAAAACACCCTGAGCAATTACCGCTTTGGGTGGCTGATATGGACTTTATTGCTTTGCCTGAAATCACGCAAAGTATTCACGACTATGCAGATTATGCGGTTTATGGCTATGCTTATATTAAAGAAACATTAGTAGAAGCAGTGAGAAATTGGGAAAAGACGCAGCATGGCTATTCTTTTTCTAAAGAAAGTCTTATTTTTGTGGAAGGCGTGGTGCCAGCGTTAGGCCTTGCGATTCAAGCCTTTACGCAAAAAAATGAGGCAGTACTGATCAACACCCCAGCGTATCCTCCTTTTGCTCGGACGATTAAGCTGAATCAGCGTAAAGTGGTAGAAAATTCACTGACGGAAAAAAATGGCGAATTTGTCATTGATTTTGAACAATTGGAAAAAGATATTGTTGAAAATTCTGTTAAATTGTACATTCTGTGCAATCCTCACAATCCAGGTGGACGTGTTTGGCGCAAAGATGAATTGCTCAAAATTGGCGAAATTTGCCAAAAACATCAGGTTTTATTGGTGTCAGACGAAATTCATCAAGATTTGACCTTGTTTGGCAATGTTCATCAAAGTTTCAACACGCTTTCCGCAGATTTTAAAGAATTTACAATCATTCTCTCATCAGCCACGAAAACATTCAATATTGCAGGGGTAAAATGTTCATTTGCAATCATTGAAAATCCTGAGTTACGTGACCAATATCTTGAGCAAAGATTAGCAAATAATCAGCATGAAATCAGCACTTTGGGGATGCTCGCCACAGAAGCTGCCCTCACTCACGGGCATGAATGGTTGCAAGAACTTAAGGAAGTTTTAGAAAAAAATGTGACTTATATCCTTGATGAACTGACTGAAAAAACTAAAATTAAAGTGATGAAACCACAAGGCACCTATCTGATTTGGTTGGACTTTTCTGCTTACGAGTTGAGTGACGAGGCGCTTCAGGAAAAATTATTAAATGACAGTCAGTTAATTTTAAATAGCGGCAGTTCATTTGGGCTTGAGGGGGCGGGTCATGCGCGCTTGAATGTGGCCGCTCCCTTTACAGTAATCGAAGAAGCAACAAAACGTCTTGTCAAAACCTTCGCTTTCTAAGAAATAAAATTGAAAAGATGAGTTTGTCTAAGAAAAATGTGTTAAAATGAGAAAATGAATGATATTTTACAACTCACAATTGTTTTAGTCGCTTCGCTTTTTGCTACATTGATTTCTCGACGAATGAAAATTCCAGCAGTAGTTGGCCAGATGCTGGTCGGAATTCTTATTGCACCCTCGGTTTTAGGACTTGTTCATGGCGGACACGTCCTAGAAGTAATGTCCGAAATTGGCGTGATTTTGCTCATGTTTCTTGCCGGGATAGAGAGCGATCTGACGGTATTGAAGAAAAATTTTAAGGCGTCCATGCTGGTGGCGGTCGGTGGTGTTTTAGTGCCACTTTCGGTCTTTGCTATTGTCGCGGCGAGCTTGGGATATGGCCTATCAACCAGTTTTTTCTATGGGGTTGTTTTTGCCGCTACTTCGGTGTCCATCACGGTGGAAGTGCTACAAGAATATGGTAAATTAAGTACACGTGCGGGTTCAATAATCCTTGGTGCAGCCGTGGTTGATGATATTCTGGCTGTTTTGATTTTGTCCATTTTTACCAGCTTTAAAAATGGTGGTTCTGGTGGACAATTGGCGCTCAAATTTTCTCTTGAACTCCTCTTTTTCGCCTTCTTGTTTGCAGTTCACAAGATGATTCCAAGACTTTGGAAGTTTGTGCAAAAATTACCGCTGGCCAATAAAAATACAATTGTTGCGCTGATTATCTGTTTGGGATTGAGCTTGCTTGCCAATGCGGTTGGAATGTCAGCTGTTATCGGCAGTTTCTTTGCGGGAATTGCGATTTCACAAACAGAAGTGAGTCATAAAATCGAAGAATACACCTCGGCGATTGGTTACGTTATTTTTATCCCCGTGTTCTTTGTTTTGATTGCGATTTCGGTGCAGTTTGATAGTTTGATTCATCATCCGTGGATCATCTTACTTTTTACAGTTTTGGCTATTTTAACGAAATTTTTGCCCGCCTATTTTGTCGGAAAAATGAATCGTCTAAGTACTGGAGAGAGTATGTTAGTCGGAACAGGAATGATTTCACGTGGAGAAATGGCTCTGATTGTGGCTCAAATTGGATTGACGAGTGCCATTATTACGGATGCTGTTTATTCTGAACTTGTGATTGTCATCATTTTGGCGACGGTCATTGCTCCATTTTTGATCAAAATGGTATTGAAAAAATATGAAAATTAGACCAATTCAAAGTCAAGATGACGCTCAACTTTACCAACTCATTCGGAATATTCTGGAAGAAGAGGGCTTGGCCTTACCAGGCACTGCTTACGAGGACGAAACTTTGGTAGAGTTGTCGACATTTTATAAACAAACAAAAAATGCGGCTTATTTTGTACTCGTTGATGAGAAGGAGGCGCATAAAGTTTATGGTGGAGTAGGAATTGCACCCTTTTCTGTTGGAGTTGCTGAACTCCAAAAGTTTTATCTGACGAAAGAAGCTCGTGGGCAAGGTTGGTCAAGAAAATTAATGGATCAGGCGATTGACTTTGCTCAGAAACATTATCAAAAACTCTATTTAGAGAGTCATACGAAGCTCAAAGCCGCCTTGAAGCTTTATCAAGACTATGGATTTGAACCATTGGAACACGCACTTTTGGAGAGTGAACATTCGGCTATGAATGTCTGGCTTTTAAAAAATTTACTTTTAGACTGCAAAAAAGCCTAAAAAAATGGTAAAATAAAAGAAATGCTTTTAGAGTTGTAGTGTCAAAAACACTATGCTCTAAAAAATTTTGCCAAAAATTAGCTGGAATTGTCCCTTAATAGGCAATCGAAAAAGTCCGTGCTTTGCTTTGCAAAGCGATTTAGCGAAAGGAAAATCTCATGTCAAAATTTCAAGTCGTCGAACATCCATTGATTCAACACAAACTCTCAATCTTGCGTCGCAAAGAGGCGTCAACTAAAGAATTTCGCGAACTCGTCGATGAAATCGGAATGCTCATGGCTTACGAAGTATCGCGTGATTTGCCACTTGAAGATGTTGAAATCGAAACGCCCGTTCAAAAAACAACCGTAAAACAAATTGCTGGTAAAAAATTGGCGATTGTTCCAATCTTGCGTGCAGGAATTGGCATGGTTGATGGGATTTTGAAATTGATTCCAGCGGCGCGCGTGGGTCATATCGGAATGTACCGTGATGAAGAAACACTTAAACCAGTTGAATACTTGGTGAAATTGCCAGCTGATATTGCTGAACGTCAAATTTTCCTTGTGGATCCAATGCTTGCCACTGGTGGTTCTGCGATTTTGGCAGTTGATTCGCTCAAAAAACGTGATGCCAAAGCTGCAAACATCAAATTTGTCTGCTTGGTTGCTGCACCAGAAGGTGTCAAAGCGCTTCAAGAAGCACATCCAGACATCGAAATTTACACAGCAGCTCTTGATGAAAAACTTAACGAACATGGCTACATCGTCCCAGGTCTTGGTGACGCTGGCGACCGTTTGTTCGGAACAAAATAAAACTCAGAACTCAGGTTATTTTTGAAATAGCCTGAGTTTTTTATAGAAAAAATGCTGACGCAATTCATTTTTAACTTCCGTCAGTAAAATTTCTGGGAGAAAATGCTGACGTAAATAACGAAGCGTATTGTTTTACTTTCGGAAAGTTATTTGATAAGATTACAAGTGTAAACAATAAAAAGAAAGACAGGAAAAAACATGACATTTATTAACTCACTTGAAAACCGTCGCACCATCTACGCTTTGGGCAAAAACGTTGCTGATGAAGCAAAAGCTATTGAAACAATTAAATCAGCAGTTCGCCAATCTCCATCAGCATTTAATTCACAAACAGGCCGTGTCCTTATCGTGACTGGTGCTGCTCAAGAAAAACTTTGGGATGACATTGTTGCACCAGAACTTCAAGCAACGATGAAAGCTCAAGGCGTTCCAGACTCAGCTTGGGAAGGAACACGTGCTAAACTAGACGGGTTCAAAGCAGCTTTTGGAACAGCACTTTTCTTTGAAGATCAAGCCGTTGTTAAAAATCTCCAAGAACAATTTCCACTTTATGCAGATAATTTCCCAGTTTGGTCAGAACAAGGATCAGGAATTATCACAGTAAACGCGTGGACAGCACTTGCTGAAATTGGTTTAGGCGCAAACCTCCAACACTACAATCCAGTGATTGACGAAGCGGTAGCTAAGACATGGAACTTGCCAGAAAGTTGGAAACTTCGCGGACAACTTGTCTTTGGTTCAATCGAAGCCCCAGCAGGAGAAAAAACATTCTTGGCAGACGAAGAACGCTTTATCGTTGCCAACTAAAGCTAACCATGAGAAAATCACCGCCAAACTGGCGGTGATTTTAATATTTAAAAAAGGTGGAAAAGATTTATGAATTTTGGTATAGTATTAAAAAAGGATTAAAAAGAATTAAAAAAGAAATGGGAAAAATGAAACATTTTTTACAAGATAAACGTCATCCGACCTTAGATTTTTTACGCTATGTTGGTCCTGGACTCATTGTTGCCGTTGGGTTTATTGACCCTGGAAATTGGGCGGCTAACTTGGCTGCTGGTTCGCAATTTGGCTACAAGTTGCTCTGGGTCATTACTCTATCAACGATTATGTTAGCTTTTTTACAACATAATGTTGCGCATCTTGGAATTGTCACCGGAAAGTGCCTTTCTGAAAATGCCACAAAACATTTACGGCCGGCGATTAGTCGCACAGTTTTGGGCAGTGCGGTATTAGCCTCAATTTCTACCGCAGTTGCTGAAATCCTTGGTGGAGCGTTGGCCTTACAGATGCTTTTTAACCTTCCGATTGTTGTTGGTGCAATTTTAACGGCCCTTGTCGTTATTTGGTTTTTGTTTAGCAATTCTTACTCCAAGATTGAAAAGGTAATTATTGGTTTTGTTTGTTTGATTGGCGTATCCCTTCTTTTAGAGATCTTTATTATCCCTCACATCAGTTGGGGAGCAGCTGCAAAAGGCGCATTTGTCCCTTCTATTAGTGGAAAATCACTTCCCATCATCATGTCTGCCCTTGGTGCGGTCGTAATGCCTCATAATTTATTTTTGCACTCAGAAGTCATTCAAAGTCGCCAGTGGAACCTCAAAGATGAAGCAATCATGGAACGCCAACTGCGCTTTGAATTTTTCGATACGATATTTTCGATGTTTTTGGGTTGGGTTATCAATTCGGCCATTATCATCATTGCCGCGGCCCTCTTTTTCCCACGTGTTGTGACTGAAATCAGTCAAGCTCAAGAAATGCTTGTTCCTCTTTTGGGGCCAGCTGCGGCCATTCTTTTTGCAATTGCTTTTCTCTTTGCTGGCATTGCTTCATCCGTGACAGCAGGTATGGCGGGAGGATCAATCTTTGCTGGCCTTTTCGCCGAACCTTATGATGCTCAGGATCCTCACAGCAGACTCGGTGTGTTGATTACTATTATTGGTGCAACGGCGGCGATTTGTGGCTTAAGTTTTGTCACCAGCTCTTTTAATATTTTGATTTATTCTCAAGTTTTCTTGAGCATTCAGCTGCCAATTACGATTTTCTTACAAATTTATTTGACCAGTTCTCAACAAGTTATGGGCAAATACAAAAATGTTTGGTTTACCAAATGGCTCTTGTTAGCAACTGGAGCCTTTGTGACCCTACTTAATATCATGTTAATCGTCGAAACTTTTAAATAATTCCCCAAAATTTGTTATAATAGAATTATAAGAATATTAAAAAAATAAGGAGAAATTATGCAAGCAAAATTAGTTAACAAAGTTGTTATCAAACGCAATGGGCGTGTGGTTGATTGGGATAGCTTTCGTATCCAAACCGCCGTTTTCAAAGCTGCAATCAATGGGAAATATAAAGAAAAACCCTTGCACGCGAACATGATTGCCAACAATGTCACCAAAGTTGTAGAGAAAGTCATTGCTGAACTACCCTTTGAAAAAATCGAAATCGAAACGATTCAAAATCAAGTGATTAAGCAACTCAATGACTTTGATAAAGATGTAGCGCATGATTTCCTCGCTTATAAAACCAAGCAAAATATAGAACAAAGACATTAAAAAAAAAGGGTGATTATCCACCCTTTTTTTATATTTTCTTGCTTGACAAATCCTAATCTAAGACTTACAATAGAAAAAGAGACAAGTTTTTAGTGAACATTTTTCAGAAATCAGGCGGTTGATGCGAGCCTGAAAATAGCAGCTAGGAATACCACTCGCCCAATTTCACAAGCTTACTTAATGTGAAAAAATCTTTTTGGATAACAAAAAGCGTCCCTGACACGTTACGTCAAAGAGGAGAATTTGCTGACGAAAAATCCGTCAGTAATTTGAATGAAGGTGGTAACACGCAAACAGCGTCCTTTTTTGGGATGGAGTTTGCGTTTTTTTATATTCTTATCGAAGAAGAAAAGTATGGAGTGTCTCTCGATTGATTTAAAAATACGCCACTCATTTTTCCACAGAAAAAGATAAATAATTAAAAATAAGGAGTAATAAAAAATGATTAAAATCACATTTCCAGACGGCAATATTAAAGAATTTGAATCAGGCGTAACAACATTTGAAATCGCCAAATCAATTTCACCAAGCCTTGCCAAAAAAACACTTGCAGGTAAAATTAACGGAAAATTGATTGATGCAACGCGTGCAATCACAGCAGATGCCGATTTTGAAATCGTTACAGCACAACATGAGGATGCTTTAGGCATTTTGCGTCACTCAGCAGCCCATCTCTTTGCCCAAGCGGCCAAACGACTCTTTCCTAACATTCACCTTGGAGTGGGTCCAGCCATTCAAGACGGTTTCTACTATGATACTGACAACGAAGCGGGACAAATTTCAAACGAAGACTTAGTCAAAATTGAAGCTGAGATGAAGAAAATCGTTAAAGAAAACTTTAAATCTGAGCGTAAAGAAGTGAGCAAAGAAGAAGCAAAAGCAATCTTTGCACATGATCCTTATAAACTTGAACTCATTGAAGAACACAACGAAGATGAGGGCGGACTTACAATTTATACACAAGGGGAATACACTGACCTTTGCCGTGGCCCACATGTTCCGTCAACTGGCGTTATCAAATTCTTCCACTTACTCAATGTTGCGGGAGCATACTGGCGTGGAAATTCTGACAACAAAATGATGCAACGAATCTACGGTACAGCATGGTTTACCAAAGAAGACCTTGAAGCTAACCTTAAATTCCGTGAAGAAGCTAAAGAGCGGGATCACCGTAAACTTGGTCGCGAACTTGACCTTTTCTTCAATGATGCCGAACTCGGAGCCGGAACAGCTTATTGGCTACCAGCTGGTGCGACAATTCGTCGAATCATTGAGCGTTTCGTAGTGGATCAAGAAGTAAAACATGGTTATCAGCACGTCGTTACACCAGTGATGATGAACCTTAACACTTACAAACAATCAGGTCACTGGCAACATTACCATGAAGATATGTACCCACCAATGGACATGGGTGATGATGAAATGATGGAACTTCGTCCAATGAACTGCCCGAGCCATATTGCAATCTATAAACATCACGTTCACTCTTACCGTGAGCTTCCAATCCGTATCGCTGAGTTCGGTATGATGCACCGTTATGAAAAATCAGGTGCCCTCTCAGGTTTACAACGTGTCCGCGAAATGACACTTAATGACGGGCATACTTTCGTAATGCTTGAACAAGTTCAAGAAGAATTTGGTAAAATTTTGCAACTTATCATGGATATGTACCGCGATTTTGGAATCAATGATTACAAATTCCGCCTTAGCTACCGTGACCCTAAAGATACAGTAAAATATTTCCCTGATGATGAAATGTGGGAAAAATCTCAAGCGATGCTCAAAGCAACAATGGATGACATGAATCTTGATTATGTTGAAGCAGAAGGGGAAGCTGCGTTTTACGGACCAAAATTGGATATTCAAGTTAAGACAGCTCTTGGAAATGAAGAAACCCTCTCAACAATTCAACTTGACTTCTTGAACCCAGAAAACTTTGACATTTCATATATTGGTGCTGACGGTGAAAAACATCGACCAGTTATGATTCACCGAGGTGTTATTTCGACCCTTGAACGTTTCATTGCTTACCTTATTGAAGTTTATAAAGGTGCCTTCCCAACATGGCTAGCACCAACTCAAGCAACGATTATCCCAGTAAATAATGAAATTCATGCCGATTATGCTTGGAAAATTCAACGAGAACTCCAAGATAGAGGTTTCCGTGTTGTCGTTGATGAAGCCAACGAAAAAATGGGTTGGAAGATTCGCCAATCACAAACTCATAAAATTCCTTACCAAATCGTTATTGGCGATCAGGAACAAGCAGATGGTACAGTGAATATCCGTCGCTATGGATCAAAAGAAACAGCCGTTATCCCATTTGAAACATTTATTGAAAATTTAGCAGCTGATGTAGCTAATTTCAGTCGTAAAAATTAAATCACAGAAAAACACCACCCTTTAGTGGTGATTTTTTTTTTCCTAAATGACCTTTAAAAGCCAAAAAGTAAATTTCAGCGACAAAAAATCTAGCAATCAAAACGTGATAACAGCGGGGTTTGAGAGGTCAAGATGAAAAAAAGCGAGAAGGAATACATTTAATCCTTGACAAAGGGAGGGGGGTTTGATAGAATATAATAGTTGTCGCAAGAGACGAGGGTCTTGAAGCGAGCTAGACCATTGAAAACTGAATAAAGAAGAATGACTCATGTGATGTCGAAAGACATCAAAAAATCTGTCAATCAATAATGAAAGACAAGCCAGTCACATTAGTGTGACTTAAATACTTTATTTGAGAGTTTGATCCTGGCTCAGGACGAACGCTGGCGGCGTGCCTAATACATGCAAGTTGAGCGATGCGGTTTGGTGCTTGCACTAAACCAAAGAGCAGCGAACGGGTGAGTAACGCGTGGGAAATCTGCCTTTGAGCGGGGGACAACATTTGGAAACGAATGCTAATACCGCATAACAGCTAGGGACACATGTTCTAAGCTTGAAAGAAACAATTGTTTCACTCAAAGATGATCCCGCGTTGTATTAGCTAGTTGGTGAGGTAAAGGCTCACCAAGGCGATGATACATAGCCGACCTGAGAGGGTGATCGGCCACATTGGGACTGAGACACGGCCCAAACTCCTACGGGAGGCAGCAGTAGGGAATCTTCGGCAATGGACGAAAGTCTGACCGAGCAACGCCGCGTGAGTGAAGAAGGTTTTCGGATCGTAAAACTCTGTTGTGAGAGAAGAACGACGAGGAGAGTGGAAAGCTCCTCGTGTGACGGTATCTCACCAGAAAGGGACGGCTAACTACGTGCCAGCAGCCGCGGTAATACGTAGGTCCCGAGCGTTGTCCGGATTTATTGGGCGTAAAGCGAGCGCAGGTGGTTTATTAAGTCTGGTGTAAAAGGCAGTGGCTCAACCATTGTATGCATTGGAAACTGGTAGACTTGAGTGCAGGAGAGGAGAGTGGAATTCCATGTGTAGCGGTGAAATGCGTAGATATATGGAGGAACACCGGTGGCGAAAGCGGCTCTCTGGCCTGTAACTGACACTGAGGCTCGAAAGCGTGGGGAGCAAACAGGATTAGATACCCTGGTAGTCCACGCCGTAAACGATGAGTGCTAGATGTAGGGAGCTATAAGTTCTCTGTATCGCAGCTAACGCAATAAGCACTCCGCCTGGGGAGTACGACCGCAAGGTTGAAACTCAAAGGAATTGACGGGGGCCCGCACAAGCGGTGGAGCATGTGGTTTAATTCGAAGCAACGCGAAGAACCTTACCAGGTCTTGACATACTCGTGCTATTCCTAGAGATAGGAAGTTCCTTCGGGACACGGGATACAGGTGGTGCATGGTTGTCGTCAGCTCGTGTCGTGAGATGTTGGGTTAAGTCCCGCAACGAGCGCAACCCCTATTGTTAGTTGCCATCATTAAGTTGGGCACTCTAACGAGACTGCCGGTGATAAACCGGAGGAAGGTGGGGATGACGTCAAATCATCATGCCCCTTATGACCTGGGCTACACACGTGCTACAATGGATGGTACAACGAGTCGCGAGACAGTGATGTTTAGCTAATCTCTTAAAACCATTCTCAGTTCGGATTGTAGGCTGCAACTCGCCTACATGAAGTCGGAATCGCTAGTAATCGCGGATCAGCACGCCGCGGTGAATACGTTCCCGGGCCTTGTACACACCGCCCGTCACACCACGG
Source organism: Lactococcus sp. S-13 (assembly GCF_004210295.1). NCBI lineage: Bacteria > Bacillati > Bacillota > Bacilli > Lactobacillales > Streptococcaceae > Lactococcus > Lactococcus kimchii. The sequence continues at coordinate 1,293,849 of NZ_SDAK01000001.1, read as the reverse complement.
GAGTTGGGAGTACCCGAAGTTGGTTGCCTAACCGCAAGGAGGGCGCTACCTAAGGTAAGACCGATGACTGGGGTGAAGTCGTAACAAGGTAGCCGTATCGGAAGGTGCGGCTGGATCACCTCCTTTCTAAGGAATATATACAAAGACGTGAGCATTCAACTTTATTCAGTTTTGAGGGGTTTAGTAGAAAACCTATACAAGAATCAATTTCTTGATTGTGGGGCCTTAGCTCAGCTGGGAGAGCGCCTGCTTTGCACGCAGGAGGTCAGCGGTTCGATCCCGCTAGGCTCCATTGTCAGACAAGACGTTAAAATCACTTGAACATTGAAAACTAAATAACAATATCTAATAACGATAAAATAAACCAAAAGCTGTGAATTTTAAAGAATTTACAAACTTATACTTGAAAAAAGATGATTAAATTCATCATGGCAAAGTTAATAAGGGCGCACGGTGGATGCCTTGGCACTAAGAGCCGAAGAAGGACGTGACTAACGACGATATTCGAGGGGGAGCAGTAAGTACGCATTGATCCCTCGGTCTCCGAATGGGGAAACCCAGCTGCTACTAGCAGTTATCCGTAAGTGAATACATAGCTTACGTGAAGGTAACGCAGAGAACTGAAACATCTAAGTACCTGCAGGAAGAGAAAGTAAAAACGATTTCGTAAGTAGCGGCGAGCGAACGCGAAGAAGGGCAAACCAAGAAGCTTGCTTCTTGGGGTTGTAGGACTGCAACGTGGACTTAAGCATTATAGTCGAATAACCTGGGAAGGTTAATCAAAGAGGGTAATAATCCCGTAGACGAAATAGCGCTTATACCTAGCAGTATCCTGAGTAGGGCTGGACACGCGAAATCCAGTTTGAATCCGGGAGGACCATCTCCCAACCCTAAATACTCCTTAGTGACCGATAGTGAACCAGTACCGTGAGGGAAAGGTGAAAAGAACCCCGTGAGGGGAGTGAAATAGCACCTGAAACCGTGTGCCTACAAGAAGTTCGAGCCCGTTAATGGGTGAGAGCGTGCCTTTTGTAGAATGAACCGGCGAGTTATGTTATGATGCGAGGTTAAGTTGAAGAGACGGAGCCGTAGCGAAAGCGAGTCTGAATAGGGCGCTTTAGTATCATGATGTAGACCCGAAACCTAGTGACCTATCCATGAGCAGGGTGAAGGTGTGGTAAGACACACTGGAGGCCCGAACCAGGACACGTTGAAAAGTGTTTGGATGACTTGTGGATAGCGGAGAAATTCCAAACGAACTGGGAGATAGCTGGTTCTCTCCGAAATAGCTTTAGGGCTAGCGTCGAAATGTAAGTGTATTGGAGGTAGAGCACTGTTTGGGTGAGGGGTCCATCTCGGATTACCAATCTCAGATAAACTCCGAATGCTAATACACATGTTCGGCAGTCAGACTGCGAGTGCTAAGATCCGTAGTCGAAAGGGAAACAGCCCAGACCAACAGCTAAGGTCCCAAAATATATGTTAAGTGGAAAAGGATGTGGGGTTGCACAGACAACTAGGATGTTAGCTCAGAAGCAGCTATCATTCAAAGAGTGCGTAATAGCTCACTAGTCGAGTGACCCTGCGCCGAAAATGTACCGGGGCTAAACATATTACCGAAGCTTTGGATTGATTTTAAATCAATGGTAGGAGAGCGTTCTTAACCGCGATGAAGGTATACCGTGAGGAGTGCTGGAGCGTTAAGAAGTGAGAATGCCGGTATGAGTAGCGCAAGATAAGTGAGAATCTTATCCACCGTAAGACTAAGGTTTCCAGGGGAAGGCTCGTCCGCCCTGGGTTAGTCGGGACCTAAGGCGAGGCCGAAAGGCGTAGTCGATGGACAACTGGTTGATATTCCAGTACTAGATATGATCGTGATGGAGGGACGCAGTAGGCTAACGGATGCCAGTTAATGGATTCTGGTCTAAGCAGTGAGGTGTGAGATGTGTCAAATGCATGTTTCTCTAACATTGAGCTGTGATGGGGAAGCAACTACGGTTGCGAACTCCGTGATGTCACACTGCCAAGAAAAGCTTCTAGCGTAAAGTCATATCTACCCGTACCGCAAACCGACACAGGTAGTCGAGGCGAGTAGCCTCAGGTGATCGAGAGAACTCTCGTTAAGGAACTCGGCAAAATAGCCCCGTAACTTCGGGAGAAGGGGTGCTGGTGTAACAGCCAGCCGCAGTGAATAGGCCCAAGCAACTGTTTATCAAAAACACAGCTCTCTGCTAAACCGCAAGGTGATGTATAGGGGGTGACGCCTGCCCGGTGCTGGAAGGTTAAGAGGAGGTGTTAGCGTAAGCGAAGCACTGAATTGAAGCCCCAGTAAACGGCGGCCGTAACTATAACGGTCCTAAGGTAGCGAAATTCCTTGTCGGGTAAGTTCCGACCCGCACGAAAGGCGTAATGATTTGGGCACTGTCTCAACGAGAGACTCGGTGAAATTTTAGTACCTGTGAAGATGCAGGTTACCCGCGACAGGACGGAAAGACCCCATGGAGCTTTACTGTAGTTTGATATTGAGTACCTGTAAGTCATGTACAGGATAGGTAGGAGCCATTGAAATCAGGACGCTAGTTTTGATTGAGGCGCTGTTGGGATACTACCCTTGACTTATGGTTACTCTAACCCGCTGGCATAATCGGCCAGGGAGACAGTGTCTGACGGACAGTTTGACTGGGGCGGTCGCCTCCTAAAGAGTAACGGAGGCGCTCAAAGGTTGGCTCAGATTGGTTGGAAATCAATCGTAGAGTGTAAAGGTAAAAGCCAGCTTGACTGCGAGAGCTACAACTCGAGCAGGTAGGAAACTAGGACTTAGTGATCCGGTGGTACCGCATGGAAGGGCCATCGCTCAACGGATAAAAGCTACCCTGGGGATAACAGGCTTATCTCCCCCAAGAGTTCACATCGACGGGGAGGTTTGGCACCTCGATGTCGGCTCGTCGCATCCTGGGGCTGTAGTCGGTCCCAAGGGTTGGGCTGTTCGCCCATTAAAGCGGCACGCGAGCTGGGTTCAGAACGTCGTGAGACAGTTCGGTCCCTATCCGTCGCGGGCGTAGGTAATTTGAGAGGATCTGTCCTTAGTACGAGAGGACCGGGATGGACTTACCGCTGGTGTACCAGTTGTCTCGCCAGAGGCACGGCTGGATAGCTATGTAGGGAAGGGATAAGCGCTGAAAGCATCTAAGTGCGAAGCCCACCTCAAGATGAGATTACCCATTCGTAAGAATTAAGAGCCCAGAGAGATGATCTGGTAGATAGGCTGGAAGTGGAAGCCCTGTGAGGGGTGTAGCGGACCAGTACTAATCGCTCGAGGACTTTACCAAAAGAGTCAAATATAAAAAGCTTAAGGTTAAGCGTTAGAAGAAGTGTTATTTAGTTTTGAATGTTCAAAGTAACATTTAAAGATTTGGTCATCATAGTGATGGAGATACACCTGTTCCCATGTCGAACACAGCAGTTAAGTCCATCTACGGCGGAAGTACTTGGGGGTTGCCCCCTGGGAGATAGGCTCGTGGCCAAGTTTATGGGAGTTTAGCTCAGCTGGGAGAGCATCTGCCTTACAAGCAGAGGGTCAGCGGTTCGATCCCGTTAACTCCCATAGGTTGTTTCAGCCTTTAATTGAAAAAAAGGTTCCGTAGTGTAGCGGTTATCACGTCGCCCTGTCACGGCGAAGATCGCGGGTTCGATTCCCGTCGGAACCGTTAGCGTAGCTCTTAGTGCTTTAGCAGTTAGAGATAGGCTATGCAAGAAATAGAATATTTCTTGTGAACAATAGACTCGTTAGCTCAGTTGGTAGAGCATTTGACTTTTAATCAAAGGGTCGCTGGTTCGAGCCCAGCACGGGTCATAATCCTAGCGGATGTGGCGGAATTGGCAGACGCACTAGATTTAGGATCTAGCGCTTAACGGCGTGGGGGTTCAAGTCCCTTCATCCGCATCTTAGGTATTACTGGTTTCATTCTTGAGAATGGGACGAGGAAATCCAATGAGCCGACTTAGCTCAGTTGGTAGAGCATCTGATTTGTAATCAGAGGGTCGCGTGTTCGAATCATGTAGTCGGCATTGTCGAAAGACAGAAAAGGTATTGCGAACGTAGTTCAGGGGTAGAACACAACCTTGCCATGGTTGGGGTCGCGAGTTCGAATCTCGTCGTTCGCTTTTTAGGTCTCCCAATGGGGAGTTTTTCTATAAGTACCCGGGGTGGCGGAACTGGCAGACGCACAGGACTTAAAATCCTGCGAGGGGTAACCTTCGTACCGGTTCGAAACCGGTCCTCGGGATATTATTTAAAAAGTTGATAACTTGTTATCAGCTTTTTTTGTATTAAATGTTAACAAATCCCTTAATAAAGCGGTTACTTGGCATTTTTCACAAGTTTTGACTAGAAAAATAGCTTACAAAATGCTATACTAGTTAGGTAATAAAATATTCGGAGGAATTTTGAAATGGCAATCGTTTCAGCAGAAAAATTCGTACAAGCCGCTCGTGATAACGGATACGCTATCGGTGGTTTCAACACAAACAACCTTGAATGGACTCAAGCTATCTTGCGTGCAGCAGAAGCTAAAAAGACTCCAGTATTGATCCAAACTTCTATGGGTGCGGCTAAATACATGGGTGGTTACAAAATGTGTAAAGTTCTCATTGAAACTCTTGTAGAGTCAATGGGCATCACAGTTCCAGTTGCTATTCACCTTGACCACGGTCACTTTGATGATGCTTTGGAATGTATCGAAGTTGGTTACTCATCATTGATGTTTGACGGTTCACATCTTCCAATCGAAGAAAACCTCAAACTTGCTGAAGAAGTAATCGCTAAAGCTCACGCTAAAGGCATCTCTGTTGAGTGTGAAGTTGGTTCTATTGGTGGTGAAGAAGACGGTATCGTTGGTGAAGGTGAACTTGCTCCTATCGAAGATGCAGTTGCAATGGCTAAACTTGGCGTTGACTTCCTTGCAGCAGGTATCGGTAACATCCACGGTCCTTACCCAGAAAACTGGAAAGGTCTTCATATCGACCACTTGACTAAATTGAACGAAGCACTTGTTGCTGCTATGGGACGTAACGTTCCTATCGTTCTCCACGGTGGTTCTGGTATCCCTGACGATCAAATCCGTGAAGCTATTGCTAACGGTGTTGCGAAAATTAACGTTAACACTGAATGCCAACTTGCTTTCGCTGGTGCAACTCGTAAATTCGTTAACGAATTTGACGCTAACGAAGCAGAATACATGAAGAAAAAACTTTTTGACCCACGTAAATTCTTGAAACCTGGTTTCGATGCAATTACTGCGTCTGTTGAAGAACGTATTGATGTATTTGGTTCAGCTAACAAAGCTTAATTCGCTTGTTAATAAAAAAGGCTCATTTTGTGAGTCTTTTTTTATTTGGTTACTTTTCGAACTTTTTTACGTATAAATAAATGTAGACAAAGGGGTTGCATTTTTGAGTAAGAAGTGATAAAATTCTGTAATATAAGTGAAACTTTAAAAATATTTTTTTGATTGATTTGGAAAAGGTTAAGGAGTTGAATATGAATTTGAAAAATAATAAAGCAAGAAGGAAGTCCTATCTGATGGCTGGAACGGCTTTGTTGCTGAGTTTAACAACGGTTGGTGTGATTGCTAACGCGGATGATGTAAGCCTTGGAAATTCAGCGACTGATTCATCTGTACAGGCTAAGACTATCGATATGCCCTCTACGTCTGTAATAAACAATACAACGAGTTCGACAACGACTGCAACGAACCCAACAGGGACTTCGGCCAATGATGAGAAGACGACTGGTATGGGGGAGGGGGACACGCACACTGGGGGAGATTCAGGGACGACTGTGACAGAGCCTACGGAACCGGCACAACCGACAGAACCGACAGAACCAAGTAAACCTACGGAGCCGAGTAAACCTACGGAGCCGAGTAAGCCAACAGAACCAAGCAAACCTACGGAGCCGAGTAAGCCAAAAGAACCAAGCAAACCTACGGAGCCAGAGAAAGCCGTAGAACCAAATCGACCAGCTGGGGGAGGAGCATCAACTCCATCAATTCCAGCCGGACCATCTATTCCTATTTATTCAAACAATTCACAAAGCTCGTATTATTATCAAGTCCCTTCGGATGCGCAAATTGCTCGTTCAACGTCAACAACAGATTCGATTTATACTGGACCAGTTTTGAAAAAAGTGGAAGCAGTTCAGTCTATTGATAAAATTGATGCATCTAGTAATGAAGCCTTTATTAAGAGTATTGCTGATCGAGTTCGGATTTTAGCAGGCAAAAATAATTTGTTTGCTTCTATTATCTTGGCGCAAGCGATTTTGGAATCTGGTCATGGTCAGAGTGACATGGCTCAAAAATATTTTAATATTTTCAATATTACAGGGGCTTTCCTCGGAAAATCGATTTCCTTTCAAACCTTAGAATTTTCTGGAAATCAGCCTTACTATACTGAGCAGAGTTTCAGAGTTTATAGCAACTATGATCAGTCTTTGAATGATTATATCAATTTGATGCTTAATGGGACAACTTGGAATCCAGATATTTATGCTGGTTCTTGGAAGTCACAGGCTAAAACTTATCAAGAAGCTGCACAAGCGCTACAAGGAAAATTTGCAACAGATCCAGAATATGCTCAAAAATTAATCCAAATTATTCAGGAATATCACTTGGATGCTTACGATAATGTAGATAGCAGTACGGAAGTACTGGGGAATAATATTCCTGCTAGTCCACTCATTACTGCAAAATTAGCCTCTTCTGACTTTCCTGTTTATAATGGGGTGGAATATCCTGGGGCTGATAGTTATGCTTTTGGAAATTGTACACAGTATGTTTATAATCGAATTATTCAACTTGGTGGACAAATTGGGACACACATGGGAAATGGTGGTGAATGGGGCATCAATGCTCAAACTCAAGGCTATTTTACAACAACAGTACCTACTGAAGGCTATGCTGTAAGTTTTCCACCTGGGGTCGCTGGTTCTAGCCCTGTTTATGGCCACGTTGCTTTTGTGGAAAAAGTTTATCCCGATAATTCTATTTTGGTTTCTGAAATGAATGTCAAGGGAAATAATATTGTTAGTGAACGTCACATTTCTGCTGGTGTTGCTGCTATGGCTACTTATATTCAACCCAAGTAGACTGAGAGTATTTTCGTCAGTAAATTCTCTGAACAGCTTTTGCTGACGAATTATTTTTGCTTGGAGAAAATGCTGACGTAAATTATTTTTGTCAGAAAAATTGCTGACGGAATTGTCAGCAGCAAAAAAAAATATTTTTTGTAGACAAGTAAATGATTTGAGAAAAACATTTGAAAAATCAGTCTTTGGGCTGATTTTTTTTGGTAAAAAGTTTGAGATAATAAGGGTACGAGGTTAAGAAAAACCTCTCTAAAAAAGTTTAAGAATTGTAATGCTTAATCAGCAAGAAAGGATTAAAATAAAATGGCTAACAAAAAAGATAGAATTATGGATTTGATGCGTCGTGGAATTATCACAGAAGATGAGGCGCTTGAATTGTTGGAAAAAAATGGAACGGGAGCTTTTTCTGAAGCGGCAGATGCAGAGCCAGAGAAAAATGAAAAAGAATTTTCGTCTACTGATAAGGAAGGTTATGTCAACCACGACGTCGATTTTCCAGACGCAATGAAAAATGTTGCAGAAACTTTGTTTGCTCGAGGAAAAGAAATTTTCCAAGGGGTAGCGAAATCAGTAGATGACAATATTGACTTTTCAAATGGCTTTCCAAAAGTGAAATCAACTTCTCATCTTGTGGAAAAAGATATCGACGAAGATTTCAGTAAGCTTGATTTGAATGTCAAAAGTGGAAAAATTGTGATTTTACCAGGTGAAAATGCTCATGTAAAAGTTGAATACAGAGTTTACGGTGCAGTTGATGAAGGAAATGTTGCTGCTTATCTGGCTGAAAAAACAAAGCTTGAAGTGATTGACAATGTTTTAGAAATCGAAACAAATGGACGTGTTTCTGCAAATATTGAACTTTATTTGCCAGCTAAAGATTACGAAAATATCGAAATCAATGCCCCACACGCCGACCTTAAAATTGAAAAAATTTCAGCTGAAAAATTGGACATCAATCTGATTAACGGAGTTGCTGAAATTGTTGAAACAACGAGTGATAAGCTCGAAATTAACAATAAAAATGGCGAAATCAAAGTTTTAGGTGGAGCAACAGGCGAGCTTGATCTTGCTGGGGTGAATGGAAATATTCGCATTACGACAGCCTTTAATTCTGGTGATGTGAGTTTGGTGAACGGAAATATTTTGCTTACAGAAAAAGCAGGAAAAGCTCGCCAATTAAACATCAAAAATGTTAATGGGGATATCAAAGTCTCAGTGCCAGAAAAATTAGGACTGGTTGGTCATGTTCGTACCATTTTTGGGGGATATAAGACACGCTTGGCGCTGGATACACCGTTTGAAGCAGGACGCAATGGGGCGGCAATTGTTCGTCAAGGCGACGAAGCACTGACTTTTGAATTTGAAACAAAATCAGGAACAATTTGGCTTAAAGACGTTGATACTGAGGAAGATTAAGCAAGAGAATTTGCTGACGTAAGTTATTTAATAAAAATAAATCAAGAAAGATGAAGAATGGCTAAAAAACAACTAAGAAGATCAACTAACAATCGTGTAATTGCAGGAACCATTGGAGGACTTGGAGAATACTTTGGCTTGAGCCGCTTGTTAATCAATATTATTCGAGTTCTGATTGTGCTTGGTGTTTTCGGAAGTTGGGGAACCTTGTTCATCGTTTATGTGATTGCCAGTGTACTCATGACGCCAAAGCAAGCATAGATTTTAATTTTCTAAGGGAAGGATAAAAAATGTCTAAAAGACAATTAACAAAATCAAGAACAAACCGACGAGTTAGTGGGGTTATTGCTGGGATTTGTGAATATTTCGGTTGGGGACGAGATATCGTCACTTTACTACGGATTCTCTTTGTCGTGCTGGCTTTTGGAAGCTGGGGCGGCTTGATTCCACTTTACTTTGTAGCAAGTTGGATTATGCCAAATGATAGAGAATCGCGGCATTATGATGATTATCAAGGCGACTATCAAGAAAAATGGCAACGTAAAGCACAACATTTCGACGAAAAAATGGATCGCTGGTCAGACCGTTATGCAGATAAAATGGATAAATGGGCGCAAAATTACGAGAGAAAATTTGATCAAAAAGGTCAAAATACTGACTGGAACAATCCTTGGGACGCACCAGAAGGCAATTCAAAGCGTAAAATGAAAGAGGCAGAGCCAATCATCAAAGAAACTGAAGATGACTGGTCAGACTTCTAAAACTCAGAAAAATCACTGACGGCATCAAATTTTATAGAGAAAATGCTGACGTAATTGAATTTGGTCAGAGAAATCACTGACGGAATTCAACTTTCGCAAAAAATACTGACACCATTAAATTTTACACCATCTGCGTTCAACCTGCAGAACTTGTATTGAAAACAGGTCCTCCATGACCTAAAACTGGCCTCCTATATAATAATAAATTGCAAAAAATGGACTTGTCATCAAGTCCATTTTTTTAATGAAATTTCGCCACTCGACAAAATTTTACGTTCACCATTTGCCAGTTCAACGACTAATTCGCCAGCTTCAGTCAAATCAAGTGCTTGGCCAGAAAAGAGTGTTTCATTTTGAAAAAAACTCACTTCTTTCCCCAAAATGAAAGAATGCGATTTATAGATATCAAAAAACGCTCCATTGGACAATCGTTGAAATTCCGCCCAAATCTCAGCAATTAACTCTGAACGTGTGAGCGTTGGCGCCTCATCAACGAACAAAGAAGTCGCTTTATTTGCGAGTTCCTCAGGGAAGTCAGAAATTGAAAAATTGATTCCCACACCAATCACAACCTGCGGTGTAGTAGTTGCTGAAAAGTTTGCTTCCGCCAAAATTCCCACAAATTTTTTATCTGCCAAATAAAGGTCATTGACCCATTTGATTAAAGGTTTTTTAGAAGTCAATTTTTCAATAGCAGAAACGACCGCCGCCGCTGTCAGCAGGGTGTATTCAGGCATTTTTCCCGCAATCATTTCAGGCTTGATCAATAAACTCATGTAGATTCCGCCAGATTCTGCCGCAAAATATTGGCGTCCGAACCGTCCATAAGTCGCCTTTTGCTGTTCGGTCAAATAGAGACAATTTTCCTGCCCATCCAACTTGGCGTCAAGCTGCGTTGATTCTGATTCTGCCACAATTTTTACATCCGACAACCAAGGATTTTTCTGTAAGATAATACTTTTTTCTAATTTGTCACTCATTTTTTTATTATAGCAAAATATTTTTATTTGCTCTAGTTAAAAAATTCACTATTTTTAGTAGCTCATCAATTTTCCAAAAGACAAAGTCAGTCTTGAAATGTCAACGTTTTCCCGCTAAGGAATAGCAAAAATTTTCAGAAAATATAAGATTTCAACTATTTGACAATCCCTGTTCTACGGAGTATAGTTTTAATAGTATAACGTTAGGAAAGGGAAAAAATAACTTGGTATTTGAAAAAACAGTCTTGAACAAAGCACTTGCAGCAGCCTTTGACATTCCAATCACAGTCACCTATTGGGACGGAAAAACAGAAAAATACGGCGAAGGCGAAAGCCAAGCGCATATCACTTTTAACAAAAAATTTTCATTTAGCGACCTCTCCTCGATGCCAACTTTGGTACTCGCCGAAGCTTACATGAACGAAGAAATCGAAATTGAAGGCAGTATTCAAGAGTTAGTCAGCTCAGCCTACCGTAAATCTGGAAGTTTTTTGACGGATCAATCTGGTTTTGCCAAATCAATGGTAAAACTTTTAGGCAATCACTCTCAAAAACAATCACGTGCGGATATTCACAGTCATTATGATATCGGAAATGATTTCTATAAAAAATGGCTTGATTCGACGATGACCTATTCATGTGCCTATTTTGCCCATGAAAATATGACCCTCGAAGAAGCACAAGTCGCGAAAGTTCATCATATTTTAGACAAATTACACAGCACACCAGGTAATCGCCTGCTTGATATTGGTTGTGGTTGGGGGACGCTGATTTTTACTGCCGCCCAAGAATATGGTCTGGAAACAGTGGGGGTGACCCTCTCTGAAGAACAATATTACTATGTTCGCAAAAAAGCGGAAGATTTGGGACTTCAAGATAAGGTTAAAGTCTTCTTGATGGATTATCGGGACCTTAAAGAAGGTGAGTTTGATTACATCACCTCAGTCGGAATGTTTGAACACGTCGGTAAAGAAAATTTGGAGATGTACTTCCAAAAAGTTTATGACTACCTCAAACCCAATGGTCGTGCGCTTATCCATGGTATTACAGGTCAACACCGAGGTGCTGGAGTGGATCCGTTCATCGAAAAATACATTTTTCCTGGGGGATATATTCCAAATATCTCAGAAAATATTGACCATATCATGACCGCTCATCTCCAAGTCGATGATATTGAGCCTTTGCGCCGCCATTACCAAAAAACGCTCGAAATTTGGAATGAAAATTATCTGAAAGTCTTTGATGAAGTGGTAGAATCAATGGGTAAACCCTTTGCTAGAATGTGGACGATGTATCTGCAAGCTTGTGCCGCTAGTTTTGAAGCCGGAAATATTGACGTGATTCAATTCTTATTGACTAAAGGAGCATCAGGGCAAGGATTGCCGCTTTCACGTTCTTATATGACAAAGGCCGACTTTTAAATTTTAAATCGTAAAATTCAAAACACAACAAAGCCTAAGAATTGTGCTAAAATAAAGAAGTTACAATTTCCGATGGTTGGATTGCAAAATCCTAGCGAAGCTAATTCGCTCATTGCCTGTAACCGAAAATCAAAATGACTCAGTTTGTTTGATAAGTAGCTTTTGAACTCTTACAAACTACTGAAAATAAGGGGAAATTACAAAATGTCAGAAAAACATTTATTTACATCAGAATCAGTTTCAGAAGGTCATCCCGACAAAGTCGCAGACCAAATCTCAGACGCTATCCTTGATGCCATTGTTGCGCAGGATCCAACCGCACACGTTGCTTGTGAAACAGTTGTTTACACAGGAACAGTAAGTGTCTTTGGTGAAATCTCAACAACTGCTTATGTGGATATCGCTCAAGTCGTTCGTGATACGATTAAAAAAATCGGTTATACCGATAGCGAAAATGGTTTTGATTACAAATCAGTTGGTGTTCATGTTTCACTTGTGGAACAATCAGCCGACATCGCCCAAGGGGTTAACGAAGCCGAAGAAGTGCGAGATAAAGACGGAAACGCCATTGATCCACTTGATTTGATTGGTGCTGGTGACCAAGGGATGATGTTTGGCTTTGCAACGAACGAAACAGCTGAATATATGCCACTTGCAATTGCATTGTCACATCAATTAGTTAAGAAATTAGCGGATTTGCGTAAATCTGGAGAAATTTCATACTTGCGTCCTGATGCAAAATCACAAGTTACCGTTGAATATGATGACAAAGGTAAAGCACAACGCATCGACACTGTCGTTATCTCAACTCAGCACGCAGCATCTGCAACAAATGAACAAATCCACGATGATGTTATTAACAAAGTCATCAAGGCCGTGATTCCAGCTGAACTTTTGGACGATGAAACGAAATATTTCATCAACCCAACAGGCCGTTTCGTTATTGGAGGGCCACAAGGCGACTCAGGTTTGACTGGGCGTAAGATTATTGTGGATACTTACGGGGGATATGCGCCACACGGTGGCGGTGCTTTCTCTGGTAAAGATGCGACAAAAGTTGACCGTTCAGCCTCTTATGCGGCACGTTATGTGGCTAAAAATATTGTCGCTGCTGGACTTGCTGACAAAGCTCAAATTCAACTTTCATATGCGATTGGTGTGGCTACGCCAACATCAATCAACGTTGATACATTTGGGACGGGTAAAGTTTCAGATGATGAGTTACTGGCAGCTATCCGTAAGGTCTTTGATCTTCGCCCAGCAGGAATTATCAAAATGCTTGATTTGCTCCGCCCAATTTATGGACAAACCGCAGCTTACGGACACTTCGGTCGTACAGATGTTGAACTTCCATGGGAACAAACGAATAAAGTTGAAGCACTTAAAGCAGCTCTAGGAAAATAAAAAAAAGCGGATTTCCGCTTTTTTTATTTTCAACGAGTGGAATCGCTTTAAATAGAATACGTAATCTTGTAAAATAGAAGTAAGAACAAGAAAAGGAGCTTCTATGAAAAAAATCATCACCAAAGATTACGCCACTATGAGTGAGCTTGCCGCAGCTATTGTCCTGGAAAAGATGATGCTACCAAAGCGCGTGAATCTGTCACTTACCGCTGGTAATACGCCAGTTGGAATGTATGAAATTCTTATTGATAAACTTCAAAAAATGGATTTTGACCGTTCTACTGTTCATTATTATAATTTCGATGAAATCCCTCTTGTGGGGGAACGCTATGGGGTGACGATGAGCGCCTTGAACACTGCCTTTTATGACCAGGTGCATATTGATCATGGTAATTTGCATGAATTAACGGCGGAAAATAATCAAGCTTATGACCAAAAAATTCTACAGGATGGGGGATTAGATTTGGTTGTGATGGGGGTTGGGAGTGATGGACATTTTTGTGCCAATATGCCTGGCTACACCAGCTTTGATCGCGAAACGTTTGCGGTTTCTTTTGAAAAGGGAGATGGACTGTATACAGCGATTACTCATTTGACAGATAAAGAACCTGCCTCACCTTATGTAACTTTCGGGCCACGGACGATTTTAGCAAGTAAGCAGCTCCTCGTTTTTGCAAATGGGAAGTCAAAAGCAGAAATTATGAAGAAAGTTTTAGAAGGGCCAATTACTGAAGAAGTTCCAGCTTCGATTTTGCGCACACATCCTAATATTACCTTTATTTTAGATGAAGAAGCAGCGGCCTTGTTGGAAAATTAGTTGAAGAAAGTTGTTTGTTGTTCACGATTGATTTTGAAAACGCCCACAATCATTATTTGAATAATCAAGCTTAAAATGGTATAATGAATGAGTATTTTGCTGTGCAAAATATACTAATTTATAATCAAACTGTTAGGGCTATTGAACCGCAGTAGACCTGACTTTAGAGGAGACTAATGAACATTATTTCTATCGTTCTCTTGGTCTTATTGGTTGTATTGGTTGTCGCTTTTATTTTTTACGCTCAAAGTATTAAGAAAAATAAGCAGGATGCTGAATCTCTTTTTTCTGAGGCGGAAAATAAAGCAAATGAGGTGATGGCGAGTGCTAAACGTGAAGCGGAGTCTGTAAAATTGGAGGCGGAAGCTTTCAAAAAAGAAGCCCGTTACACCCTTCGTGAAGAAGAACAAAAGCAACGTCGTGAAATCGAAGATGAATTTAAGCAAGAACGTCAGGAGTTAAAGGAGACTGAAAAACGCCTAAAACAACGTGAAGAAATCTTGGATCGCAAGGATGATACCTTGACGAAAAAAGAAGAAAACTTAGATTCTAAAGAAGAAAATCTCGTTAGAAAGACCGATACGCTCAATAAGCGCGAAGAAAAATTAACGCATATTGAAGAAAAGAAACGTCTGGAGTTGGAACGGATTTCAAACTTGAACACGGATGATGCCAGAGAAATTATCTTAAGTGAAACACGTGATGGTTTGACTAAGGAAATGGCTCAAATTATTCGTCAAAGTGAGGAAAAAGCTCACGCTGAAGCGGATAAACGTGCAAAAAATATTATTTCGCTGGCTATTCAACGTGTTTCGTCAGATTCTGTAGCAGAACAAACGGTTTCGGTTGTGAGTTTGCCAGATGATGGAATGAAAGGTCGAATTATTGGTCGTGAAGGTCGAAATATTCGTACTTTTGAAGCGTTGACTGGGATTGATGTCATCATTGATGACACGCCAGAAGCAGTGGTCTTGTCTGGTTTTGATCCGATTCGTCGAGAAATCGCTCGGATGACGCTTGAACAATTGGTTCAAGATGGTCGTATTCACCCAGCTCGTATTGAAGAATTGGTTGAGAAAAATCGTAAGACGCTTGACCATAAGATGCGTGAATATGGTGAACAGGCAGCATTTGAGGTGGGAGCGCACAATTTGCATCCTGACTTGATGAAGATTATGGGACGTTTACATTTCCGGACGTCTTATGGTCAAAATGTATTGGATCACTCGGTTGAAGTGGCCAATATTGCTGGAAACTTGGCAGGCGAAATGGGTGAGAATGTCTCACTTGCTAAACGTGCTGGTTTCTTGCATGATATTGGTAAAGCTCTTGACCACGAAGTTGAGGGAAGTCACGTTGAAATCGGAACTGAACTTGCTCGTAAGTATAAGGAAAATCCAATTGTTATCAATACCATTGCTAGCCACCATGGGGATACAGAGCCACTGAGCAACATTGCTGTGCTTGTTGCCGCAGCAGATGCCTTGTCTGCCGCTCGCCCTGGTGCGCGCCGTGAGTCAATTGAGAATTACATCAAGCGTCTTAAGGATCTTGAAGCAATCTCAACAAGCTTTGAGGGTGTTGATACAGCATTTGCTTTGCAAGCGGGTCGTGAGATTCGTGTGATGGTCAAACCAGATCGCTTAACCGATGATAAGATGACAGTGCTTGCACGTGACATTAAAAATCGAATTGAGAATGAGATGGATTACCCAGGTAATATCAAAATTACGGTAATTCGTGAAACTCGTGCGGTTGATTATGCGAAATAAAAAAATTCCCTTCGGGGAGTTTTTTTGTTTGTGAAAACCGAAATGTAACTTAAACATATCAATTGGTTTCTTTTTCGTTACAAAAACTGGCTTTTGGCTGGGCTTTCTGCTAAAATAGATTTAATCATTGATTGATCGAAGCTAAATTTAAAAAAAGATATCGGAGGACGAGATGCGTGAGCGTGGTTTATTAATTGTTTTTTCTGGACCTTCTGGGGTTGGAAAAGGAACAGTTCGTGCGAAAATTTTTGAGAGCGACAATAATTTTGAATACTCTGTGTCGATGACGACGCGCAAACAACGTCCGGGTGAAGTTGACGGAAAAGATTATTATTTCCGTACGCGTGACGAGTTTGAGGAGATGATTCGTAATGGGCAAATGCTGGAATATGCGGAGTATGTAGGGAATTATTATGGCACACCATTGACTTATGTCAATCAGACTTTGGACGAAGGCAAGGATGTTTTTCTAGAAATTGAAGTGCAAGGTGCGCTGCAAGTGAAGGAAAAAGTTCCTGATGGTGTGTTTGTCTTCTTGACTCCGCCAGATTTGGAAGAGTTACGTGGTCGTCTGGTTGGACGTGGGACGGACTCGGCTGAGGTCATTGCATCACGACTTGAAAAAGCAAAAGAAGAAATTCGCTTGATGAGTGAATATGATTATGCGGTTGTAAATGATGAGGTTGACTTGGCAGCTAAGCGGGTTAAAAAAATCATTGAGGCTGAGCATTATCGAGTGGATCGTGTCATCGAACGCTATGTGCATATGATTGATGATGTAAAAGTGTAGAGAAAATACTGACGGATTTTTTTGTCAGAGAAAAAAGGCTGACGGAAGTAGTGTCAGTGCGAAAAGTTTAGAAAATGAGGTAGTGCATTATGATGTTAGAACCGTCAATTGATAAATTGTTGGATCATGTGGAATCAAAATATTCTTTGGTTGTTTTGGAAGCGAAGCGCGCACATGAATTGCGTGATGGAGAACGTCCAACGCAAGAATTCAAAGCTGTAAAACGCACCTTGCAATCTTTGGAAGAAATTGCTGACGGAACGGTGAAAATTCACCCAGCGCCTGAACTGAAGCGTAAAACTTTGATGGAAAAACGTGAATTAGAACGTTTGCAAGCGAAATTGAAAGAGCAACGCATCAAAGAGCAAATCGCTAAAGAAGAAGCCGAAGAAGAAGCAAAACAAAATAAAAGCCGTGCTGCAAAAGCAGCTGCAGCCGAATAAAATCAAGCGCGTCAGCGCTTTTTTTTCTTTGAAAATATCAGAGAAAATGCTGACGTAATTATTTCCCGCTCGAAATTCGCAGAGAAAATGCTGACGTAATTATTTCCCGCTCGAAATTCGCAGAGAAAATGCTGACGTAATTATTTCCTACTCAAAATTCGCAGAGAAAATGCTGACGTAAATATCGTACAGCTAAAAAGCGCGGAACTCGCTTTTTTGTTATAATAAGATAAGAATGTGGAGGTCAAAGCTTAATGAAAATTGCCAAAGTAATTGTTGATGTCCCACTGATGCAAACGGACAAAGCTTTTTCGTATGCCGTCGGACAGGAATTTTCGGAGCTGATTGAGCCGGGGATGCGCGTGCATTTGCCCTTTGGTACAGGTAATCGTTTGGTGCAAGGGATTGTGGTGGAAGTGCTTGAGCAGTCCGAACAGCTCGAAAATTTGAAAACAATTGCTGAATTATTAGACCCTGAACCCGTGCTCACTCCAGAGCAGTTGTGGTTGGCAGATGAGATGCGCCATTCCGTGTTTTCATACAAGATTTCTTGTTTAAAAGCCATGCTGCCCAATCTACTCAATTCCAATTATGACAAGCTTTTGCGGGCATCTGACGGAAGCAGCAGCAAATGGTCAGAACTGACAGAAGCGCAAAAAATTGCATCAGCAAAAGCCGTTCGAGCAGGCGAAATCAGCATTGAATACCTCGCCAAATCGAAAGAAAATCGAAAAATTGAAAAATACCTCAGCGTACCAGATTTAGACAAATTAGCTCAGTTTGAAATCGAAAAAAGAGCCAAAAAACGTCTAGAGTTGAAATACTTTCTTTTGCGACTCAACCAAGAAAAAATAGCCCTAAAAACCTTAGATTTTTCAACTCAAATCATCAAATTTTTTGTTGAACATGACCTCGTCAAAATTGAAGAAGTGGAAATTTCGCGCACGAAAGAAAAATTTGCAGCTATCCAAAGCGACCAAGCGAAACAGCTCAACGCAGAACAAACTCAGGCCTTTGAAAAAATTATCCACAATCCAGAGCGAACTTTTTTGCTAGAAGGCATCACAGGCTCTGGAAAAACAGAGGTTTACCTGCAAACTATTGACCATTTTCTAAAAAAAGGGCAGACAGCCATCATGCTAGTCCCAGAAATTTCCCTAACACCGCAGATTACCAACCGTTTCATTGCCCGTTTTGGTGACAAAGTTGCCATTATGCACTCGGGTCTATCAGACGGCGAAAAATACGATGAGTGGCGAAAAATCAAATCAGGACAGGCCCAAGTGGTTGTCGGCGCTCGCTCCGCGATTTTTGCACCTGTGGAAAACTTAGGGATCATCATTATTGACGAAGAGCACGAAAGTAGCTACAAACAAGACTCTAGCCCCCGCTACCATGCCAGAGACATTGCACTTTTACGGGCGAAATGGCATGGCGCGGCGCTTCTTTTAGGATCAGCCACACCAAGTTTGGAGTCGCGAGCGCGGGCCATGCGTGGTGTTTACGACCTTCTACTATTGACCAAAAGAGCCAATGAAGCAGCAATTTTGCCAGAAATTCAAGTTGTGGATATGCGTCAAGAAATTTCTGACCAATCGACCAATTTTTCGCAAACCCTGCTCCAGAAAATAAAAGAAAAAATAGAAAAAAATGAGCAAATCATTCTCATGCTCAATCGACGAGGTTATTCCTCTTTTGTGATGTGTCGGGAATGTGGCTTTGTCGTTGATTGCCCGAATTGTGACATTTCTCTGACCTTGCACATGGACACTAGAACCCTCAACTGTCATTATTGTGGACACGTTCAAGGCATTCCGCAAACCTGTCCCAATTGTCAATCTCGCAAGATTCGTTATTACGGCTCAGGCACCCAAAAAGTCGAAGAAGAACTCCACAAAATCCTCCCAGAAGCTCGTGTCTTACGGATGGACGTAGACACGACGCGTACTAAAAACGCCCATGAAAAAATTCTGGACAAATTTGGAAAACACGAAGCCGATATTTTACTTGGCACGCAAATGATTGCCAAAGGACTTGATTTTCCTAATGTCACTCTAGTTGGCGTCATCAATGCAGACACAGGACTCAATCTTCCCGATTTCCGTGCCAGTGAGCGCGCTTTTGAACTCTTGATGCAGGTCGCTGGACGAGCTGGACGAGCGGATAAAAAAGGTGAAGTGATTATTCAGACCTTTAACCCCAATCATTATGCTATTCAACTCACCAAGGCTCAAGATTATGAAAAATTTTATGAGAAAGAAATGGCTTTTCGAAAGGAACTCTCATATCCGCCTTATTATTTCACTGTTCAAGTGCTGATTTCTCATCAAAATGAAGAAATAGTCATTCAAAAAGCTTATGAAATCGCCCAACTCCTAAGACAAAATTTGACGACCAAAGCAAAGATTTTGGGCCCCACTGCCCGTCCTATTGCCAGAACACACAATCTTTTTCATTATCAAATTTTGGTCAAATATCGTTTTGAAGAACAACTTGAAAATGCACTAAATCAAGTGCTAGAACTCACTCAACAACGTGAAAACAAAAATTTGCGGGTACTGATTGACAGCGAGCCGCAAAATTTTGTCTGATAAAGAAAGCAAGGGAAAATAAGATGACCAAAAAGGAGCTTTTTTACCGTACAATTGATGCGTGGTTAGAAAAAGATGCTGAAAAACTACTTGCGACCCTTTCAGAAGATATTTTATACACAGAATGCTACGGCGCACGCTACAAGGGGAAAAAAGAAGTGGAAAAGTGGTTTTGTCACTGGACTGAACCTGTGGAAAACAGCGTAAAATCTTGGACGGTGCACGATGCTTATTTTGATGGAAATACAGGATTTTTCCCCTGGACTTTTCATTGTGTGTATAAGGATAAAGAAAGTATTTTTGACGGCATTTCGCTGGTGAAATTTGAGGGAAATCAAATCATTGAAATCCAAGAATTCGAGCAAAAACACGAAAAATTTCGCCCTTATCATAATGAAGGCGGGAAAGGAGAATGATTGAGAACGTTCAAAAACTCAAGCACTTTGGAGTGTACGCTGTTGCTCTAGATGCAGGCAAATTGCTTGTGATTGAAAAAAATTCTGGTCCCTATCAAAATCGCTACGATTTACCAGGTGGGTCACAAGAAATTGGAGAATCCATGCAAGAAACCCTTGAGCGTGAAGTCCTTGAAGAAACAGGATTTACAGTAGTTTCAAGTGCTAATAGTCGAGTTTATTCCGCATGGGTTTACGAAAAAGAACGTCAAGTTCTCACCCATCACATTTTTAACCTTTACGATGTCAAATTAAGCCGTGAAGCGCAAAAACTCCCTGAATTTGTCGCCGATGGGAAAAACGATTCTGACCGAGCACTCTGGAAAAGCTTGACAGAATTTTCACCTGAAAACTCCTCCCCACTTATCCAAAAAGTAATTGCTGAAAATAAAAATTATCCCCATGTGGATAAAGCCGAAATTTACAAAGATTGGAAGGTTAATGATGAAAGCGAAAATTACTCCAAGCCTCTGGTTTGATGACAATGCCGAAGAAGCGATGAACTACTATGTTTCTGTCTTTCCAAATTCAGAAATCACAAGAATCGAGCGCTACCCTGACGAAAAGCTTGATGAGCATTTTGTCGGGCAAGCGGGAAAAATCATCAATGGCGAATTTATACTCAATGGGGAAAAATTTATCTGCCTCGATGGTGGACCACTTTTCAAATTTAATGAAGCAATTAGCTTTACGGTCACTTGTAAAGACCAAGCAGAAATTGATTCCTATTGGGCAAAACTTTCTCATGTTCCCGAAGCCGAACAATGTGGATGGTGCAAAGACAAATTTGGTCTTTCTTGGCAAATCATCCCTGAAAACCTAGGAGAGCTACTCGCTCAAAGCGACAAAGCCATCCAAATCCTCATGCAACAAAAGAAAATCATTATCAAGGAGTTTGAAAATCAATGACACAAACAAAAATTATCTTCATGGGAACACCACCATTTGCTGCAACTGTTCTACAAGGCTTGATTGATTCCAATCAATATGAAATTCTAGCCGTCGTGACTCAACCCGATCGTAAAGTCGGCCGCAAACAAGAATTGCGCATGACTCCAGTCAAAGAATTAGCTTTGAGCGTTGATTTGCCAGTGCTTCAGCCCGAAAAATTATCAGGTTCCTTGGAAATGACTCAGTTGATGACGTTAGCTGAATCAGGGGAAGTGGGCATTGTGACAGCTGCTTTCGGACAATTTTTACCAGGAAAATTGCTTGATGCGGTTACTTTTGCTGTCAATACCCATGCTTCTTTGTTGCCAAAATATCGAGGAGGGGCGCCCATTCATTACGCTATAATGAATGGTGAAAAAGAAGCCGGTGTGACCATTATGGAAATGGTACGCAAAATGGATGCTGGCGACATGATTTCGCAAAGTTCAATTCCTATTCTTGATGAAGATAATGTTGGAACAATGTTTGAAAAACTTGCTCTAGTTGGACGTGATTTATTGCTTGAAACTTTACCCAAATATCTCACTGGCGAGATTCAGCCAATCGCCCAAGATGAAGCGGAAGTAAGCTTTAGCCCCAATATTTCTCCGGAAGAAGAAAAAATCGATTGGACGAAATCAGCACGAGCGATTTTCAATCAGATTCGTGGGATGAATCCTTTCCCAGTAGCCCATAGCACATGGAATGGAGAGCGGTTCAAAATTTATGATTCAAGAGAAACAGCAGGAGCTGGTGAGCCTGGTGAAATCATTGAAAAAACTAAAAAAGGACTTACTGTTGCTTGCGGTACGGGGGCATTACAACTCCTCAAAGTTCAACCTGCTGGAAAACCGCAAATGGAAATCACAAGTTTTCTCAATGGACTTGGACAAAAAATCCAGCTTGGAGATAAACTAGGTCAATAGAAAAAAACTCATCATTTTGTGATGAGTTTTTTATTCCGTTTTTTTATAACATTTAATAAAAAGGTTCATTTTCAGAATCGTCAAATACTTCGATAAGGGTGATTGATTTATTATCAATGACTTCCAATTGGCCATTTTCTAGTTTGATAATGCAACAGTGCTTATAATTTGACTCTTCTCCAAAGATAATAACGGCATTTTCCCCGCTCACAGTTTTAATGACATCATATTTTTTCATAAATTCTCCTCATATTTTTGTTCGTTGTTTCTGCATTCTTTTGAGTAGACTTTTCCTAAAAATCCTAAAGAAGGAGCTAACAATTAGCCAGATAAGCTCATTTATGGCGACTTAATCTGTTAAATATTTTTAGTAAATTATAACATTTACTTGGAATTTAGTCAGGAATTTTTGGGAAGTAATGTATTTTTTAAAGGAGAATTAAGAAGATCCCTTATAACTCAAGCTTAAAGAGTAGTAATTTTGCTTAGTCGGTCTAGGCTCTATGTAGCGCAGTAGCATTTTTGAGTTACGCAAGAACCCATAGTAGGGATTACCTGGAAGAAATATTTTAACTAGCCTTTGAGTGAAATGTATTGCACCTTATTGCAATACATTTTTTGAAGAACCGCTAAACACCCTGTTTAGCAAATCGTATTGCATTATATTGTTAGGGTGTGTTATACTAGCTCTATGAAAAAAAATGCAAGACAAACTGCTCTCATCATTCTCAACGATATTTTTGGTAATGATGCTTACGCCAATATCTCACTCGATCGAAATTTACGCGATTCGGAACTTTCTACGGTGGATAAAGGATTTGTGACAGCACTCGTTTACGGTGTTGTTTCTAAAAAAGATTTATTAGAATGGCATATTACGCCTTTTTTAAAAAAACAACCAAAACCTTGGGCAAAAATGTTACTTTTATTGACGGCTTATCAAATTTTATTTATGGATAAAGTCCCAACTTCAGCAGCTGTTGATGAAGCGGTGAAAATTGCTAAACGTCAAGATGGTCAAGCGACAGCCAATTTTATTAATGCTGTTTTACGTAATTTTATGCGTTCAGAACATCGCTTTGAAGAACCAAAGGATTGGGAAACGAAGTATTCAATGCCAAAACTTTTGTTAGACAAAATGGTACGTCAATTTGGTGGAAAACGAACAGGGGAAATCCTTGAAAGTCTCGAAAAACCAAGTCACGTCAGCTTACGTAAGCTTGATCCAACTGTCGAATTGTCCGGAACGCGTCCGTCAGAATTAGCAGCAACAGCGCTTATTGCTGACAGTGGAAATTTTGCGGCCACAGAAGAATTTCAGTCTGGACGAATTACGATTCAAGATGAATCAAGTCAGTTGGTTGCACCGCAACTGGAAATCACAGGGACAGAAGAGATACTTGATGCCTGTGCTGCACCCGGGGGCAAATCAACGCATATGGCACAATATTTGACAACGGGTCAGATTATAGCACTTGATTTGTATGAGCACAAGTTGGAATTGATTGAGCAAAATGCGGAGCGCCAAGGTGTTGCAGATAAAATCAGAACTGAAAAAATGGATGCGACGGAGATTTATGAAAACTTCGGGGCAGAAAAATTTGATCGTATATTGGTTGATGCCCCTTGTTCAGGAATTGGTTTGATTCGTCGGAAACCAGATATTCGTTATCGTAAAGAAAATTCGGATTTCTTGGATTTACAAGCAATTCAGTTAGAAATTTTGGATAGTGCCTCGAAAAGCTTGAAAAAAAGTGGTATAATGGTATACAGTACTTGCACAATTTTTGATGAGGAAAACTTTGATGTTGTTCATAAATTCCTCGAAAATCATCCAGATTTTGAGCAAGTTGAAATTTCACACGAAAAATCAGACATTATCACTGACGGTTGTATTTTTATCACACCGGAAATGTATCATACTGACGGATTCTTTGTTGCGAAATTTAAAAGAAAATAATTTACTTAAAGTGTTTATTGAGCAATCAAAAAATGCAAAAAAGTCATTGAATTATTAAAACTTTGTTCTTTAAGGAGAAGAAGTGGAATACAGTATTTTATCAGATATCGGCTCAAAAAGAACCACTAATCAGGACTATGCCGATACATATGTTAACCGTGCCGGCTATCGTTTGTTTCTTTTAGCAGATGGTATGGGTGGTCACAAAGCAGGAAATGTAGCGAGTAAGCTTACCGTAGAAGACCTTGGCAAACTTTGGTCAGAAACTTTTTTTGATGAGGGTACTCCAGAAACGACAATCGAAATTTGGTTGCGTAATCAAATCCGAAACGAAAACGAAAACATTGCAAGTCTAGGAAAACTGGATGAGTATCAAGGGATGGGAACGACGCTTGAAGCCTTGGTCATTCAAGAAAATCTGGCAATTTCGTCTCACGTTGGTGATAGTCGGACTTACTTGATACGTGATGGCGAAATGAGCAAGGTAACGACGGATCATTCGTTAGTCCAAGAGCTTGTTGATGCGGGCCAAATCACTGAAGAAGAAGCGGAAGTTCATCCTAACAAAAATATTATTACGCGATCTCTTGGGCAAACTAATGAAGTCCAAGCGGATATTCAAAGTTTGCAGCTCCAAGTTGGAGATGTCATTTTGATGAACTCTGATGGATTGACGAATATGGTTTCGACAGCAGAAATTTTGGAAGTGTTGGCGCGTGAAGATTGGACTTTGGATAATAAGGCCGAAGCTCTGATTCGTTTGGCAAATGAACACGGTGGTTCAGATAATATTACCGTGATTCTGGTTAATTTTGATGGGGCGGTTGTGACACAAGCTCAGGAGGTTAGCTGATGATTCAAATCGGTAAAATCTTTGCCGATCGTTATCGGATTATCAAGGAAATTGGACGTGGCGGCATGGCTAACGTTTATCAAGGAGAGGACACTTTCTTGAGTAATCGGAAAGTTGCCATTAAAGTCTTGCGTTCAAATTTTGAAAATGATGATATTGCGATTGCCCGTTTTCAACGGGAGGCGTTTGCAATGGCAGAGCTTTCTCATCCTAATATTGTCGGAATTTCTGACGTTGGTGAATTTGAAAATCAACAGTACATCGTTATGGAATTTGTTGATGGGCCAACGCTAAAGCAAAATATTATTCAAAAAGCGCCATTTTCTAATGAAGAAGCGATTGAAATTACGACCGAAATTCTATCGGCAATGGAAATGGCTCATTCACACGGAATTATTCACCGTGATTTGAAGCCACAGAACGTTCTGGTTTCGCCAGATGGGACAGTCAAGGTAACGGATTTTGGGATTGCAAAAGCACTGTCCGAAACGTCCTTGACTCAGACCAATACTATGTTTGGTTCGGTGCATTATTTGTCACCAGAGCAGGCGCGTGGTTCAAACGCTACGGTGCAGTCAGATATTTATGCGATTGGGATTATTTTATTTGAGCTTTTGACGGGGCAAATTCCTTTTGATGGGGATTCTGCGGTCGCTATTGCTTTAAAACATTTCCAAGAAAATATTCCAAGTATCATCAATATCAATCCAGAAGTGCCACAAGCATTAGAAAATGTAGTCATTTGGGCGACGGCTAAGGATATCAGGGATCGTTATGCTAATGTTGAAGAAATGATGAATGATTTGGCAACGTCAATCAGTTTGGATCGAAAAGGTGAATCTAAGCTTATTTTTAAGAAAGAATCTGACGCTACAAAAATAATGCCAGCAAATCTTATCAATCCTTATGACACAAAGCCATTGATTGATAAAAAAGAAGGAAATGATGTGGCAGCTTCATCAGAGATGGGCGAGAATAAAAAAACTCAATCTAAAAAGAGCAAAAAGAAAAAAGCCAAGCGAAATCTTCTTGTTCTAGCTTTGATTATGCTCCTCGTTGTTGCTGGGGTAGCATCTGCTTGGTTGCTCTCATCTCCAAAGAATGTTGAAGTCCCTTCTGTGACAAATCTCACAGAAACACAAGCAGAAGCGAAAATCAAAGCAGCTAACCTTGAAGTTGGTACTGTCCATAAGCAACAAAGTTCAAGTGTTGCTACTGGTAAAGCAATCAAGACGAATCCTACAAGCGGCTCAACCGTACGCACACGGAGTTCAGTGGATTTATATATTTCCACTGGAAATGAAAATGTGATTACGATGGATGATTATGTTGGTGAGGATATTGATGATGCTATGGCGGCCTTACTGAAGGACTTTAATATTAGCGAAAATCAAGTTGTCCAAAAAGAGGTCGAAAGTGATACTTATGCTGCGGGTATTATTATCAAGCAGACCCCTAAAAAAGGTGAGAAGTTTGATACAAGTAGTAATGACAAGATTACTTTTGAAGTATCTAAAGGTAAGAAAATTCAAGTTCCTGACTATAAACCAAATGGAATCTACATGACATATCAAGATTACCGTGCGGCTTTGGAGCAAGCTGGCTTCACAATGGGTGATAATATCATCTTTAGAGCGCAAGCAAGTACAAGTCCTCAATCAGATGGTTATGTCTGGAATGTCACACCAGAGCCTGGGGCCTCTGTTTCACCAGACGCAACGATTTCTGTGACTTATAGTGTTTATACAGCACCATCAACGACAACAACTACAACTACGTCAGCAACTTCTGAAGCTTCAACGACTTCTGAGCCTACTAAAACCCCAGAAAGCTCTCCTTCAGATTCTAATACTTCAACGGCAGAAGGAACAACGGGAAATACAAATTCTGAAAAGACCACGACTGCTGGTACAAATTGAAAGGACTAAAAAACTAGATTGATTTCTAGTTTTTTTTAGCAAAGCTTGAAAAAAGAGAAGAAAAAGTGTATCATAGGAGAGTAGTTTTTTACAACCCATTCTTGGTTTCATGCTTGCCAAGCTGTCACTCGGACTGGGCAATACAAATAAAGGAGAAAAACTCATGGCAATTTCAAAAGAAAAAAAACAAGAAATCATCGCTCAATACGCTCGTAAAGAAGGCGATACTGGTTCACCAGAAGTACAAATCGCTGTATTGACTTGGGAAATCAACCACCTTAACGACCACATCAAATCTCATAAAAAAGACCACGCAACTTACCGTGGATTGATGAAAAAAATCGGTCACCGTCGTAACCTTCTTGGTTACCTCCGTGGTAAAGACGTTCAACGTTACCGTGAACTCATCGCTTCATTGGGACTTCGTCGTTAATAAAAAATGCCGTAAGGCATTTTTTTGGTTTTTAAACTCAGAGATTTTACTGACGGATTTTACTTCATGAGAGAAAATGCTGACGTAAATTTAAAAGGTAATAAAAGAACTTACGAAATGTAAGTTCTTTTGTTTTATCTGAGTTGGTTTTCTTTATCAATTGTTGCTGTAATGGCGTCAATGACTGTTCCCACAAAATGATTTTTTTCGAGGCTGACCACACCAGCGACAGTGGTTCCACCAGGGCTTGATACTTTATCTACAAGGCTCCAAGGATTTTCACCACTTTGCAAAATCATCTCGGCAGAGGCTTGCAAAGTTTCAGCGACAATTTTTGTAGCTTGGTCTTTGGGAAGTCCATGCAAAACACCAGCTCGGGAAAGTGCGTCAATAAACATATAAATGTAGGCAGGGCTTGAGCCAGCAATCGCAGCAAAAGTTGAGAAGTCTTTTTCAGCAATTTGGTGAACGGAGCCGACAGCGCCAAAAATTTCACTCGTTGCGTCAAAAGCTTCGTCACTGACAAATTCATTGCGGACAATGGCTGAGGTGGACTTGCCAATTTGAGCATTGATATTGGGCATGACACGAATGATGCCTTGATTTTCTGAAGCAGCGAGCGCCTCCAAATCAGCTAAAGTCAATCCAGCAGCAATGGAAATCAGTGTTTTATCTGCGGATAAGGCAGAAGAAAGTGGGCGTAGTACTGACGGAAGAACTTGTGGCTTGATGGCAAGAACGATAAGGTCTGATTTTTTGACCAATTCGTCATGATTTTGGACAGCTGTCACTGATAAATCAGCAGCTTGTTGTTTTGTTTTTTCAAAATCTCGACCAGAGATGAGTAAATTAAATTTTGTTTTGTCGAGGCCAGCAATAATAGCACTTGCCATTTTTCCAACTCCGATAAATCCGACTGTTTTCATAAAAAATTTCCTTTCTAACTTGTGTCCATTTTATCATAAAAAGTTAAAAGGATTGCAAAAAACTTTTTTTAATATGGTATAATTGAATAAAGTTTTTTTATTTTGCTATGTATAATAGAGGAGAAATTTATGGATAAATTTGCAATTGTCTTAGCCGCAGGAAAAGGAACACGTATGAAATCAGCCCTTCCGAAAGTGTTGCACAAGGTGGCTGGTAAATCAATGCTTGGCCATGTTTTGACAAGCGTTTACGAAGTTGAAATTGAAAAAAAAGTCGTTATTGTTGGTCACGAAGCTGATCAAGTGATTGCTACTTTGCCTAGAGGAACTCAATTTGTTAAGCAAGCGGAACAATTGGGAACAGGTCATGCAGTGAGAATTGCCGCGGACTTGCTGGCAAATAAAGAAGGGGCAACCTTGGTTATTGCAGGAGACACGCCATTGATTACTGGCTCGACTTTGCAGGCTCTTTTTGATTATCATTTTGCCCAAAAAGCGACAGCGACGATTTTGACAGCTATTGCGCCAAATCCTACGGGTTATGGGCGAATTGTACGTGGCGAAGATGAGTCTGTTGAAAAAATCGTTGAGCAAAAAGATGCTGACGATTTTGAAAAAGCAATCACTGAAATCAACACAGGCACTTATATTTTTGATAACAAAGCGCTTTTTAAAGCGTTGAGCGAAATTACAACGGATAATGCTCAAGGCGAATATTATCTGACTGATGTCATTGAAATTTTTAAAAAAGCAGGTCAAACCGTTGCTGCTCATGTGTTGGATGACTTTGATGAAAGTCTGGGTGTTAATGATCGTGTGGCACTTGCGCAGGCTGAGAAAACCATGCGCCAACGCATCAACCATGCTCACATGGTGAATGGGGTCACTTTGATTGATCCAGAAACGACTTATATTGAGAGTGATGTAATCATTGGTGAAGAGACAGTCATTGAAGGAAATGTTGTGATCAAAGGGCAAACAAACATTTTCAAAAATGTTTATATCACGAATGGAAGTCGGATTGTTGATTCAGAGATTCATTCAGATTGTGAAATTCGTAATTCTACAATTGAAGAGAGTCGTTTAAGCGTTGGAAGTAATGTGGGGCCATATGCTCATTTGCGTCCAGGGACGGTTTTGAGTGAAGAAGTTCATATCGGAAACTTTGTTGAGATTAAAGGTTCAACGCTTGGAAAAGGTACAAAAGCTGGACATTTGACTTATATTGGCAATGCGACAGTGGGTGAAAAAGTTAATTTTGGGGCTGGCTCAATCACAATCAACTACGACGGTAAAAATAAGTACAACACAGAAATCGAAGATTTTGCTTTCATTGGATCAGGCTCACGAATCATTGCGCCTGTTCACATTGGTAAAAATGCTTTGACTGCTGCAGGTTCAACGATTACCGAAGATGTACCAGATGAAGCGATGGCTCTGGGACGTTCACGTCAGGTTAATAAGTTGGGACGTGCGAAGAAAATGCCACATTATCGTGGTCAATAAGAAAAAATAAAAGGAACAAAGCCTTTTGCCTGCTTTGTTGAGGAAAAATTGCTTTGCAATGCTGAGGCGATTTTTCTTTGGAAAGGAGTTATCATGGATTTTGATGATAAAAAATTTGAAGAAAAAACATTGTCACGACAAGAAATTTTTCATGGGAAGATTTTTCAAGTCGCGCGTGATATTGTAAGTTTGCCTGATGACAGCACGAGTTTTCGTGAGTTAGTTTTTCACAATGGTGGCACAGCGATTGCGCCTGTGCATCGGGGAAAAATGGTTTTAGTTGGTCAGTATCGCAAGGCTTTAGAGCAGTTTATTTTTGAAATTCCTGCGGGGAAACTTGAAAAAGGTGAAGAAAAAGATCCCAAAGCTGCGGCTTTGCGTGAATTAGAAGAAGAAACGGGTTATCAAGCAGAAAAGGTAACGGAAATCACGTCTTTCTATGGTACTCCGGGCTTTTCATCGGAAAAAACTTATGTTTATTTTTCGGAAAATCTAACAAAGCTTGAGCAGCCTAAACCAGCTGACGATGGCGAATTTTTGGAACAAATTGAAGTAACTCTAGACGAAGCAAAAGCAATGATTGGACGTGGTCAGATTGCCGATGCTAAAACAATTATGGCGGTTTGGTACTGGGAGATGAAAATGCTAAAAGCAAAGGAGAACACTCATGCCTAGACCTCTTTTGACCGATGATATCATCGAAAAAGCCAAACAGGATAAGAAAAATCTGGAAAAAAGATTGCAAAAAGAGCTGGAGTCTGATTCAGAAATTGCCCAAAAATATGACAATATTGAGAAGGAACTCAGTAAAAACTTAGTTTATAAGAGCCGACGAATTGAAAACGCAAAGGCTCAAAAACGAGGCAAACTCATCAATAAATGGCTTTTAATCGTGGTTCTTATCGTTGCGCTGTTCTTCGTTGCCTTCTTTTTGTATTATTTCTAATACGAAAAAGATGAGCAGAGCCAGCAGTCGGAAATTTCCTTAGCGTCAGTGTTTTGTGGAGCAGGAAAAAAGTATTTTAAAGAAAGAATAAGATAAAAATGAAATTAGGAATAATCTGTGCAATGGACGAAGAAATCCGCGTTCTTGTTGAAAACTTGGAGCACGCGGGCAAACAAACGCGACATGGACTGATTTTTCACACAGGAAATATTGGGCGGCACGATGTTGTCTTGGTTCAATCTGGAATTGGTAAGGTAATGTCAGCCTTAGCTGTCGGCTTTCTTGTGGACATTTTTGACGTGGATGCCATTATTAACACTGGATCAGCTGGGGCTGTGGCACATGGTCTAGCGATTGGGGATGTGGTCGTCGCCGATAAACTGGCTTATCATGACGTGGATGTGACGGCTTTTGGCTATGCTTTTGGTCAAATGGCGCAACAACCTTTGTATTTTGAGTCAAGTAAATATTTTGTTTCAGAGTTGAAAAAAGTCTTGGAAAATGTTCATGTGGGCTTGATTACAAGCTCGGATAGCTTTATCAGCAGTCCTACAAAGATTGTGGAAATTAAGAATCATTTTCCAGAAGTTTTAGCGGTGGAAATGGAAGGGGCATCGATTGCCCAAGCGGCAACCGCACTTGGTAAGCCTTTTGTGATTATTCGTGCTATGTCGGATACGGCAGACCATGATGCCAATGTGAATTTTGATCAATTTATCATTGAAGCTGGGCAAAAATCAGCCCAAGGTCTGATTCGTCTGTTGCAAAAAATGGTATAATTTAGTTAAAATAAGATTTAGCTAGGGAAAATTGGAGGAAATCGGATGATTATCACAACAACGAACACGATTGAAGGTGTTGAAATTAAAGGCTATAAGGGAATTATCTTTGGCGAAGTGGTCGCTGGGGTTGATTTCATCAAAGATTTCAAAGCAAGTTTCACAAACATTTTAGGTGGTCGTTCAAAATCTTACGAAAATGAATTGATTCAAGGACGCGAAGAAGCGCTGGAAGAACTGAAACAACGGGCGCAAGCGATTGGTGCTAGCGCAGTTGTGGGAGTCAAAGTGGACTATGAAACCATCGGAAATAATGGAAGCAACATGATGATGATTATTGCTTCTGGAACGGCTGTTGATATTTAACAAATAAGAAGGAAAAATCTGCCCAAAAGCAGATTTTTTATTTTGATAAGTGGGAGGGCTTAACGTGGAGCAGCAAATTCTTGTTGAAAAAGTGAGAGATTTTTTGCAAAATGAATTTTTATTTGAGCATTGTTTATCCGTTGGTAAAACTGCGCAGGAGCTGTTACTGATGAGCACGCAAGAAGTGATTGCGTCAGTGAAAATTGACAGAGAAAATGCTGACGGAATTTTCAGAGACAAAAGCATCAGAGAAAATACTGACGGAATTTTCAGAGACAAAAGCATCAGAGAAAATGCTGACGAAATTTTCAGAGCTAAAAACGTCAGAGAAAATGCTGACGTCAGCAAATTTGGAGTTGGCTGCGCTTTATTATATTGAGTTCATCAGGGCGCAAGGCTTGAAGGTAGCGCATCCGTGGCTTCTTTCGGCGCAGAAAACTTTGAAAACATGGCTTCAAAGCTGATTTTTTTGACAATTTAGATTATAATAGAAGAATGTAATAAATAATAGGCGGTCATACACATTTTAAAGTGATGACCCTGTTCAACGGCTCTGTCAGAATGTTGAACTTTTGGGAGGTACTATGACAGTAACAACAGATTTTACACAAAAACTCTACGAAAATTTTTCTGAAAATACAAAATTACGTGCGCTAGAAAATGCCGTGACTAAAAATGGTTTGCTTTCAGCACTTGAGGTTCGTGGTTCGCACGCTGCAAATTTGCCAGAGTTTTCCATTGATTTGACTAAAGATCCTGTCACAAACCAAAAAGCATCTGGTCGCTGCTGGATGTTTGCGGCACTCAACACTTTCCGCCACAAATTTATCAATGAATTTAAAACGGAAGACTTCGAGTTTTCACAAGCTTACACGTTTTTCTGGGACAAATACGAAAAATCAAACTGGTTCATGGAGCAAATTATTGGCAATGTCAATATGGACGATCGCCGTTTGAAATTCCTTTTGCAAACCCCACAACAAGACGGTGGACAATGGGACATGATGGTAGCAATCTTCGACAAATACGGCATCGTGCCAAAAGCTGTTTATCCAGAATCACAAGCGTCAAGCAATTCACGTGAGCTCAATCAATACTTGAACAAATTGCTCCGCCAAGATGCAGAAATCTTGCGTTACACCCTTGAACAAGGTGGCGATGTGCAAGCGGTCAAAGAAGAACTTTTGCAAGAAATTTTTAATCTCCTTGCCACAACTTTGGGCTTGCCACCACAAAACTTTGAATTTGCCTTCCGCAACAAAGACAATGAATTTAAAAAATTCACTGGAACACCAAAAGAATTTTACAATGAATTTGTTGGCATTAACTTGAACGAGTATGTGTCAGTTATCAACGCCCCAACGGCTGATAAACCTTACAATAAGAGCTACACCGTTGAATTTTTGGGTAATGTTGTTGGTGGAAAAGAAGTCAAACATTTGAACGTCGAAATGGATCGTTTCAAAAAATTGGCGATTGCACAAATGCAAGCTGGTGAAACGGTTTGGTTTGGTTGTGATGTGGGACAAGAATCAAATCGCTCAGCAGGCCTGTTGACTATGGATTCTTACGATTTCAAAGCTGCTTTGGACATTGAATTCACCCAAACTAAAGCTGGACGTTTGGATTATGGTGAATCCCTCATGACTCATGCGATGGTGTTAGCTGGAGTGGACTTGGACGTCGATGGTAATTCTGTCAAATGGAAAGTTGAAAATTCTTGGGGTAAAGAAGCTGGAAATAAAGGATATTTCGTAGCTTCTGACGATTGGATGGACGAATACACTTACCAAATCGTGGTTCGCAAAGATTTGCTCAGCGCTGAAGAACTTGCTGCTTATGAAGCAGAGCCACAAGTCCTTTTGCCTTGGGATCCAATGGGCGCTTTAGCTTAAAAATAAAAAATCATTTAACCAGTTGGTTAGATGATTTTTTTTTGAAATGAGTTGACTTAAAGTCCACTTCAAATGTTAAAATAAAAGAATGAATATCAAAAAAGCTGCCGAATTATCGGGCATAAAAACAGATAACATCCGTTATTATGAAAAAATCGGGCTCATTCCAAAAATCGCTCGGACAGAATCAGGCTTACGAACTTTCAACGACAAGGACATTAAAACTTTAAAATTTGTCAAGCATATGCGAGAGGCTGGGGTTCAGATTGAACCTTTAACCCGCTACATGAAACTTGTCGCAAAAGGGGAAGTGAGCAGTAAAGAAGCGCGACTTGAGATTCTGCAAAATCAAGTGGATCAATTGCGTCATGAAATTTTAAAAAAGCAAGAAGTATTGGACTATCTGACTTACAAGATTGAGCATTATGACGAAGTTATGGCACCTAGTGAAAGTGATTTGATTGATTTATATTTAGAAAAGCAACTGGAGGAGAAATGAGCGCAGAAAACTTACTTGACCGAGTACAGTATCGCGAAATTTTAAAAGAAGATGAAATTTTTAAGGAAATCCATGAGCTGAAAGCCCACAATGAACCGAAGCTAGCCCAACTTTCCATGCAGTATCATCCCGCAGATGAAGTCAGAGCGATTTTATCAGGAGTGATCGGGCAGAAAATTGCAGATTCAGTGACTATTTCACTGCCATTTTATAGTGACTTTGGCAGTCATATCCGCTTAGGGGAGGATATTTTCTTAAATCAAAATGTCACTTTTGTTGATTTAGGGGGAATTACACTGGAAGACCATGTTTTGATTGGGCCGGGCTGTCGTTTGATCAGTGTCAATCATTTACTTGAGCCTGAAAAAAGACTGGGCCTTCAGCTTAAACCCATTTTGATTAAAGAAAATGCCTGGCTAGGTGCGAATGTGACGGTCTTGCCTGGTGTGACAATAGGGAAAAATGCCGTCGTTGGGGCTGATTCAACTGTTACAAAAGATGTTCCAGACAATGCTGTAGTTGTTGGAAGCCCAGCAAAAGTGATAAAGACAATCTAAAACAACAGAAAAAAGAGAATGAAATGAAAAAAATTGCAATTATTGGCGGCGGAATTGTCGGTATGACTTTGGCAAATTATCTAGACAATCAGCGATTTGAAATCAGTCTTTTTGATGATGAAAAAAATCAAGCAACTAAAGCCAGCGCAGGCATCATTTCGCCTTGGTTGTCCAAACGGCGTAATAAAAAATGGTACCAATTGGCAAAAGAGGGCGCAGCTTTCTTTGAAAAATTGACTGTGGATTTTGAACTGAATAAGGAAATCTACGAGCGCTGTGGGACTTTATTTTTAAGAAAAAAAGATGATTTACAAGAGCTGGAGAAATTAGCGCTAGAGCGGCAAAAAGAAGCGCCAGAGATGGGCGAAATCCGCTTGCTCAATCCAGAAGAAACGGCGAACCTTATGCCTTTACTCAAACCTGCTCCAAGCCTCTACCTTTCTGGTGGGGCGCGTTTGGATGGTGCGGCTTATTTGCTTCATTTGAAAAAAAGAGCAGAAAAAAGGGGCGTTAAGCTTTATCAAGAACGTGCGCAGATTCGTAAGTTGGATCAAGCGTGGGAGGTGAGTCATGAGAGGCAAAGAACAGTAGTTGATGCGCTAGCAATTTGTGCAGGTCCGGCGCTCAAAGATTTACTCTTACCTGTTGGC
Organism: Lactococcus sp. S-13; assembly: GCF_004210295.1. NCBI lineage: Bacteria > Bacillati > Bacillota > Bacilli > Lactobacillales > Streptococcaceae > Lactococcus > Lactococcus kimchii. The sequence continues at coordinate 1,258,707 of NZ_SDAK01000001.1, read as the reverse complement.
TATCAAGTCAAGGTCAAAGCGCAAAAAGGACAATTGTTATCTTTCCAGACAAATTTTGCTACTGAAAATTTCCCTGTGGTTTTTTTGGAAGGGGCTGCTGATCTTATTCCCTTTCAAAAGGGAAAACTTTTGGTGGGGGCCACGCACGAAAACGAGGCAGGTTGGGATTTGCAGGAGACGTCAGCGGCTTTTGAGCAACTGACGGATTTTGCGGACTATCTGAAAAATCAAGAATTGCTAGATTTTCCTTATCGTTATCGAGTGGGGACGCGGGCTTATTCTGAGGATTTTGCTCCCTTTTTTGGACCGCTTGAGGATGATTCTTCGGTGGTGGTGGCAAGTGGGCTGGGTTCGTCGGGACTGACGACGGGGCCTTATATTGCTTATTTGTTGGCAAATTATTTTAATGAACCGGAAAAAAGCTGGAAAGCAGCGCATTATCAAAAAGAAATGACGACATATATTCAAAAAAATGAGCAGCAATAGGGCGAAAAAAATTATGTAAAATCCTTCTAAAAGTAAATTATGTCATTTACATAATTTTTTAACAGATTTACATAAGCAAAAAAACTTGGAAATAGACTCAGGTTTTTTTGTCTAAAAATGATATAATGATTTCATGGAAAATACTGATATCATCTACGGATTACACGCGGTCACAGAAGCCTTAAACGGCAACTTGGTCAACAAACTTTATGTTCAAGAAGATTTGCGCGGCAAGAATGTTGAAAAAATCAAAGAACTTGCACGAATTAAAAAAGTTAATATTTCTTGGACGCCAAAAACAGAACTTAATAAACTGACGGAAAACGGTGTCCACCAAGGTTTTCTTGCGAGGGTGGCCGAATTTGCTTACGCTGATTTGACCAAATTACTGACGGATTTGTCAGCAAAGGAAACAGCAACAATTTTGATTCTGGACGAGCTGACGGATCCCCACAATCTGGGTTCAATCGCACGAACGGCTGATGCAACGGGAGTTGATGCCATTATTATTCCGAAACATCGGGCAGTCGGTATCACACCAACAGCAGTTAAAGCAAGTACTGGCGCGCTTCAACACGTTCCAGTTGTGCGAGTAACCAATTTGTCACAAGCAGTAGACAAGCTTAAAGCAGCACAATTCTGGATTTTTGGTACCGACATGAATGGAACGACTTACAGCAGCTGGAATACAGCAGGAAAAGTCGCTTTGATTATTGGTAACGAAGGTCACGGGATTGGACAAAATCTCAAAAAGCAAGTCGATGAGATGATTACAATTCCAATGGTAGGACACGTTCAGAGCCTGAATGCATCGGTCGCTGCCAGCATTTTGATGTACGAAATTTTTAGAAATCGGAACTAACATTATCTTGACAAAAAAGCAGAGAAAATGCTGACGTCAATCATTTGAAACATTTCGTCAGTAATTTCTCTAGCAAAATAAAAAAACTGTCAGTAAAAAGGGCTTCTGTCAGCTCTGACAGAGGAAGAGGAAGGAATTAAATGACTTTTCAAATTATGACAGACTCAACCGCAGACTTGAGCCAGTCTTATCTTAAAGAACACCACATCGCCCACTTGGGCATGACCGTTAATATCGGGGATCAAACCTATGAAACCATCGGTGAGAAGGCGCTGGACAACAGTACTCTTCTTGAAGCAATCAAAAAAGGACAAACCGTTCAAACCTCACAAGTCAACTCTGGTCAATTTTTAGAAGTGTTTAAAAAATTTGCTTTAGCAGATGAAGAGTTGGTTTATCTGGCTTTTTCGTCAGGACTTTCAGGCACTTATCAATCTGCCGTGATTGCTCGAGAAATGCTATTGGAAGAGCTTCCAGAAGCTGAAATTACAGTTGTTGATACACTCGCTGCAGCCTCTGGCGAAGGTTTTTTGGTTGAGGAAATGGTTAAACTCCGTGACGCTGGAAAAACCTTGGATGAAAGTTTAAAAGTTTTGAATGAGCTGATACAACGCTTGGAGAGCCGTTTCATGGTGGATGATTTGAACCATTTAGCACGAGGTGGACGGATTCCAAAAGCAGTCGCTCTGGTTGGTACAATGGCCAATATCAAGCCCTTATTAGACGTCGATCCTGAAGGAAAATTGCGCCAAGTCACAAAAGTTCGTGGCAAGAAAAAAGCCATTCATCAGATGATTGAAAAAACTCTGACCGAAATGGATAGCGCTTACCCACATTTAATTATTTCTTACTCAGGAACAGACGAAACAGCCCAAGAAATTAAAACTCAAATTCTTGAAGAAAGCCCACAGATTGCAGTTGACATCCGTCCGCTCAGTCCAACGATTGTAACTCACACAGGCGAGGGAACCATCGCAATTTTTTCTGTTGCCAAAGAATACAGGAAGTAAACGAAAAAAACTTATAAAATCACAGCTAAACTCTTGTTTTACTGTGATTTTATGTTAAAATATATAATGAATGTATCTGTGTATAAAATTATCTATACATTCTGCTAAATTATTAAAAAAAATGAATTGTGATGTGTAAGAGAAAGGAGTCGCTTTTATGGCTAAAAGTGGACTTTATACAGGCGTAGATATTGGAACAAACACGATTAAAGTGCTTGTTGCAGAGTACGTTTCAGGTGAAATGAATATAATTGGCGTTGGAAATGCAAAATCTGACGGCTTAAAAAATGGAATTATTGTTGACATTGAGAAAGTAGCGCAAGCTTTACGCAAAGCGATTAACGCTGCTGAAGAGCGCGCAGGAATCACGATTGATCGTATCAACGTGAGCATTCCAGCAAACTCTCTTGAAATCGAACCTTGTCAAGGCATGGTTCCGATTGTTAGTGAAACAAAAGAAATTACAGACAACGACGTTCTTCAAGTCGTTCAAAATGCGTTGATGCGTGGGATTGTACCCGAACGTGAAATCATCGCTGTCGAAACAAAAGAATTTACCGTGGATGGCTTTACAGGAATTTCTGATCCACGCGGAATGTTTGGCGTACGCTTAGAAATCCATGGCGTTGTCTATACAGGACCAAAAACTTTAGTCCATAACATTCGTAAAGTCGTTGAACGTGCAGGATTGATTGCTGAAAATATTGTTATTGCTCCTTTGGCAATGGCCCAATACGTGCTCACCGAAGGTGAACGCGAATTTGGAACAATCATGGTGGATCTCGGTGCAGGTCAAACAACAGTTAGTGCTGTCAAAGAACAAGCACTGAAGTTTACACACACTAGTCCTGAAGGTGGCGATTACATCACCAAAGATATTTCAACAGTGCTGAATACATCTGTTTCAGCAGCAGAAGATTTGAAAGTCAACTATGGTGAAGCAAGTACCGAACGGGCAAGTCAAGATGAATACTTCCTTGTTGAAGTTGTCGGCAAAGAAGAAGCTGACCAAGTCACAGAATACTACCTTTCACAAATCATCGAAGCACGAATGACTCAAATTTTTACTCGAGTACGTCAAGATTTGGAAGCTGGTGCTTCATTTGAAGTACCTGGTGGAGTGATTTTAGTCGGTGGAACAGCCGCAATGCCAGGTGTTGTTGATTTGGCAACTAAGATTCTTGGAATGAATGCTCGTTTGTTTGTCCCTGGCGAAATGGGCTTGCGCAATCCTGCTTTTGCTCAAGTGATTAGTGTTGTGAGCTACATTGGACAACGCAGTGATATCGATGTTTTAGTTTCACAAGCTTTTTCTGGAGAGTACACTTATAGTGCTCCTGAAGAAGTTTACGTTGCACCCGTACAAACTGTACCTGTTCAAGCAAGCGCACCAGTGAATGCTGAAAATGATTATTACACAGAACCTCAGGTTCGTCCAGTAGTCGCTCAAAAACCAGCAGAAGCTGAAGAAGAAAAAGAAGGTCTTTTAGACCGTGCTAAAGGTTTCTTTGGCAACCTTTTCGACTAAGCATTAAGAAATTACTCAAAAGAAAGCTTTACAAGAACTAGTGCCAAAAATAGTTTTGGTTGAAGTCTACTAGAGCTTTCGTAAAAAACTTTAAATTTTGAAAGTAAAATACGGAGAAATAAAACATGGAATTTTCATTTGATACAGACTTAACAACGGGTGCTGTTATTAAAGTTATCGGTGTCGGCGGTGGCGGTGGTAACGCGATTAACCGCATGATTGAAGAAGGTGTTTCAGGCGTTGAATTTATCGCTGCCAACACAGATGTGCAAGCCTTGCGCAGCTCAAAAGCAGACACAGTAATCCAGCTTGGGCCAAAATTAACACGCGGCCTAGGTGCTGGTGCTCAACCTGAAGTTGGTAAACGTGCAGCCGAAGAATCAGCTGAAACAGTATCACAAGCACTTGAAGGCTCAGACATGATTTTCATCACAGCTGGTATGGGTGGCGGAACTGGTACAGGTGCTGCACCAGTCATTGCTCAAATCGCTAAAGAAATTGGTGCTTTGACTGTTGGTGTTGTCACTCGTCCATTTGGTTTTGAAGGTTCAAAACGTTCATACTTTGCGACAGAAGGTATCGAAGCGCTGCGTGCAAACGTTGATACCTTGTTGATTATCTCAAACAATAACTTGCTTGAGATTGTTGACAAGAAAACACCATTGACAGAAGCTTTACGCGAAGCGGATAATGTTTTGCGTCAAGGTGTTCAAGGGGTTACAGACTTGATTACCAACCCTGGTATGATTAACTTGGACTTCGCCGATGTGAAAACTGTAATGGAAAACAAAGGTGATGCTCTTATGGGTATCGGTGTTGCTACTGGTGAAGAACGTGTCATCGAAGCAACACGCAAAGCGATTTACTCACCACTTTTGGAAACAACCATTGAAGGTGCTGAAAATGTCCTCTTGAACGTTACAGGTGGCATGGACATGAGCTTGATTGAAGCACAAGATGCTTCTGAAATCGTGATTCAAGCGGCTGGTAACGATGTCAACATTATGTTGGGTACAGCAATTGATCCAAACTTGAAAGACGAAATTCGTGTTACAGTTGTTGCAACAGGTGTAGCGAAAGAAACAGCTGATGAAGCCCTTGGTTTCCAAGCAGAAACACGTCGTCAACCTAACTTGACACACAATGCCAATATGCAACACACTCCAGCGAGCCGCCCAGTTCAACAACAAGCTGCTCCACAAAATCAACAACAAGGAAATTCTGCATTTGGAGATTGGGATATCCGTCGTGATGCTTCACCACGTCAAAGCGTAAATAACACACGTGATACGTCATCAGTAACAAGTTTTGGAGGCATTCCTACTTCTGATGAAGATCTTGATACCCCACCATTCCTCCGTAAATAATTGATCAATGACGATTAAAGAAAATGTTGATAAAATATTGAGTAACGTAGATGCGGCAAAAGCTGCGTCTTCTTATTCTAATCAGTCAGTTTCAGTCATTGCGGTTACTAAGTATGTCAAAGCCGAGCTAGCTCGTGAAGTTTTAGAAAATGGAATTTCACACCTCGCTGAAAATCGAACAGAGCTCTTTCTTGAAAAATATGAAGCTTTAAAAGATTATAAGGTTACTTGGCATTTGATTGGTAATTTGCAAAGACGAAAAGTCAAAAGTGTAATCAATTTTGTTGACTACTTTCATGCGCTAGACTCTATGAAGCTTGCTCAAGAAATTAGTAAACGTGCGGAGCACCAAATCAAATGTTTTGTTGAAGTTAATATTTCTGGTGAAGAAAGTAAACATGGCTTTTCAGTAAATGAACTTTTGGGCATCTTGCCTGAATTATCCAAACTAGAAAATATTGAGATTGTTGGTTTAATGACAATGGCTCCGTTTGATGCAACTGAAGACGAGTGTAATGACATTTTTGGAAGAATGAAAAAATTGCAAGTTGAAATATCTGAAATGAATCTTCCACAAATTCCTTGTACTGAATTGAGTATGGGAATGAGTCGAGATTATGAGGCTGCCATTAAAAATGGGGCAAGTTTCGTTCGGATAGGAACGGAATTTTTCAAAAACTTGTGAGACAGATAAAGTAAACAACGGAGGAAAATATGGCATTTAAAGATCTGATGAATACCCTACGTGGTTATTTAGCAGAGGATGATGAAGATTTTGATGAACCAGCACGCCCTGCGCAAGAACCAAGACCAACAGTCGTAGCCAGCCCTAAACCAACGGTTGAGGAAAAAGCAGGACAGCCTGATTATACGGCACGTCAGGAAGCGGCGGCTTCAAGATTACAAACTCAAACACAAACGCAAAAACAAACACAAGCAGCGCCACAAAAGCGTTTTGCTCAGAATTTCTCAAAACCTATGCCTGAAAAAATCGTACAACAACAAACCGTTTCCCAAAACCAAACTTTGGCGCAAGCGGTATCTACTATTGCAATTAAAGAACCACGGGCCTATGCAGACATCATGGAATCAGCACGTATCGTTAAAAATGGCGAATGTGTTTTGGTTAACTTTAAATTTATGGGTGACGCCCAAGCACGTCGCTCCATTGATTTTATGACGGGTGTGGTCTTTACTCTTGATGGTGATATTCAAAATGTGGGGGGACAAATTTTCTTGATGACTCCTGCAAATATTACAGTCGATGCAGCGAAAGAAATGTCTATCTTAGCTGGTCAAAATTTTGAAAGTTACGATATCTACTAATGATTATAACGATTACAATAGTAAACTGGCTTCTACGTTTGATAGATGCCTATTCCATTGTCTTAGTCATTTATGCCTTGATGAGCTGGATTCCAAGTCTTTATGGGACTTGGTTCGGTCGTTTTATTATCAAAATTTCTCGTCCTTATTTAAGCCTTTTTGAAAATCTTCCTTTGAGTTTTGCTGGTTTAGATTTTTCCATTTTGGTGGCTGTGATTGTTCTACAATTTATTCAACGTTTTATCATGATTGTGGTTAATGGAATTTTGTTTTGAACGAAGAAAATATTTATCAGCATTTTCAGGCAGATGAACGGCGATTTATTGATCGCTGCTTAGAGTGGCTGAATCGAGTGGAAGATTCTTATGCGGTGATTAGCACTTCTTTTCTGAATCCGCGTGAGTTGGAAATTTTGCAAACTTTAGCGAATAAAAGAAAGGTTCAACTTTTCTCAAGTCAATTGTTGGGAGAGATGGAGCAAGCTAAAGTCATACTGGCACCAGAATTTTATCGTTTTGATGCAGAAGATTTTGATTTAGCACTGCTCGAAATGTCTTATGCCTCTAAGTTCGTGCAGATTTCTCATGCGCAAGTTCTAGGAACTTTTCTAGGGCAAACGGGCTTAAAACGGCAAGAAGTGGGTGATATTATTGTTGCCGCAGATAAGGTTCAAATTTTCGTCAGCAAACACGTCGTTGAAATTTTTAAAGCGATTGAAAAAGTGGGACGAGCAGCCGTCAAAATTCGAGAGATTTCACTGACGGAATTAAATTCTGCCCCAAATCAATCCGTCAGTGAAGTTGTTCTTGTGGATAACTTACGGATTGATAAAATTATTGCAGTCGCTTTCAAAGTTTCTCGCAATATTGCGGCAAATATGTTAGAATCAAATAAGATAAAAATAAATTATCTCGAAATTGATAAGAAAAATATTTCTGTTGGAATTGGCGATTTAATCAGTGTTCGTGGCTTTGGAAGAATCAAAATTTCTAAAGTTTTGGGGCTGACGAAAAAAGGAAAACAGAAGGTTGAACTCGAGATCATTAAAAATCATAAAAGATAAATGGGAATAATTTTAACTAAAATTAAGTTAGAGTTTAATAGAATAAACTGAGGAGGGGATGATGACATTAAACAGTCTGGATGTTCAAAACAAGAGCTTCAATCCACAATTTCGTGGATTTAGTAAGCATGAGGTCGATGAGTTTTTGGATATTGTCGTTCGAGATTACGACGAGTTTGCTCAAACCATTAAAGATCAAGAACGTGAGTTGAAATCATTGCGCGAACGCGTGAAATACTTTGACGACATGAAAGATTCACTCAATAAATCGATCGTTGTAGCGCAAGATGCTGCTGACAATCTTCGAGAGCAAGCTAAAGGCGAAGCAGACAAGATGAAAATCAATTCTGAAAAAGAATCGAGTGAAATCATTGCAAATGCTGGAAGAAAAAGTGCGCTAATTATTGAAGCAGCGAAAAAAGAAGCTGGGTTTATTTTGAATGCTGCTTCAGATGACGCGCGTAAGTTGGTTCGTGATACAGATGATTTGAAACGTAAAATGCGTCTTTATCACCAACGGATGACTTCGGTTGTGGAAAACCAACTGGCTTCAATGCAATCGGATGATTGGGCAGAAATTTTCCGTCCAACGCGTGATTATGCAGTAAATCCAGAAGAAAAACTTCAATCAATCATTGAGGAACACTTGGAAAGTGCTGAAGAAACGTTAGCAAAAACGCAAGCAATTACGCCATTGACGGATGAAGATGTTGCTAATGCAACTGAAGAAGTCAAGGAGACCGAAGAAGTGTCAGAAGCTGAAGCACCAAAAGGGCAAGAAGCTCTGACTGATGCCGAAAATGCTGACGAAACTGTTGAAACGCCAGTTGAAGCAACACAAGACGCAGAAAATTCACTGACGCAAACATCAACGGATTCACAAGCAACTTACGAAGAGTTTCCAGAGCTGACATCCCAAGAGCCAGAAGTTTCAAACTCAATGGATAATCAAGAAACGATTGATTTGAGCGAATTGAAAAACTAATTCATTAGACCAACACAAGAAAAAAAGATAATCCAAGCAAGCGAGTGGTGATGGAAGACTCGCATTCCCTGTTTTTTCTTGTTATCAGCTGATGGAAGTTCCCAAATTACTGACGAAAATTGAAAATCAATGACGTCAGCAATTTGGGAGAAATCTTAGACTGAACTTACAGTAAGTTTAAGCGCCGCACCCGTTACGTGTTTAGAGTTTCTATCAATTTAACAAGATTGATAGAAAAAATAAAGGTGGTACCACGATTTTTCGTCCTTTGCGAAAAATCGTTTTTTTGTTGATTAAAGACAAGCCAGACTGTTGAGTTTTTTGAGCAAGAATGGCCCAACCACCAAAAGATAAAATTGATAAAAATTTTAAAAATAGAAAGAAGAAAATATGAAAATTAAAGATACACTAAATCTTGGTAAAACAGCATTTCCAATGCGCGCAGGTTTGCCAAACAAAGAGCCAAACTGGCAAAAAGATTGGGCAGATAGCTCACTTTACGAACAACGTCAAGCATTGAATGAAAGCAAGCCATCATTCATGTTGCATGATGGCCCACCGTATGCCAACGGAAATATTCATATCGGTCACTCTTTGAATAAAATTTCTAAAGACATCATCGTTCGTTACAAATCAATGGCTGGTTTTAGAGCACCTTACGTTCCTGGTTGGGACACACACGGTTTGCCAATCGAGCAACAATTGGCGAAAGCGGGCATGAAACGCAAAGAAATGGATTTGCTTGACTATCTGGAAGAATGCCGCAAATATGCCATGAAACAAGTTGAAATGCAACGGACAGACTTCAAATCACTCGGAGTTTTGGCTGATTGGGATCGCCCCTATCTGACACTTTTGCCAGAATATGAAGCTGCGCAAATCCGTGTCTTTGGTAAAATGGCTGAAAAAGGCTATATCTACAAGGGTGCAAAACCGATCTATTGGAGCCCATCATCAGAAAGTTCGCTTGCCGAAGCCGAAATTGAGTATCAAGATGTGAAATCTCCTTCCCTTTATGTTGCCTTTAAAGCGAACGATGTTCAAGGAAAAATTCCAGCAGACACAGAGTTTATCATCTGGACAACAACTGCGTGGACTTTCCCATCAAACCGTGGAATTTTTGTACACCCAGACTACGACTACATCGTGGTGGAAGTAGAAAACCGTAAATTCTTGATTGCCAAAGATTTACTGGAAACAGTATCTGAAAAAATTGGTTGGGAAAACCCACAAGTTTTGCAAACCATTAAAGGTTCAGAACTGGAATATATGACCGCTAAACATCCTTTCTACGACCGTGATTCCTTGGTCATGAATGCTGATTATGTCAGCCTGGACTCAGGAACTGGTTTAGTTCACACTTCGCCAAACCACGGGGAAGATGACTATCAATACAGCCGTAAATACAAACTGCCAGTCATCGAAGATATTGACAGCCAAGGCTATTTTACAGCTGAAGCTGAGGGCTTTGAAGGAAAATTCTACGATGATGTGGAAGAATTGGTCTTGGAAAAAATGAGAGCCACAGATCGCTTGCTTCATGTGGAACATTTTATCCACAGCTACCCACACGACTGGCGTACAAAAAAACCAGTAATTTTCCGTGCCACTCCACAGTGGTTCGCTTCAATCGACGATTTCCGCCAAAACATTTTGGATGAAGTGGAAAAAGTGGACTGGGTTATTCCATGGGGTAAAACACGTCTGTTCAACATGGTGCGTGACCGTGGCGACTGGGTCATCTCTCGCCAACGCGCATGGGGTGTGCCTTTGCCAATCTTCTATGGTGAAAACGGTGAGCCAATCATCACACCAGAAACAACCGAACACGTGGCACAGCTTTTCGCCAAACATGGCTCAAAAGTCTGGTTTGAACGTGAAGCAAAAGACCTCTTGCCAGAAGGATTCACTCACCCCGCTTCTCCAAATGGTGAATTTACTAAAGAAAAAGACATCATGGACGTTTGGTTTGACTCAGGTTCATCTTGGAACGGTGTCCTCAACGAGCGTGATTACCTCAGCTATCCTGCTGACCTTTATCTCGAAGGATCTGACCAATATCGTGGTTGGTTCAATAGCTCAATCACAACTTCTGTTGCGGTAAATGGCATTGCACCATATAAAGCAGTTCTTTCACAAGGCTTTGTGTTAGATGGAAAAGGACGGAAAATGTCTAAATCTATCGGAAATACAATTCTGCCAAAAGATGTCACTAAAAAATTAGGTGCTGACATTTTACGACTTTGGGTAGCATCAATCGACACAGAATCAGACGTACGTGTTTCTATGGACATCCTCAGTCAAGTTTCTGAAGTTTACCGCAAGATCCGTAATACCTTGCGTTTCTTGATTGCGAACACTTCTGATTTCAATCCAAACATTGATGCGATTGACTTTGCTGAACTTCGTGCTGTGGATAAATATATGCTGACTAAATTCAATGAGTTAGTAAAACAAATCCGTGCGGCATATGATAGCTACAGCTTTATGAGCGTTTATAAAGCAATCATTAATTTCATCACTAATGATTTATCAGCATTTTATCTTGACTTTGCCAAAGATGTTGTTTATATCGAATCAGCAAATTCAAAAGCTCGTCGTTCAATGCAAACTGTAATGTATGTAATTTTGAAAGATTTGGTTAAATTGCTCGTTCCAATCTTACCTCACACTGCCGAAGAAACATGGACTTACTTGGAACATGAACCAGAAGAATATGCATATCTTGCAGAAATGCCAGAAGCAGCAGAACTCCTAGGAGCTGAGGAATTATTGAACAGCTGGAAAGCTTTCCTTGATTTCCGCGATAAAGTCTTAAAAGCTTTGGAAAATGCTCGTGAAGCAAAACTTATTGGTAAATCTTTGGAGGCAACAGTAACTGTTTATCCTAACGAGGTTGTCCGTACTTTGCTGACTGCAATTGATGAAAATGTTGCTCAACTTTTGATTGTTTCAAATTTTGTTGTTGCGGATGCTCCAGTTAATATTGCACCAGAAACAGCTATGATTTTTGATGATGTTGCAATTCTTGTTGAACACGCAGCAGGAGAAGTTTGTGATCGTTGCCGTCGCACAGATGTAACTGTTGGTCAACATTCTAACGAACATCTTCATGCGCTTTGTGAACATTGTGCACAAATCATTACCGATGAATTTCCAGAAATTTTAGAACAAGGTTTTGAAGATTAAAATAAAAAAGTTACTAACAACTCGTTAGTAACTTTTTTATTTATCAACAATTGCTTTCGATTAAAAATAATCCTTACAAAATTGGAAGTACTGATGCAAGTACAGAAAAAAGTGTCAAAATAACCATAACGATTACGACCACTAAGGTCACTTTTTGAAAAGTACTTTTTTGTGGTTTTTTATATGCCATAAGCTCCTCTATTAAAAATGTATTTGTTTAATTGTAACAATAAAAGTTAAACTTTTCAATTACTTTTTATTAGTAGCTTGTTCATCATCTTTTTTAGCTTCTGGGGCTAAAAATTTAGCAAAAGGATCAACTTTTTTTTCAATCCCTTTGGTAGAAGTGTGCTCCTCATCGGATACTAAATCAACCGTTGAAACTCCTAAACCATCCATTAGTTTTTCAAAATCATCTCGTTTTTTGAAAGTAAGTCCCATTCTGTCCTCCTCAAATCTGAATTGTTTAAAACGCTCACCTAAAGGGGAGCAGTACTAATCTTTATTTTACTACTTAAAGATAAAAAAAGCTAGATATATAAAAAACTTCTTGAAAAAGGGTGATAAAACACTGGTTAGACTTGCATTTCTAAATGTTTTTAAGTATAATGATAAGGAACGGTAGATTGTGATTAAACAGTCTGCCTATATTAAAACAAATTTCCTAAAGGAGACATTTTTAAAATGGCTAAAGAAGTATACGATCGTAGCAAACCACACGTAAACGTAGGTACTATCGGACACGTTGACCACGGTAAAACTACCCTCTCAGCTGCAATCTCTAAAGTATTGTCAGATAAAGGTTACTCAAAAGCAACTGACTTCGCATCTATCGATGCTGCTCCAGAAGAACGCGAACGCGGTATCACTATCAACACTGCTCACATCGAGTACGAAACTGCTAACCGCCACTACGCCCACATCGACGCTCCAGGTCACGCGGACTACGTTAAAAACATGATTACTGGTGCTGCCCAAATGGACGGAGCTATCCTTGTAGTAGCTGCAACTGACGGACCAATGCCACAAACTCGTGAACACATCTTGCTTTCACGTCAAGTTGGTGTTAAATACCTTATCGTATTCCTTAACAAAGCTGACCTCGTTGATGATGAAGAATTGATGGAACTCGTTGAAATGGAAGTTCGTGACCTCCTTTCAGAATACGACTTCCCAGGTGACGATATTCCTGTCGTTGCTGGTTCAGCACTTGGTGCTTTGAACGGTGAACCACAATGGGTTGCTAAAGTTGAAGAATTGATGGATATCGTTGATACTTATATCCCAACTCCAGAACGCGACACTGACAAACCATTGTTGCTCCCAGTCGAAGATGTATTCTCAATCACTGGTCGTGGTACAGTTGCTTCAGGACGTATCGAACGTGGTACTGTTAAAGTTGGTGACGAAATCGAAATCGTTGGTATCAAAGAAGAAACTAAAAAAGCTGTTGTTACTGGTATCGAAATGTTCCGTAAAACACTTACTGAAGGTCTTGCTGGTGATAACGTCGGTGCATTGCTCCGTGGTATCCAACGTGACGAAATCGAACGTGGTCAAGTTATTGCTAAACCAGGTTCAATCACTCCACACAAACTTTTCGAAGGTGAAGTTTACGTATTGAGCAAAGAAGAAGGCGGACGTCACACTCCATTCTTCGATAACTACCGTCCTCAATTCTACTTCCACACAACTGACGTTACTGGTTCAGTTAAACTTCCAGAAGGAATTGAAATGGTAATGCCTGGTGATAACGTCCACATCGACGTTGAATTGATCCACCCAGTTGCGATCGAACAAGGTACTACTTTCTCTATCCGTGAAGGTGGACGTACTGTTGGTTCAGGTATTGTTGCTGAAATCAAAGCTTAATTATAAATTTAAGTTAAAAAGTTGCCATTATGGCAGCTTTTTTTATATTATTTTCAGCATAGGATTAAATGGTGTAAAATAAAAACTCCCCGAAGGGAGTTTTTTAAATTTCTGTTTTGCTAAAGACTCCTCGATCAACCAAAGCGTCCATTTGAAAATAAAACTTATTTTGAATAATTTCATTAGCATTTTTAAAAATATTGACATTTCGTAATCCTGATTTATCAGTGATTGAAAGTTTAAAACCTGTTAAATCTGGGTTAACAATAATTTTTAAGAGAAATCCTTCATTTGAGTTTGGGACTTCTTCAAGCATTCTTTTGAATTCGAAATTACCAATCTTAGTTTGACTAAAGGTAGTGTCTTTCAAAGTAAATTTCTTGACCGTTGGGACCAATTGATAGAGGTATTTACAGTTTTCTAAATGTTTTTCAGTAACAAAAGCCATATGAAGCTCCTTAGAGTAAGGGATTATTTTTTTAAAATAGATATGAGTTGGTTTGCAAAGCGATTAACTTCTTCAAAAGTGTTTAATTCTGAAAAGGAGACACGAATATTTTCTTTGAGTTTAGGAGAATTTTTGCCATAAACAGCTTCTAAGACATGAGAAGGTTCAATTGTTCCGGCAGTACAAGCAGAGCCAGTTGAGATAGCAAAGCCAGCTAAATCTAATTTTGTGAGTAATAAGTCATGATTTTCGTTAGGAAAAGCTAGATTCAGCACATGAGGCATACTTGGGCCAAATTCATTTTTGTAAAAAGGAAGAGCTTTAAGTAAATCAAGCAAATGAGCATTTAGTTTTTGAACATGAGCAAAATTTTCATCCATATTTTCAAGAGCGGTTTCCAAGGCTTTGGCTAGTCCAACGAGCGAGTGGAGATTTTCCGTTCCTGCTCGACGTTTTTCTTCTTGCTCTCCGCCATGAATCAGGGCGTCAAAATGTAGATTTTCGTTGTAATAGAGAAAACCAACGCCTTTAGGGCCATGAAATTTATGAGCAGCAGCACTGAGAAAATCTGCACCAATATCCAACGGATGCACGGGGATTTTCCCCATCACTTGTGTTGCATCAACATGATACGCTGCCTGATGATTGACTAAAAGTTGACCGATTTCGGCAACAGGTAGCAATTGTCCTGTCTCGTTGTTTGCCCACATCATGCTGACTAAAATAGTATCAGGGCGCAAATGTTCTTCAATGAGTTCTGGCGTGAATTGACCATCTGCGTGAGGTTTGATGAAGCTAATATCAAAGCCGTAGCGTTCGTGAAGGTAGTGGACAGTGTTTAAAACAGAGGGATGTTCAATAGCAGTCGTGAGGATATGATTGCCTTTATCACGATTGGCAAGAGCATAACCAATCAAAGCCTGATTGTTGGCCTCGCTTGCACCAGAGGTAAAAATAATATTTCGGCTGGGAACAGCTAAGGCCTTTGCGACTGTTTCACGAGCTTGGCGGACGATTTGACTGGCTTGACGACCAAGTCCGTGGATGCTTGAGGGATTTCCAAAATTTGATGACAAACTTTCTGTCATCGCTGTGATAACATCAGCAAGAAGTGGTGTTGTCGCAGCATTATCAAAGTAAATCATGAGGAGTTCTTTCTGTCATGAACTGATGAATCTCTGCGCAATAGCTAAAAGAGCCTTGGCTATGACAGATTTATCAGTTAATCTTGTGGTTTTTCGTGTTCGAAAAGTGGTGATACTGGGCGACCTTCATGGATACGCAAGATTGCATTTGCCAAGTATTCAGCAGCGCTCAAGTATTTAACATTCAATGGTTTGCGGTGTTCTGTAACGACAGAATCAGTGACGAGGATTTCTTTGACGTTAGCTTTTTCAAGGATATCAGCAGCATTTGTTGTGAATAGACCGTGGCTTGCAACAACGTAAATATCACTCGCTCCAGCTTCACGAACGACATTCGCAGCATTGGCAAAAGTGACACCAGTATTTAAAATATCGTCAATAAGGATAACTTTTTTATCTTTGACATTACCAATGACGTAACCATTTTCACGATTTTTATCATCATCTTCATAGTCTACGATAGCAATAGCAGATTCTAAGTACTCAGCAAGTGAACGGGCGCGTTTGATTCCAGAGTTTTTCGGAGCAACAACGATAACGTCATCACCAAAGAGCCCGTTTTTGCGATAGTAATCAGCAAAAAGTGGAACAGTGAATAAGTTATCCACAGGAATATCAAAGAAGCCTTGGACTTGGACAGCATGAATATCGAGGGTCAGTACGCGGTCAGCGCCAGCTTTAACAATCATATCTGCAACTAATTTTGCTGTGATTGGTTCACGTGAAGTAGCTGTACGGTCTTGGCGGGCATAACCAAAGTAAGGAATAACAACGTTAATGGTATTTGAAGAAGCGCGTTTGCAGGCATCGATCATAATTAACAATTCCCAAAGGTGATCGTTAACTGGGCAACTTGTTGATTGAACGATGAAAACGTCTTGGCTTCGTACGCTTTCTTCCATGTTAATCATAATTTCACCATCGGAAAATTGTTTGGATGAAAGTTTTCCAAGGGGAACTCCTGTGAATTGGCTGATTTTCTCGGCAAGGCCAGGATTTGAGTTTAAGGCGAACAGCTTTAAGTGTGAGTCAGAGTAAACCACGATTTCTCTCCATTTTCTATTATGAACTAATATAGGTCTATTTTATCAAAAATATGATAATTTTCATAGTCTATGATTAAATATCTTTTGAAGAATAGGGAAAAAATTTCAGAAGTCGCTTTTGTGCAAAACGGTAGTATAAAAATTAAATCGTTTGTAAAATTCTGATTTCACAAAGTGGACTTTTTTAAAAAATCAGAAAATAATAGAGAAGCTGATAACACAGGGTTTTGGAAACATTTACAAAAAAACAATGTGAAGTTTGTGAAAAGGGTGGCAAAGAATTGCTTTTATAATGATGAAGTGCTATAATATCCGTGTAAGGTTCGTGAAAGGTAACTGTTACGAACAAAATATTTAATTTTTCAGGGGAAAAGAAAAATGAAAAAAACTAAAGTCATCTCACTTCTCGCAGTTTCTGCGCTTTCAGTTGCTTTGCTTGCGGCTTGCGGCAACAACTCAAACTCAAACTCAAGTTCTGACAACAAAACATCGCAATCTTCAAAAGCTGAAGTTTTTGCAGGTGCAACAGCTGGAACGAATAGTTTTGCAGATTTGCAAAAAGGATTTGCTAAAAATGGCGCTTGGTTGAATGCAACTAAAGGCGATATGGATGCTTCTGGAAAAACTTTGACAGTTGAAGGTTTGTTCTTGGGCGATAATGTTGTTGCTCGTAAATTGGCGATTTATAACCAAGACAGCAACCGTAAAGTAACAGAACGCTACACATTGACAGTAGATAAAATCGAAGTTAAATCACCAGGTTTCTACATTTCAAATGGTACAGTTAAAGGGAATGTTGATGTCTTTGCAGCTGGTTTCCACGGACAATCTGGACAAGGTGTTGAAGGACAAGCTACAATTGACGGTAACTTGACATTTGCTAGCCAAGACTTACTTGATGCTTACAATAAACTTCCAGAAGCTCAAAAAGTTAAAGTAACGGGTACAACTTCAGTAGTTAAAGGTGATGTAGTAAGCTTTGAAGCTGGTGCAATCACTGCTGGCGCTCACGGAAATGTAACTTATACATTCAAAGGTAATGGTGCTGACACTGAAACTGGTGCAACAACTGGTACAACAGATGCTTCAGTATTGACTAAAGCGCTTGGTAAAAATGGTGCTTGGCTTGTAGCTGCTAAAGGCGATGTTGACGCTTCTGGTAAAGATATCACTGTTGACGGAATCTTCTTGAATGAAGCTGGTGCTGTTCAACGTACAATTGCTTTGGCAACAACAAATGAAGCACACCAACTTACAAAAACATTCACTTTGACTGTTGATCGCTTGATTGTTAATTCACCTGCAACTGACTTTGAAGGTGGTAATGTCAAAGGTGACGTTTATGTTGGTAAAGATGCTTCACTTCAATCTCGTGGAATGAAAGATGCTTCAGGTGAAGTTTCTGTTTCTACAATCACTGGTAACCTCTACTTTGCAACACAAGAACAACTTGATGCTTACAAAGCACTTCCAGTGGCTAACCAATTTAAAGTAACTGGTGAAACTGCGGTTAAAGCAGCTAACTAATTCATACTTGATTCTAAAGAAAGGCTCTCCGCGAGCCTTTTTTTCTTTGCTAAAATGTAGTATAATGGGACATACGTGTTGTTCTATACAAAAATGAATTTGTCAGTCTAGAGAAAATGCTGACGCAATTGAATTTTAAGTGCTGAGCCTAGAGAAAATGCTGACGTAATTGAATTTTAGGTACTGAGCCTAGAGAAAATGCTGACGTAATTGAATTTTAAGTGCTGAGCCTAGAGAAAATGCTGACGTAATTGAATTTTAGGTATTGAGCCTAGAGGAAATGCTGACGCAATTGAATTTTAGGTGCTGAGCCTAGAGAAAATGCTGACGCAATTGAATTTTAGGTACTGAGCCTAGAGAAATTGCTGACGTAATTGAATTTTAGGTATTGAGTCTAGAGAAATTGCTGACGGATTGATTTTTGTTTAGAAATGCGTAAAAATAAATATTTTATGAGGTAACAAATGTCTAAAGAAACATTTTCAATTGAGTTTGCAGGACGAACTTTGACTGTTGAAACAGGGCAGGTGGCTAAACAGGCTAATGGTGCTGTGGTTGTACGCTACGGTGACACGACGGTTTTGACTGCGGCAACAATGGGTAAAATGGCAACGGGCGATTTCTTCCCCTTGCAAGTGAACTATGAAGAAAAAATGTACGCTGCTGGTAAATTCCCTGGTGGCTTTAACAAACGTGAAGCGCGTCCGTCAACTGATGCGACTTTGACAGCGCGTTTGATTGACCGTCCGATTCGTCCAATGTTTGCCGAGGGTTTCCGCAACGAAGTTCAAGTGATTAACACTGTCCTTTCTTATGATGAAAATGCTTCTGGTCGAGTGGCGGCAATGTTTGGTTCATCTTTGGCCCTTGCCATTTCTGACATTCCTTTTGATGGGCCTATCGCTGGTGTTGAGGTCGCTTATGTCGATGGCGAATACATCATCAACCCAACAGTTGCTCAACAAGAAGCGTCAAGCTTGGAATTATCAGTAGCTGGTAATATCAATGCGATTAACATGGTTGAGTCCGGCGCCAAAGAATTGTCAGAAGAAGTCATGCTGGGTGCGCTTTTGGTAGGTCACAATGCGGTCAAAGAATTGATTGCTTTCCAAAATGAAATCGTAGCAAAAGTTGGTAAAGCAAAAGCCCAAGTTGAACTTTTACAAGTTGACGAAAGCTTGAAAGCTGAAATTATCGCAGCCTACAATTCAGATTTACAAAAAGCTGTTCAAGTGGAAGAAAAACTGGCGCGTGAAGCAGCTACTCAAGCGGTTAAAGACGCTGTCAACGCTGCATACGCACAAAAATATGAAAATGCTGATAATTTTACGACAATCATGCGTGACGTTGCCGAAATCTTGGAAGGGATGGAACACGCCGAAGTCCGTCGTTTGATTACGGAGGACAAAGTCCGTCCTGATGGTCGTAAAGTTGATGAAATTCGTCCTTTGGATGCTGAAATTGATTTTACACCACGCAATATCACGCATGGTACAGGCTTGTTCACACGCGGACAAACACAAGCTTTGTCAACTTTGACTTTGGCACCAATGAACGAAGCTCAAATCATTGATGGGCTTGCTGACGAATATAAAAAACGCTTTATGCACCATTACAATTTCCCACAATATTCAGTTGGGGAAACAGGCCGTTATGGCGCGCCAGGACGTCGTGAAATTGGTCACGGGGCGCTCGGTGAACGCGCTTTGGCACAAGTATTGCCTTCTTTAGAGGAATTCCCTTACGCGATTCGTTTGGTGGCTGAAGTCTTGGAATCTAACGGTTCGTCTTCACAAGCTTCTATCTGTGCGGGTACACTTGCCCTGATGGCTGGTGGTGTGCCAATCAAAGCTCCTGTGGCTGGGATTGCGATGGGCTTGATTTCTGACGGGACAAATTATACAGTCTTGACCGACATTCAAGGTTTGGAAGATCACTTTGGTGACATGGACTTCAAAGTAGCAGGGACGCGTGATGGGATTACAGCGTTGCAAATGGATATTAAAATCTCAGGCATTACGCCTGAAATCCTTGCCGAAGCGCTGGCGCAAGCTAAAACAGCTCGTTTCCAAATTCTTGACGTCATTGAAGCAACTATCGCTGAACCACGCAAAGAATTGGCTCCATCTGCACCGAAAATTGACACGATTGTTATCCCTGTGGATAAAATCAAAGTGGTCATCGGTAAAGGCGGCGAACAAATTGACAAGATTATTGCTGAAACTGGCGTGAAAATTGACATCAACGATGAGGGACTTTGTTCAATCTTCTCTTCTGATCAAGCAGCAATTGATCGGACGAAAGAAATTATTGCCGAACTTGTTCGCACAGCTAAAGTGGGTGATATTTACCAAGCTAAAGTAGTCAGAATTGAAAGTTTTGGGGCTTTTGTCAATCTCTTTGGTAAACAAGACGCGATGGTGCATATTTCAGAGATGGCTTGGGCAAGAACAGAAAAAGTTGAAGATATCGTTAAATTAGGCGATATCGTTGAAGTCAAAATCATGAAAATTGACGACAAAGGTCGTGTCGATGCCTCTATGCGCGCGCTGCTTGAAAAACCAGAAGGCTATGTTGAGCCTGAACGTAAACCACGTGAGCGTCGTGAAAACGGCAATCGTCGCAATGGTAATGACCGCAACAATCGCAATAACGAGCGTAACGGCAACACTGGAAACCATAATTTTGAACGTCGTGAACGCAAATCACATTTTGATAATGAATTTCCAGAACTTTCAACAAAAAAACCAGAATAAGCTGAGTTTTAACATGGAAAAGCTGTAAAAATAGTTTCGTCAGTAATTTCTCTATCACTGACGGATACTGTCAGCCCAAAAATATGTCTCAATATAATATCAATCCAGAATTAGATGAACGTTTACGTTTATCTCTTGAAAATCCAGGATCTTTCATGGAAGACTTATCTCTAGTATATGCCCTTCACCAATTTCCTGTCTTAGCACCAAAAAGTATCTTCTTTGTCCCGATGGATGAACATAAAGCTTTGCCCGTTTTTACAACGGAAAAAGAATTAGACGTTTTCACTTCCGAATTAGAAAATATTGAAGCAGAATGGGAACTTCATTCATTGATTGACATTTTGGATCAGCTCATGGAAACAGACATTGATATCATCGCAATCAATCCTAAATTACCTCAAGACGAAGATGCAGGCAACACAGTGTATTTTGGTACACCAGAATTGATGAAATTCTTGATTCATTATACAGAAATCTTGAACAAGGTTTTTAGCCCTGAAAATTTAGCTGCACAGCAAGCTGATAAATACTATTTTGTCCCAACTTTTATCACGACTGACGGCAAAAGAACTTTCCCGAATTTAATGACGAAAGAAAATGCGGAGTATGTCCCACTTTTTGACAACTTGGACAGCTTAGCAAAATGGCATGACGAAGATTATTTCAGTAAAGCATTCAAAGAAAATAATGGCCAAGTTTTGCTCTTGAAATTATCAGAATTACTGCACCCAACAGAGGAATTTACAAATGATTTTGGTCAAACAGTAGGAATTACTGTCAATCCTTTGGACTATTCGCAAGAAGAGGTTCAAAACTCAATGATTTCTTGGGCGGAGTTAGGCAAAAACTAAAAGTGGATGTAGAAATAAATTAGCTGGAAGGACGCTCATTTTTGCGGTCAACCAGACCAACAATACTTATGGTATAATTTACTATGAGTATTTTTTAACAAAGTGAGAAAAAATGAATAAGCAAAAGAAAGGTTTTTGGCGAGAAGCCATTCGGGTGACCAAAGAAAATGATCCAGCGGCACGCACAGCCTTAGAAGTTCTATTGACCTATCCCGGTGTAAAGGCGTTAGCAGCCCATCGAATTTCGCATTGGCTTTGGCGACATCATATAAAACTTCTAGCACGGATGCATTCCCAATTTTGGCGCTTTTGGACGCAAATTGAAATTCATCCCGGCGCACAAATCGCCTACGGCGTCTTTATTGACCATGGTTCTGGGCTAGTGATTGGCGAAACAGCGATTGTGGAGACAAATGTCAAATTATATCATGGCGTCACATTAGGTGGGACTGGAAAAGACAAAGGAAAACGTCATCCAACTGTTCGCCAAGGGGCGCTGATTTCAGCACACGCACAGCTGCTTGGCCCAATTGAAATCGGGCAAAATGCCAAAGTGGGCGCCAGTGCTGTTGTGGTGTCAGACGTTCCTGCTAATGTGACGGTCGTTGGTATTCCTGCCAAAGTTGTCCGAATCAACGGCAAGAAAGATAGCCTTCAAATCACGACAATAGAAGAACGGCGTGAAGCCTCTTATCATTCCTCACATTTATGAGAAAAAAATAATAAAATGAGTTATAAGGGTCACTTACCTCTAAAAATCACTGACCAATACAATCAGAACTCTTATTTTAGTCTAGAGACTTAGCGATGCCTTCACTTTATTGATTAGGAGGCTAGCTCCTCATTTCTGTGATTATATGAGGAAGGTTAAAAAGGAAATACAATGAAAATTTATAATACTTATACGCGTCAACTCGAAACATTTCAACCTATCGAAACAGGGAAAGTGAAAATGTACGTCTGTGGGCCGACCGTTTATAATTATATCCACGTCGGAAATGCGCGTTCAGTCGTTGCTTTTGATGTAATTCGCAAATACATGGAGTATCGTGGTTTTGAAGTGAATTACATCTCCAACTTCACTGATCTTGATGATAAAATTATCAATGGGGCTAACGCTGAACAAATTAGTACAACGGCTTTTTCTGAACGCTATATTAAAGCTTTTTACGAAGACACTGATGCACTGAATGTTAAACGAGCTAACCAAAATCCCAAAGCAAGTGAATTCATTGCACCAATGATTGAATTCATCCAAGAATTGATTGATAAAGGCTACGCTTATGTTGCGCAAGGAGATGTTTATTTTCGTGTGGCGAAATCGAAAGATTATGCTAAATTAGCCAATAAAAACTTGGCAGAGCTTTTAGATGGGGCTTCTGGTCGGACGGATGAAGAAACCTCCCGCAAAGAGTCTCCAGCTGATTTTGCCCTTTGGAAAACGGCGAAGACAGGAGAAGTTTCATGGCAAGCACCTTGGGGAGCGGGGCGTCCTGGCTGGCATATTGAATGCTCTGTGATGGCTACCTCACTTTTAGGGAATACGATTGATATTCACGGTGGTGGTGCAGACTTAGAATTTCCGCATCACACCAACGAAATTGCCCAATCTGAGGCTAAGACAGGACAAAAATTTGCGAATTATTGGATGCATAATGGTTTTGTCAATGTTGACGGCGAAAAAATGTCGAAATCCCTTGGGAATTTTACAACAGTTCACGAGCTATTACAAATGGTCAATCCGCGTGTTCTTCGCTTTTTCTTGGCAACAACCCACTATCGTCGTCCCGTGAATTTTACCTCAGAAGCTTTACAAGATGCTGAAAATAACATCAAAAAAATCGAAAATGCTTACCGAAATCTCTCTGGTGCAGAGAATTTACTGACGGATTTGTCCGCTTTACAAAATTTTCAAACTGACTTTCAAGCTGCAATGGATGAAGATTTTAATATTGCCAACGGCATGACGGTCTTCTATGATTTTATTTCTTGGATCAATAAAGGTAATAATGGACCAGAAGTAATAGCATTTTTTGATCAAGTATTGGAAATCTTAGGTATCAAATTTGATAGTGAAAAAGATTTGGATAGCGAAATTGAACAGCTCATTGAAGCGCGCCAAGTTGCGCGTGAAATGCGTGATTTTGCCAAATCAGATGAGATTCGTGATCAATTGAAAGCCCAAGGTATTGTGCTTGAAGACACGAAAGAAGGAGTGCGCTGGCATCGTGAATAAACAACAAGCAGAACTGTTAAATGGAATCGCTCTTGCCTATATTGGTGATGCAGTTTACGAAGTTTTGGTCCGAGATTATTTGCTGACGAAAGGACTGACGAAACCAGCAATTTTGCAAAAAAATGCAACACGATTTGTGTCAGCAAAAGCTCAAGCAAAAATTATTGAAGCAATGAGTGAGGCAGAATTTTTGAATGATTACGAACTGACCTATTTCAAGCGAGGTCGTAATGCTCATTCTAAAACAACAGCTAAAAACACTGATGTGGTCACTTACCGAATTTCGACAGGTTTTGAAGCGGTCATTGGTATCCTTCACCTGAATGAGGAAAAAGAGCGCCTGCAAGAATTTTGGAATTTTTGTCTAAAAACAGTAGAAGAACAGCAGTCTGAATTGACCGTGTTCAAAAAATAATCAAATCCTGAGCAAATTAGTTTAAAAAAATAAAAAAATCCGCTAGAATAGGTTTGCAAACGAAAAGAGCTAAACAGCGGAAAGAAGAAGAGATGTATAGAGTTGTTACGATGTACGGCACCGATGAGCCATGGTGGTTCTTTGAGGGCTGGAAAGAAGATATAGTTTCAGTAGATGAGTTTGATGATTTTTACAAAGCTTTAAAATGGTACAAAAAAGAGTGGTTTGAATTAGCTAAAAGTTTTAAAGAATACACTAGTAAATCTGGTTTGCAGACTGCTTTTTGGAAAACTGGTGATGAAGAATGGTGCGAGGAATGCGTAGGCTATCTGCAACGTTACCATAGTATTGCTTTGCTTGAAGACTGGCACGCTATCCCCTTAGAGAGAAAGCGAGCAGGTTACAGTAAAAAATCAAGTGATCTGCCTGAGCGTTTTTGTTCCATGAAAAATGATAATTAAAATGAGAAAGTTCTTCTTTGTGAAGACTTTCTTTTTTTATTTTTGTGGCAAATCAGGTATTTTATTAGAAATTTTCTGAAAAATAGTTTATAATTATTTTATAATGAAATTCTAATGTTAGGAGGGGGCTATGAAACGAACGCTGATTCTTTTAGATGGTTTTTTGGTGTTGTTGGTCACGCTACTTGCCGTGGCTTTATTCTTTAGTGTACGACAGCAACGCACTGAAAATTCTTTATTGGATAACCAGACAGAAATGGGCACAAATGCAGAAAATAGTCCAGTTAGCGAAAATGAAGAAGCTGACGAACAGGATGGTTTAAATATTCTTGTTGATGAAGTAAAAGATGGAAACTTTACAACACTCACTGGTATCTGGCGAAACAAATCTGTGTCAAGCACTGCTCAAGAAATTCTCATTTCAGGTTCGATAGCAACGATTGAACGCCAACAATACGAACTTATTTTTGGAGGATTAAACGCTGAAACAGCACTTCCTTACCTCAATTTATCTATTGATAACAGCGCAACTGAAAAAATTTTAGCACTCTATCCTAAAGGAAGTGCTATTCCAGTGATACACTCTGATGGGTCCGTTGATTATTCGGGCGTCCATGATCCGACTGATCAAACTAAAGATCGAATCATGCTTGGTCAAAGCATTCTCCCTGTGACCGATACAAAAAATCAAGTGTTGTACCGAGAAATGGAAGAAACAGTATAAGTTGTTTTTGCCTAATAAGTGAAAAGTTTCTCTTGAAAAATTGTAAAAAATGAGTTAAAATATCAGTATCTTATAAAGAACTCGATGGTCAAAGCTCGGGAAAATATGAAAAAAACTTTTGAAGCCGTGAGCAGGTGATGCTTACGAAAGAGAAGGCGTTTTTGACATATTTTTCACAGCTTTGGCTTTTTTGTTTGTAAAAGTTTCGCTGAGAAGTTTACCAACAACTGAGAACTTATTAAAAATTTACAAGAAAAGGGCAAATCTAATGATTTGCAAAGAAAAAATGGAATTTCAAGAAAATTATGATGTCATCGTCGTCGGGGCGGGACACGCTGGTGTTGAAGCCAGTTTAGCTGCAGCTCGCATGGGTTGCAAAACTCTGCTATTGACCATCAATCTGAATATGGTGGCTTTCATGCCATGTAACCCTTCCATTGGAGGCTCTGCTAAAGGCATCGTAGTGCGAGAGATTGATGCACTCGGTGGTGAAATGGGGCGTAATATTGACAAAACCTATATCCAGATGAAAATGCTCAATACGGGTAAAGGACCTGCTGTCCGTGCGTTACGCGCTCAAGCAGACAAAGATGAGTATGCCCTGGAAATGAAAAATACAGTGTCTGATCAAGAAAACTTGACCCTTCGTCAAGGGATGGTTGAAGAACTTTTGGTTAACGAAGACAAAACACAGGTGATTGGTGTACGAACAGCCACAGGGACACATTACCGTGCTAAATCAGTTATTATTACGACAGGGACAGCTCTTCGAGGAGAAATTATTATTGGTGAGTTGAAATATTCATCTGGTCCAAACAATTCACTCTCATCAATTGGTCTAGCAGATAATTTACGTAATCTCGGTTTTGAGATTGGTCGTTTTAAGACAGGGACACCACCGCGTGTACTAGCAAGTTCGATTGATTATGATAAAACAGAGATTCAGCCAGGTGATGAAGCACCAAATCATTTCAGTTTTACAAGCCGTGATGAAGATTATCTGAAAGATCAAATCCCATGTTGGTTGACTTATACGACAGAAAATAGTCACACGATTTTGCGGGAAAATTTGCATCGGGCACCACTTTTCTCTGGAATCGTCAAAGGAGTAGGCCCACGTTATTGTCCATCTATTGAGGATAAAATTACTCGTTTTGCTGACAAACCACGTCATCAACTTTTCCTTGAGCCAGAAGGACGCTATACAGAAGAAGTCTATATTGGTGGACTTTCGACTTCCATGCCTGAGGATGTCCAATTTGATTTAGTGCGTTCAATCCCAGGACTCGAAAACGCACAAATGATGCGCTCTGGTTATGCCATCGAGTATGATGTGGTCATGCCTCACCAACTTCGTCCAACTTTGGAAACAAAGCTGATTTCAGGACTTTTTACAGCTGGGCAAACAAATGGAACTTCTGGCTATGAAGAAGCAGCAGGGCAAGGTTTGATTGCTGGGATTAACGCAGCGCTTAAAGTGCAAGGTAAACCAGAGTTTATCTTGAAACGCAGCGAAGCTTATATCGGGGTAATGATTGATGACTTGGTGACTAAGGGAACGCTTGAACCTTATCGCTTGCTCACTTCTCGTGCTGAATATCGCCTGATTTTGCGCCATGACAACGCGGACCATCGCTTGACAGAGCTTGGACGTCAAGTTGGTCTCGTTTCAGATCGTCAATGGGAAATTTATCAAAATAAAATGGCTCAATTTGATCGTGAAATGAAACGTTTAAACACTGAAAAATTGAAACCTTTCCCTGAAACACAGGAAAAGTTGGGAATGATGGGCTTTGGTCCAATTAAAGATGCGCTGAGTGGGGCTGATTTCTTAAAACGTCCAGAGGTACACTATAAAGAGGTCTTGAATTTTATCGGGCCAGCACCTGAACTTATTGACCGCACTGTCATTGAGCTGATTGAAACAGAAATTACTTATGAAGGCTACATCAAAAAAGCGATGGAGCAGGTGGAAAAAATGCACCGCTTAGAAGCAAAACGTATCCCTAAAAATATGGACTGGGACAAGTTGGATTCTATTGCGACTGAGGCGAGACAAAAATTCAAAAAAATCAATCCAGAAACTCTTGGACAAGCCAGCCGAATTTCTGGTGTAAATCCTGCAGATATCAGCATCTTGATGGTATATCTAGAAGGAAAATAAACCTTGAGTAATGAGAATAAGAATTCTATTGATTTCTTATTCTTTTTTCTTGTGAATCAGCTAAAAAATTGTTAAAATGAGATAAAAATGAGAGTAGGCTGATAAATGACAGAAATTAAAAATATTATTTTTGATTGGGATAATACACTTTTTCCTTTTAAAGAAAAATATTGGGAGAGCGCACATCGCAAACTTTTTAGCGAAGATTTTCAGTTTTCTGAATCAGAACTTGAGCGTTTTATGAGCCTTTACCATGAGTTTGATGAGCTACTTTGGCCACAAGTCCATGAGCGAAAAATGTTGATTGAAAAATTTCGTGAGGAGCGGTTGCGGTTAACTTTGGAGGCGTTTGATTTGGAATTTGAGGATGCTTATATTAAAGGATTTTTTAAGCGATTTTTGACAACTTTACATCATCAGATTGAACCGGATGAAAATCTGAATGGGCAATTAGAAAAGCTTGCTCAGGGGCATAAGCTAGCGATTTTGACCAATGGCGGTCGAGTGGAACAACGAGAAAAATTACGGCGAGCAGGTTTGGAGGAGCGCTTCCCACTTTATATTTCTGGAGAAACAGGTTTTTTGAAACCTGATCCCCGAGCTTTTAAGACTGTTTTAGAGCGAGAAAATTTTGTGGCGCAAGAGACTTTAATGGTCGGTGATTTATTGGAGCATGATATTGCCCCTGCGCGAAAGTTGGGCTTAAAAACAGCCTATATTGGCCCTGAAAAAGAAACGATTGCCGATTTTGAGTTTAATCAGATTCAGGATTTCTTTGATTTTTGGAGAAACAAAAATTAAAAAAACGGAGTTTGTCCGTTTTTTTTTAGTTAATTTGGAGAGCATGATCTGTCAAATGTAGCACATCTACATTTGGTTTGTTGAGGCAATAGATCCCATTTTTATTGAAGAATAGTGTATTTTGCTCAAAACTACCGTCAATTTTTTCGGTGTAAAAGGTGAAATTGCCAGTTAAATCACCAGTAACGACTAAGGCCAAAGTACGTTCCTTGTCATTGAGGACTTTGAGCCAGATATTTGAATTTAAAATGTATTGAATACCAGGCTGGTCGCTAAGCATAAGAAGGTGAGGAAACTGAATTTTTGCAGCATTTGCGGTCTGACTTTCAAGTTCTTGATTGATGAGAGAAATTCCGTCAAAAGCTAAGAGTTGATCGAGGATTTCACTGACCAGGTGAGCAGTTGAAGCCCGATCACTTGCGGGGATAATGGAATGCTCAGCGTTGGAGGAGCCATCGGTGATGTAGAGTTCGTGCAACAGTCCTTTGGCATACATTTGCTTGCGATGGTTAGACCAGTTTTGTGTTTTTTTGATTTCTTCGTTGAGGTGGGATAAATCTAATGCAGGCATATTGAATTTCCTTTCTATAAAGATTTTCAGTTGATTAAATAGGGTTAATTTAGTCATTGTTCTTTGAGAGGCCGAATGCTGGAAGCTAGGTTTTCGCTGATTCGACTCCTTTCTTTAGTTTGTTATCATTATTTTATCATTTTTTTATTATCTTTATAAATGATATGAGAAATTTTGTTATTATTTTCTTATTTTGAGAAGTGAAAGGGTAGAGTTCGTAAAAGAAGCAGAGGGTAAAGAGAAAAAACTTGACAGAAGTAAAAATAATTGATAGAATGGTAGAGTTGAAAAGCAGAAGCACCCGCTTCTCGCCTTAGTGGTTATAGCCCTGGGCAAACGAATGGAATTATTCAAAACGAATGTTTTCATGAGCGGGGCGAGATTGTCGTTCCGCTTTTGTTTTTCTTTATTTTCTAACATATTATTGTTAGAAGCATTCTAATTAGAAGGAGAACGAACATAGCTAAACAAGACAATAGAAAACCTATGATGAACGGTGCAATCCGTGCTCGTGAGGTTCGTCTAATCGGCGCTGAGGGTGAACAATTAGGTGTCACACCAACGTCTGAGGCGCTGATGCAAGCTGAAGCTCTTAACATGGATTTGGTTCTGATTTCCAACCAAGAGCCACCTGTTGCAAAAATCATGGATTATACAAAATTCATGTTTGAGCAAAAGAAAAAGCAAAAAGAAGCCAAGAAAAAGCAAACCGTTGTTTCTGTGAAAGAAGTCCGTTTGTCACCAGTTATTGACCAAAACGACTTTGATACAAAACTTCGTCAAGCCATCAAGTTCCTTGAAAAAGGGGATAAGGTTAAGGTTTCAATCCGATTTAAAGGTCGGATGATTACTCACCAAGATGTGGGTCGTCAAGTGATGGACAAGTTTGCGCAAGCAACGAAAGAAGTTGCTGTCGTTGAACAAAGAGCCAAAATGGATGGTCGTCAAATGTTCTTACAACTTGCGCCTATCAAGAAGGGTTAAGCCTTCAATATTTAATTAAGGAGAATTATAATGCCAAAACAAAAAACTCACCGTGCATCTGCTAAACGTTTTAAACGTACAGGTTCAGGCGGTCTTAAACGCTTCCACGCTTACACTTCTCACCGTTTCCACGGTAAAACTGTAAAACAACGTCGTCAACTTCGTAAATCTGGTATGGTTTCAAAAGGTGACTTCAAACGTATCCGTCGCATGGTTGCGACTATGCGTTAAGCGAACACTGTTCGCTGCATTGGAGCAAGCCCCGAAGCTATGCTGAGGGGGACTATGCGTTAAGCCGCAAGGATAAACGTCATAGGAGCGTAAGCAACTAGGGGTAATTAAATAGGCTTATTAGTTTTTGAAATCAATAAGTAGCATTAAGTTCCCTGCTCCATATGAAATTAAAAAATAAGTTTGTCGGATGACAAAATAAAAATTACTAAGAATTAAGGAGAACACACATGGCACGTGTTAAAGGTAGCGTTGCAACTCGCAAACGCCGTAAACGTATTTTAAAGCTCGCTAAAGGTTACTACGGAGCTAAACATAAACTCTTCAAGACTGCTAAAGAGCAAGTCATGAACTCATACTACTACGCATTCCGCGATCGTCGTCAAAAGAAACGCGACTTCCGTAAATTGTGGATTGCACGTATCAATGCAGCTGCACGTATGAATGGTCTTTCATACAGCAAATTGATGCATGGTTTGAAATTGGCTGACATCGAAGTGAACCGTAAAATGCTTGCTGACTTGGCTGTTGCTGATGCTGCTGCATTCACTACACTCGCTGATGCTGCTAAAAAAGCTTTGGCTAAATAATTTAAATGAAAAATCTGTTATTATAACAGGTTTTTTATTTTATAAGATAAATTATTGCGAAAATTTAGAAAAAGGTTTATAATTTAGGAATGGTAGATAATTTAGTGTATTTTTGCAAAAATATAAAACTGAATTAGAAAACCAGGAATTAAAAGGATACTTCGTTAAATATTTAAGATAAGCTTTGGTCTCAATGATTTGGAAAAAAGCTTTTGACTATGTTTACAAGTTTTTTGTAAAAATTCCCTCATCTGGCGAAAGCTAGGTAAAAGAAGTTCAAGTCTTTGACTTGGGCTTTTTTTGGCTGAAAGGTGGGGTAAGAATTTTAAATTTGGTCATTTCATGATAAACTTAGTATAACTTACTAGTTAGGAAGAAGTTTTATGTTTCGTTTGAGAAGTATTTTACAAGATATTGCGATTTTTTTGTCGGTTTTGATGAGTTTGATGAGTGTGGCCGGGATTTATTTACGACATTGGCGACCTTTTCAAGCAGAGAGTTTTTATAATTATGTGGCCCCTTATGGCTTGATGGCGCATCGGTTATTGGCGTTCACGGTTGGTGTCTTGGGGCTTTTGGTTTCGGTTAATTTGTACCGGCGGGTGCGTTCGGCGTGGGTTTTGGGGATGATTGGTCAGTCAATGTTGTTTGCCTTGCATCTCTACTATACGGGGACTGTTTTTTCGCTGTTTTCTTTGGTTTCTTTATTTATTTTGCTTGTTTTGGGGGTGACGGCGAAGGATTTTAGGCGAGTGCCAAAGCGGCGTGAAACTTGGCAGGCTTTGGGGTTAAGTTTGATTCCTTTTGGGCTGGCTTTATTTAATGCGATTTTGAGTTTGACTTTTTTGCGGCGTGATTATGCGGGGACGGCTAATTTTTGGTTGGCTTTGAAACATTCGGTGCGTTTTTTGGTGTTGATGGATACGCAGGATGCTTATTTTGTTTCGCATATGAATTTTCTTTATACGGTGACTTTGATTGCAATGAGTTGGATTTCGTTGATTATTGCTTTTATTTTGCTTTTGAAGCCTTTGGTGATCAATCCGATTGTTAATGGGCGCGAGCGGGCTCGGGTTTTGAGTTTGGTGCATGAATATGGGCAAAATCCGATGGCTTATTTGGCTTTGTCCAAGGATAAGCAGTATTTTTTTGGTGAAATGACTGATGGTGTGATTGCTTATATGGTGGTCAATAATGTGTTGGTCGTGTGTGGGGATTTGATTTGTCAGGAGGAAAATGCGATTGTTTTTATGGGAGAGATTACTCGATTTGCTCATAAAAATGGTTGGAAATTGCTTTTTCTAGACATTACAGAAAAATTGCGGCACGTTTATGAGGAATTTGGCTTTGGGCTGGTCAAGATTGGTGAGGATGCGTGTATTGAGCTGGCTAATTATGATTTGAAAGGGAAAAAGGCGGCGAAGGTACGGGCGAATATCAATCACGCGCGGCGCTTGGGGATTGAAGTGGCGGAATATCAGCCACTTGTTCACCGAGATGTGGCAATTGAGCAGGCTTTCCAGCATATTTCACATGAGTGGTTCAAACAAAAAGGGGCTGAATTGGGCTTTATGTTGGGAGATTTAGCTTTAGAAAATCCGCACAATCGGCGTTATTTTTATGCGAAAGATGCGACGGGTAAGCCGATTGCTTTGGTGGTGTTCGTGCCTTACGAGAAGGGGCAGGCTTATATGGCTGACGTGACAAGACGACTGTCAGATGCGCCAAATGGAACAATGGAGGTGATCATGTTTGACGCCTTTACTAAAATGCGAGAAGATGGGGTGCTTTGGGGAAATTTGGGATTGTGTCCGCTGGCGAACATTGAAGGGGGGCAGGATAATTCGATGACGACGCAGCTGATGCAATTTATTTATGAAAATATGAATGGAGTTTATGGTTTCAAAGGGCTCTATCAGGCAAAGAAAAAATTTGCTCCGACGGATTGGCAAGAACGCTTCATCGCTTATACGCCCAAACCTTTTGGTTTTAGCTATGCTTATGCGATTATCAAGGCGCAAAATCCTAAGGGAATTAACAAGCTTTTGCTGGAAAAACTGCGTTTGAAAACGGGGAATCGTTTTTGAAAGAGAGAATTTGCTGACGGAAATTTTTGGCACTTTTCGTCAGTAATTTCTCTGGTTTTCGTCAGTAAAAGGGTCAAAAAAATCGCTGATTCATCAATCAGCGATTTTTATTTTTAAACGAATTTAACAAGTGTTAGTCACGAACAACGAGGACGTCGCAAGGGGCATTCTTGATGATGTAGTCAGCAACAGAACCGATGAAAATACGCTCGATGTATGAAAGACCGGTCGCACCGAGAACGATGAGGTCAATGTTTTCTTCTTTAGGGAGCGTTTGTCCGAGCATGACTTTTGGTGAACCAAACTCAACACGTGTTTTCACAGTTTTCACGCCGGCTGCTTGAGCATCTTCAGCAAAGTCGCGAATCAAGTTTTCAGCACCTTTGTGCGTGTCATCAGCAACGACTGAGTCATAAGCTGAGATTGATTGGAAGGCACGAAGATCAATCACATTGGCGATAACGAGTTCGGCATCATTACGAAGAGCTGTGGCAACGGCTTTATCAAAGGCCTTAGTGGCTTCTACTGAACCGTCAAGACCAACGAGGATTTTCTTATAATTGTCTAACATAGGCGACTCCTTTGTAAATATTTCTTTATATTTTAATTTTACTCTTATTTTGTCGATTTGTAAAAAGAAAACTGTCGAAAAATAGGTTTGTGGTATAATTGATAGAGTAAATTTCTGAAAAAGGACGAAATTTTGCTGACGAAATGTTTTCGTCAGTAAATTCTCTGATGTTTTTTAGAAAATTGTAAGAAATAGGTGAGAAATATGACTCGATATGCTGTGGTGGATTTGGAAGCGACCGATGCTCATAGTAGTGAAAATAAAATTATTCAGATTGGGATTGCCTTGGTCGAAAATGGTCAGATTGTTGGGACTTATTCGAGTGAGGTCAACCCGCATGAACCCTTGCTTCCAAGGATTAGTGAGCTGACAGGCTTGTCAGACGAACGCTTGAAAATAGCGCCAGATTTTGCTGAAATTGCTGCAGAAGTGCGCGCACATTTATTGGACTGCGTTTTTGTGGCCCACAATGCAAAATTTGATTATGGCCTTTTAGAGAAAAGCTTTTTAAATATTGGATTAGAATTTAATGAGATGCCGCGCATTGACACGGTTGATTTGGCGCGCGTTTTTTATCCGACATTTGAAAAATACGGCTTGGAAATGCTCAGTAGAAAATTAAAACTTTCCCACGATCATCCGCACGCAGCCCTTTCTGACGCTTTGGCGACCGCCGAATTATTATTGAAAATGGAAAATAAAATTCGCAAACTCCCCCGAGCTGTGTTGGAAGAACTCTTGCGCCACGCGGACAATCTGCTTTTTGAAAGTAAATTATTTTTGCAAAATCAATTGGCGCAGACCGAATTAGCCCCAGCCGGCCTGCAAATTGTGCATAATATTGCCACCAAGAAACATCCAGCAGCCGACAGACTTACTGACGCCAATCAAAAAGCCAGAGAAAATGCTGACGCAAATCAAAATCAAAGAGAAATTACTGAGGAAAATGCAAAAATGCGGCCCGCAGGTTTTCCACAAGCCCCAACAAAACCGTCAGCAAATTTTGAAGAGAATATCCACAGATTAGGCCTGTCCATCCGTGGAAAACAAGAAAAAATGGCGCATTTGGTGCAAGAAGAACTAAATTTTCCACAGACCAGCTTCATCGAAGCACCGACAGGCATGGGGAAAACTTACGGCTACCTGCTCCCTTTGCTTGCTGCTGGGGAAAAAATCATCATTTCCACAGCGACAAAAGTTTTACAAAAGCAACTTTTACAAGATGTTGCCCCTAAATTAGAGGCGACCTTTGGCTTGAAAATGGCCAGAATTGTTGGGACGAAAAATTACATCTCCCTCAGCAAATTTTCCCAACTTTTGTACAACGACATGGACGGCAAGAATTTTGAAATTTTTAAAATGAAAGTTCTCGTCTGGCTCACAGAAACAACGACTGGCGAACTTGACGAACTATCTACCGTGATGACCAATTCCGATTATTTCGCAGCCATTAGTCATGACGGCTACGTCAATTCCAAAAATTTTCACTACGAGCAAGATTTTTGGCTACGGGCGCAAAAATTGGCCGAAAAAGCAGCAGTCAAAGTCGTTAACCATGCTTATTTGATTGAGCGCCTGGCCGATTATCCCGAAAGTTTTCTGGAAAATCGCCTCTTGGTCGTTGATGAAGCTCAGCAACTTTTTCCAATCATGGAAAATGCCGGACAAAAATCACTCAAAATAACTGACGAACTTTTAAAAATTGACCCAAGCACAAGTGAAAACCCACAGCTCACCAAGCGGCTCCAAGAAAGTCTCGTTTTTCAGCTCAATAAAAAAATTCTCGATCCCGTAAAAATCAAAATGGACGCTGACGAGCTTGGATTAACCGAACTTTCGGCCCTTTTAGCAGCGGAAAATCAGATTATCTGGCGAGAAAACGGCCGGATTTACGCAAGCGAACAAGATTTTTACAACTTTGAAAAACTCATTCCCCAAACCACCAAACTTTTCATGTTTGGCGCCACTCTTTCCCTTTCGAAAGACAAGCCTTCTTTCCCAGAACTCCTCGGCTTCAATGATTATCGTTTCTTCAAAATTGACAGTGAGGTCGCGAAAAATCAAGAACTCATCACGCTGACCGATTCGCCAAACATCAAAAATCTCAACCTGATTGACTATGCCCATTACACGGCAGATACCATTGGCCAACTCTCAATGCTCAAACTTCCAATCGTTGTTTTGTTTACCTCAAAAAGTTCTTTGACCTTTGCCGCTGAAAAACTGTCAGCTGACGGCTTCAATATTTTAGCCCAAGACATCAACGGCACTCCCGCTCAAATCAAGAAAAAATTTGATAAAGGAGAAAGTAAAATTTTACTAGGACTTGGCTCCTTTTGGGAGGGCGTTGACTTTGACAAGCAAAATCAAGTCCTTCTTGTCATTCCCCGCCTCCCCTTTGCCACACCAGATGATATTTTAACCAAAAAATATGCCCAAAAATTTGAAAATCCCTTCTATGATTTCAACGTTCCCATGGCCACCCTGAAACTTAGACAAGCCATTGGGCGCGTCAATCGTCGAAAAAATCAATACTCAAGCATTATCATCTTGGACAATCGACTTTCTGGAAAATCCTATGCTAAAAGAATGCGGAAAAATCTTTCCGAAGCCCTCCCCGTAAAAATGCTGAATTTCCTTGAAACAGTCAGCGAAATCAAGAAATTTTTGATATAATAAAACATAATTAAATAAAAAATGAAAAGCTAAATTCAACACACAGTTCTAGGAATTGTGTCAAAAATTTGAAAGAAGAAAACATGAGAAAGCGAAAAATGACGCGTCATTCGCAGATAATCATCGGAATTTTGACGGTAATTTTAGCCATTTATTTGTCCATTGCGCTGTTCTTTTGGAAAAGCCTGACCCCTTATCATTCCGTTCGGGGGCAGGCGATTGCTGTCGCTCAGGAAAAAACGGATTTGAAAGAAGCCACCGCTTTTGACATTGCAACCACAGACACTACCACTTATTCAGTTGTCGGACTTGATCGCAACAAACAAAAAATTGGCGTTTTAATTCCCAAAAAAGCTGGTGAAATCACCGTCGTGAAACTTGATGAGGGCGTTTCCCCAAAAACATTGACCACAAAACAGACCCAATCCGTTGTTTTGGCACTTTACCAAGGCAAACCCGCTTGGGAAGTAAATAATACGAATGGCTTTAAAGTCTACGACTTTAAGACAGGTAAGGAGTTAATATGAAAAAATGTTCTGATTTTGTTTTGAAAATGGACGAATCCGTCACCTTGGCAGCCGCCAATCGGGCAAAAGCACTCAAGGCCCAAGGGCATGATATTATTGACCTCACTCTCGGCCAGCCTGATTTTCCAACCCCTCAAAAGATTGGTGCTGCTGCGATTTCATCGATTCAAAATGGTGCAGCTAGCTTTTATACCCAAGTCGGTGGTTTGCCTGAATTAAAAAAAGCAGTCCAAAAATATTGGACACGCTTTTACGGTTATGACATTGAAAATTCACAAATTCTGATTACAGCTGGAGCTAAATTTGCCCTGTATGCCTACTTTATGGCAACGGTTGACCCAGAAGACGAAGTTATTATTCCCGCTCCTTATTGGGTTTCTTACGTTGATCAAGTCAAAATGGCTGGTGGAAAACCAGTAATTGTCGAGGCCACCCAAGCCCATCAGTTTAAGGTTACTGTTGATCAACTGGAAAAAGCACGAACAGAAAAAACAAAAATTTTGCTCTTGAATTCTCCGTCTAATCCAACAGGAATGATTTATTCCAAAGACGAATTAAAAGCGATTGGAGAATGGGCAGTTGCTCATGATTTGCTCATTTTGGCGGATGATATTTACCATCGTTTGGTCTATAATGGGGCAGAATTTCCAGCAATTTCCAGTCTATCCGAAGAAATCCGCAAACGCACAACAGTCATCAATGGTGTTTCTAAAACTTTTGCTATGACAGGTTGGCGTATCGGAGCTGCCGTAGGTGACCCTGAAATCATTAGCGCAATGACTAAAATTGCCAGCCAGACGACTTCTAACCCAACAGCAGTTGCCCAATATGCCGCAATAGAAGCCTTTGAAGAAAATGACAATAGCTTTGCTCAAATGCACGCTGCTTTTGAAGAACGGCTCAATAAAATCTATCTTCAATTAGCTGAAGTTCCTGGCTTTGAAGTGGTCAAACCCAACGGTGCTTTCTATCTCTTTCCAAAAGTCACAAAAGCAATGGCGCTTAAAGGATTTACAGATGTCACAGCGTTCACCACAGCCATCTTGGAAGAAGCAGGAGTCGCTTTGGTCACAGGAGCAGGCTTTGGCTCAGCCGAAAATGTGCGCCTAAGTTATGCGACAAGTATGGAAAACTTAGAAGCTGCCATTAAACGCTTGAAAGACTGGATGAATCAATGATTGATAAAAAAGAAGCTAAATCAACTTATAAACTTGCTGAAAAAATAGGCGCAGTCGTGGCCTACAAAAATTTAAGCACGAATGAGCGTTATCTTGACATTGCCCCAGATTTAGCAGGAATCAAAAATCGCTTTGAATTCGCGAAGAAAACAGGGATTGGCCTGCCATATGCGATTGAAAAAGCAGCCAAAACCGCTGATTTTGAGCTAGAAGTACTTGAAGAACTCAAAAAAGATGACTTGCAAAGCACCAAAGCGTTCAAAGAAGATTTAAAAACCTTAAAAGAAATTTGGGTAGAAAAATTAGCAAATTAAATACAGAAAGTTTCACACTTTTTGCTACAAATATGATAAAATCAATAAAAAATTATAGAAGGACTTATTTATGAAAGACTTAATCTCAATCATTGACGTCAAGAAACACGTTGGTGAAACGGTAAAAATTGGCGCATGGGTTGCCGACAAATCAGGAAAAGGAAAACTTCAATTCCTCCAACTTCGCGACGGAACAGCATTTTTCCAAGCCGTTGTTTTCAAACCTAACATGATTGAAAAATTTGGCGAAGAAGCAGGAACAGCAAAATTTGATGAAATCAAGCACTTGTCTCAAGAAACATCAGTTTATGTAACTGGTGTCGTCAAAGAAGACGCCCGCTCAAAATTTGGTTATGAGCTGGATGTGACAGATGTCGAGGTCATCGGAGCTTCTCAGGATTATCCTATCACACCAAAAGAACACGGAGTGGAATTTTTGCTGGATAACCGCCATCTCTGGTTGCGTTCAAAACGCCAAATGGCCATCATGCAAATCCGTAATGCCATCATTTACGCCAGCTATGATTTCTTTGCCAAGAATGGTTTTATCAAATTTGACAGCCCAATTCTCTCAGGAAATGCTGCTGAAAATACAACAGAACTTTTTGAAACAGATTACTTTGGTAACCCAGCTTTCTTGTCACAATCAGGACAACTTTACCTCGAAGCAGGGGCTATGGCACTTGGACGTGTCTTTGACTTTGGCCCAGTTTTCCGTGCTGAAAAATCAAAAACGCGTCGTCACTTGACAGAATTTTGGATGATGGACGCTGAGTATCCATTCGTAACGCATGATGAATCTTTAGATATTCAAGAAGCTTATGTTAAAGCCTTGATTCAAGGTGTTTTGGACAATGCTGCTTATGCCCTTGAAACACTTGAGCGTGACACAAGCAAGTTGCAAAAATATATTGACACACCATTTATGCGCGTGTCTTACGATGATGCCATTGACCTTTTACAAGCGCACGAAAATGATGAAGATACTGACTACGAGCACGTTGAGCACGGCGATGACTTCGGTAGCCCGCACGAAACTTGGTTATCTAACTTCTACGGTGTGCCAACTTTTGTCATCAACTACCCAGCAAGCTTCAAAGCTTTCTACATGAAACCAGTCCCTGGTAACCCAGAACGTGTGCTGTGTGCCGACCTTTTGGCGCCAGAAGGCTACGGTGAAATCATCGGTGGTTCAGAACGTGAAACAGACTACGACTTGTTGCTCAAAAAGATTGCTGACTTCGGCTTAGATCCTAAAGATTACGAATGGTACTTGGAACTTCGTAAATTTGGTTCAGTTCCTCATGCTGGTTTCGGTCTTGGGCTTGAACGTATGGTAACTTTTGCTGCTGGAACAGAACATATCCGCGAAGCCATTCCATTCCCACGAATGATTAACCGGATTCAACCATAAATTTGAAAACTTCCTTAATTGGGAGTTTTTTTAGTTGTTGGTTACTTTTGGAGAGGGCTTGTAATCGCGTTAATCGAAATTTAGATGAGGACTTATGCTATAATGAAGTCATGTAAAACAAGGAGGAGCGGGTATGGAACAGGCAGATGAAACGTTTGAAGCAATGGTGGATTTAGCAACGCGTCAGCTGGCGCAGCGAATGGCAGAGCGAGCGGTGGAAACTTACGCTCTCTATGATTACGCCTACTTTGAGCCGACATTTGTAGCTGATTTTATTTCTGAATTTGTGATTAGTGCTTATGCAATTTATCAAATCAGGCCTGAAAAGCTTGATGAAGAAGCAATGCTTGTCTTGTTTGTTAATATGGTTCATGAAAATATGCGAGGAGTTGCTGATGAAGTTGCGCAATATCATCGTCTTTTTGGACAATTGTGTGATCTTTACTATGAGCAAGGGTGTTTAAAAGCGTTGTTGGTTGATGATGCAGAATATCGACAAATGGTGCTGGCAATTTTGGCGGATGTTTATCTGGAAGTCAAAATGACGCAAAAAAAGAAAAAGAGTAGATGAGCTAGATTTCAAAAATGCTAGCTCATATTCGGGAGTTGAAAATGAAGATTTTACTTGTGGCAGGTTCGCCAGATTTTATACCAAGCGAAACTTTTGACAAATGTATCGGTGTGGATCGAGGGGCACTTTTTTTACTGGAGACTGGTCGAGAGCTTTCCCTTGCTGTGGGAGATTTTGATTCGGTAACTGCCAAAGAATTTTTGAGTATTAGTGAAGCGACTGAGCAACTCATCAAGTTGCCAGCAGAAAAAGATGTGACCGATTTGGAGGCAGCCTTGGATGTTGTTTTGGAGCGTTTTCCAGAGGCCGAGTTAACAATTGCAGGAGCTTTGGGAGGACGTTTGGATCATCTTTTGACAAATGTTTTTTTGGCAACTCGTCCAAAATATCAAAAACTTGCTCCTCGCTTGACTTTAGTGGATGGGCAAAATGTAGTGCGCTATTTATTAGCCGGAAAGCATACCCTAAAACGGCTAGAAGGCTACAAATATATTGGCTTTGTCCAAGTTGAAAGTCAGGACACTTTGGCGATTTCACAAGCCAAGTATCCACTCAAAGCGGCTGATAATTTTAGTCCAATCTATGCCAGTAATGAATTTATCAGTGATCAGATGATGGTTTCATTAGAGCTTGGAATGGTCATTGTGATTTATTCCAGAGATAAGTTTGGTGGAATCTAGTATTTTTTTGGTAACGCTTGCTTATTTGGCTATATCGCCTCAAAAAATGTTAAAATGAACAGGTGATAATAAAATTAGGAGAAGTAAAAATGATCATCGGAGTAATCGGAGCAACATCAAACATTGCCAGTAAGGCTTACCTGCCAGTCTATGCGAAGATGCAGGCGGAACATCGTTTTATTTTGTATTCACGCCAGTGGGAGAAGGCTGAAAAAGTCCGCGAAATCTATAAATTTGAATATGCCACGGAAGATTTAGCGGCCTTGGAAACAGTAGATTTGGTCATTATTCATGCAGCAACAAGTCAACATTTTGAGCTTGCAAAACGTTATCTTACAGCCGGCGTTCCTGTTTTAATGGACAAACCTGTGTCGGAAAATTTAGCAGAAGTTAAGGCTTTGCAAGCTTTAGCGGTAGAAAAAAATGTGCTTTTCGTTGTTGGCTTCAATCGCCGTTTTGCTCCACAAACAGCAAAATTAAAAGCAGTAGCTCATAAAAATATGGTGAAGGTGAGCAAAAATTTGGCACATCAAGCGAGCGAAAATCCAGTTTTTTCAATGTATGATATTTTCATTCATCCTTTGGATACACTGATTTACTTGCTGGACGATGAAATTTTGGAGGTTCATCACTCAATGAAGACTGATGAAAATGGTCGTTTATTGAGGGCAACGGTTCTGCTAGAAACAGCGACGACAACTGGGATTGCTAGCATGAATTTGGAAGCTGGCGCCTTCACCGAAGAGTTTACAGTCGAATCAGCGACCGAAACTTTGCGTCTGTCAGAGCTTGTGACACTTGAAAAATTTACAGGAATTGACCGACAAACATTTGGGATAAATGGCTGGCAGACAGCGACTTATAACCGTGGTTTTGACGCTTTAGTTGAGGGAATGGTTGCCGCAGTCACAGAATTTGACGGAAATAATCGAGAGCATTTGCTGACGGATTTGAAACAAGAAAATATTTTGAAATCACACGAAATCATTGCTGAAATGTTGGCCGAAAAGAGCTAGAAAATTTACTGACGAAAATAATTTTGAATCCGTCAGTAAAATCTCTATCAATAAAAGCCAGAGAAAATGCTGACGAAAATAATTTTACAAAAAAATTCAGTAAATTTAAGCTTGATTCAAGCTAAGTCTTGCAATTTGTCTAAAAAAACAGTATAATTATAAAAAATTAGAAAAAGGAGTCCGCATGAAAACACAACTATTTACAGTCTTTTATTTTTGGCTCAGATAATTTGTGTTTATGCAATTGGCGTAGATACAACTTTTGAGTTTACTCAAATTTTTACGCCGGGGATTCAAGAAAGACCGGATAGAAAAGCTATTCGGTCTTTCTTTTTTTGATATTTTTAGTGCTTGTCATCATCAAAAGTAAAATTAATCGTAAAGACCGACTCCAAGCAGGGTTTTGCTTGATGAACAAAGCACTCTCATCATGAAAGTTTTTACTTTCAAAGTTCAAAAGAAAAGAGGAATTTCTATGGAAAATTCTAAAGGATTGAAGTCTTCACTTCAAACTCGACACATTGTCATGCTCTCACTTGGGGGGCGATCGGATCAGGACTCTTCTTAGGGTCTGGTAAAGTTATTGCACAAGCAGGACCAGCAGTTCTCCTGTCTTACATTTTAGCTGGTTTAGCACTTTATGTTGTGATGTATGGCGTTGGGAAAATGGTTATTCATCAAGACAATCATAAAACAGGAATGGCCGGTGTCGTAGCGCCATTTATTGGTGATCATTGGGCGCATTTTGCTGACTGGGTTTACTGGTCAACGTGGATGGCAGTCCTCATTGCTGAAGAAGCAGGGGTTTCTACTTTCCTTGCGATGCTCTTTCCGGGCATTCCCCTCTGGGTTTTTGCTTTGATTGTTGCAGTACTCGGCACCGCAATCAATCTCTGGTCAGTAAGAGCCTTTGCTGAAACAGAATATTGGTTAGCTTTTGTCAAAGTTGCTGTCATTTTGATTTTAATTGCTCTCGGAATTTATTTAGTGGTCATTAATGACTCACACCTTGGATTTATTGCAGATGCTGCACAAAAAACATCAACCCAAAGTACTCCACCAAGCTTTGCTCCGCACGGCTTCTCAGGAATCTTAACTTCACTTTTAGTGGTTATCTTCTCATTTGGTGGTTCTGAATTGGCGTCAATTACCGTAGCCGAAACAGAAAATCCCAAAGTAGCAATTCCAAAAGCTATTCGTGGCGTTTTGGTCCGGATTATCAGTTTCTATGTGATTCCAATTTTCCTCTTTTTGCACCTTTTACCTTGGAAAGAAGTATCAAATCCTGATGCTCCAAGTCCATTTGCAACGATCTTTGCTCGTGTAGGGATTCCCCATGCAGATAAAATTATTCTCGTCGTGATTATCATTGCTATTTTCTCTGCAGTTAACTCAGCGATTTATGCGACTTCACGCTCACTCTATTCACGGATTCAAGGTTCGCCAACTTATGTTGGAAAAAAATTAGGAAAATTGTCTAAACACCAAGTTCCAACAAATGCTATTTTGGTTTCTTCATTTGTTCTCTTTGTCGGTGTAATTCTCTCAGCAGTCTTGGGTGACGGTTTCTGGCAATTTGTCGCTGGATCAATCTCATTTACGATTACAATTACTTGGATTATATTACTCGTTGCAGCTTTGGTGCTTTATTTCAAGCAAAAAGAAGTTACAAACTGGTTTGTTAAACTGGCAACACTCGTTGTTCTGATTGGATTGAGCACTGTATTCATCATGCAAATTGTTACAAATCCATGGACTCTGTCTGTCTTTGCTTTAGTAATTTGCTTGATTTCTTACTTTAGTTACCGTAAGAAAAAAGCTTAAAATAAAAAACATTCATTTTTTAATGGATGTTTTTTTATTTTCACGCGCTTTTTGATAGGCAGTAAACTTTTCTTTGATTTCTTTATTTTTAATCAAAAGGAGTTTTTGTTGGCGGATGAGCTTATGCTTAAACCACCATTCACACTGCATTGCTTCGATTTTATTGTCAAAAACGACCACAGCAACAAGCTTGACAGGAAGTCGACGTTTGGTATATTTGGCCCCTTTGCCCGCATTGTGAGTAGCAAAACGCTTGTCTATATCTGTCGTATAACCACAGTAAAGTGTTTTGTCCGCACATTCGAGAACATAAGTAAAATGCTCAGTCATAAAAATCAACTCCTTGGCTTTTTATCAATTGACATAATCAGATTATAGCATTTCAGATGCTCAATGTTAAGAGTTGACCTTATTTTCATGGTATAATGGAACTAATTCAACGAAATTTAAAAGGAAAAAAAGATGCCACAAGATAAAATCGTTATTCATGGTGCGCGGCCGATTCGACTAGCTGCTTTAGCAGCGTAGCGAGAATGGTGAACGCGTCTAAGTGCGTGAAAAAGATCAAAATAAATAAAA
This sequence comes from Lactococcus sp. S-13, assembly GCF_004210295.1. Lineage (NCBI taxonomy): Bacteria > Bacillati > Bacillota > Bacilli > Lactobacillales > Streptococcaceae > Lactococcus > Lactococcus kimchii. The sequence goes on along the minus strand of NZ_SDAK01000001.1, from coordinate 1,214,629 downwards.
GGAAAAAAGATGCCACAAGATAAAATCGTTATTCATGGTGCGCGGCCGATTCGACTTGCTGCTTTAGCAGCGTAGCGAGAATGGTGAACGCGTCTAAGTGCGCGAAAAAGATCAAAATAAATAAAAGGAAAAAAGATGCCACAAGATAAAATCGTTATTCATGGTGCGCGGCCGATTCGACTTGCTGCTTTAGCAGCGTAGCGAGAATGGTGAACGCGTCTAAGTGCGCGAAAAAGATCAAAATAAATAAAAGGAAAAAAGATGCCACAAGATAAAATCGTTATTCATGGTGCGCGGCCGATTCGACTTGCTGCTTTAGCAGCATAGTGAGAATGGTGAACGCGTCTAAGTGCGTGAAAAAGATCAAAATAAATAAAAGGAAAAAAGATGCCACAAGATAAAATCGTTATTCATGGTGCGCGTGAGCACAATTTAAAAAATATAGATGTTGAGATTCCTCGTGACAAGCTAGTTGTCGTAACAGGAGTTTCAGGTTCAGGAAAGTCCTCATTGGCCTTTGAAACGCTGTATGCCGAAGGACAAAGACGCTATGTTGAAAGTCTGTCGGCTTATGCCCGCCAATTTTTAGGAAATATGGACAAGCCAGATGTAGATTCCATTGATGGCCTTTCACCAGCCATTTCTATTGATCAAAAAACGACCTCAAAAAACCCGCGTTCAACAGTTGGGACAGTTACTGAGATCAATGATTATCTGAGATTATTGTATGCACGAGCAGGAACACCTTATTGTATCAATGGTCACGGAGAAATTTCAGCACAGTCAGTTGAGGAGATTGTGGAACAAATCCTCGAATTGCCAGAAAAAACCCGTCTACAAATTCTGGCGCCTGTCGTGCGCGGGAAAAAAGGCACACACGTCAAAATGTTTGAACGCATTCAAAAAGACGGCTATGTGCGTGTGCGCGTCAATGGCGAAGTTTATGATATTTCAGAAGCTCCCGAATTAGATAAGAATAAAAAACATAATATTGAGATTGTCATTGACCGAATTGTTGTCAAAGAAGGAATTCGCTCTCGTTTATTTGATTCAGTAGAGGCTGCACTGCATCAAGCTGAAGGTTATGTGATTGTGGATAAAATGGATGGCACGGAGCTACTTTTTAGCGAGTTTTATGCCTGCCCTGTCTGTGGCTTTACAGTTCCTGAGCTGGAGCCTCGTCTCTTCTCTTTCAATGCGCCATTTGGATCTTGTCCTGATTGTGATGGTTTAGGGTTGAAATTGGAACCAGATGTGGACTTGTTGATTCCAGATCCAAGCAAAACCTTGCGTGAGGGAGCAATTGTTTATTGGTATGGCAAGGCTTCGACTTATTATCCAGCCCTTTTGGAACAAGCTATGGAGCAGTTCGGAATTGATTTAGATACACCTTGGGAAAATTTGTCAGAAAAAGAGCAGAATATTGTGCTTCATGGGAATGGTGAAAAACTTTTCCACTTTTATCACGAGGGAGATTTTGGTCTGCGAGATCAAGATATGACTTTTGTTGGCGTCATCCCTAATCTATGGCGTCGATACCGCTCGGGGATGAGTGAATCTGCACGTGAAGTGGCGCGAGCTTACATGACGGAGTTGACTTGTACGACTTGTCACGGCTATCGCCTGAATGACCAAGCCTTATCGGTCAAGGTTGGTGAAAAAAATATTGCTGAATTTTCTACGTTATCCATCGGGGATACTTTAGATTATGTAGCAAATTTGACCTTGTCAACCAATAATGAAGTGATTGCGCGTCCTATCTTGAAAGAAGTTAAAGATCGGCTGAATTTCCTTAAAAATGTGGGCTTGGATTATCTGACTTTGTCTCGGTCAAGTGGGACTTTGTCTGGGGGAGAATCCCAACGGATACGTTTGGCAACACAGATTGGTTCTAACTTATCAGGAGTGCTTTACATTTTGGATGAGCCTTCGATTGGTTTACACCAACGGGATAATGACCGCTTGATTGAATCTTTGCAAAAAATGCGGGATTTGGGCAACACACTGATTGTAGTGGAACATGATGAAGATACGATGATGGCGGCAGATTGGCTGATTGACGTAGGGCCAGGCGCTGGTGATTTGGGGGGCGAGATTATAGCTGCTGGAACACCAAAACAGGTCATGAAAAATAAAAAATCGTTGACAGGACAATATTTGTCAGGCAAGAGAGCCATTCCTGTACCAGAAAAACGGCGTGCTATTGATAAGAAAAAAGCAGTCAAAATTACAGGTGCTAGTGAAAATAACCTGCAAACGATTGATGCAGAATTTCCACTGGGTGTGATGACTGCGGTCACTGGAGTTTCTGGGTCTGGAAAATCAACTTTGGTGAATTCTATTTTGAAGAAAGCTTTGGCTCAAAAGCTCAATCGTAATTCAGAAAAACCAGGGAAATACAAGAAAATCACAGGCTATGAGGGCATTGAGCGCTTGATTGACATCGATCAAAGTCCAATTGGGCGGACACCGCGCTCCAATCCTGCCACTTATACCAGCGTTTTTGACGATATTCGTGATTTGTTTGCCAATACTAATGAAGCTAAAATTCGCGGTTACAAGAAAGGCCGTTTCTCCTTTAATGTCAAGGGTGGACGCTGTGAGGCTTGTTCTGGTGACGGGATTATCAAGATTGAAATGCACTTCTTGCCTGACGTGTATGTGCCTTGTGAAGTGTGTCACGGCAGACGGTATAATTCGGAAACTTTGGAAGTTCATTATAAGGGTAAAAATATCTCAGAGGTGCTGGATATGCGCGTGTCTGATGGACTGGAATTTTTCCGTCATATTCCGAAAATTGAACGGAAATTGCAGACTATTGTTGACGTAGGGCTGGGCTATGTGACGCTTGGTCAACCTGCAACAACCTTGTCTGGTGGAGAAGCTCAACGGATGAAATTGGCCAGCGAATTACAAAAACGTTCAAATGGGAAAGCTTTTTACATTTTGGATGAGCCAACGACTGGATTGCACAGTGAAGACATTGCCACCTTGATTAAGGTACTTGACCGCTTGGTTGAGCAGGGCAATACGATTGTGGTTATCGAGCATAATCTGGATGTTATAAAAACGGCCGATTACATCATTGACCTTGGCCCAGAAGGTGGTGCTGGCGGTGGAACCATTCTTGCCAAAGGGACACCAGAAGAAGTGGCAGCTGTGCCTGAAAGCTACACGGGACAATATTTGAAAGCCAAATTGGAAAAATAATGAAATAGAATGTGAAAATTTACTGACAGTTTTGTCAGTAAATTTTTTTATCCGCCACCTGACTGCCTTCCTTGGGCGCTGTTAGCTGATAAATTCGTCAGTAATTTTTTGTCAGAGAATTTACTGACGCATTTGTTAAGTGACTTGGGTCATACATTGACTGGCACTTATACAGTCGTGCCAAACTGAACTTTGGTTTTGAGCAGTTTTGGGGTCATTTTACTGGTCACTTTTCTGATTTATCGGAAAAAAGTCTGAGAGAATGCAAAAAATCTTGAGGAAGTGTATAATTTAATCATGGATAAATTTCAAGAGATTTTTGAGGCAATCAAGGCTGACCCACAAAATAAATCGTACACTGAGCAAGGAATTGATCCGCTTTATTCGGTGCATCAGCAGGCCAAAATTTGCATCATTGGCCAAGCGCCAGGGATTCGCGCGCAAGAGTCACGGCTGTTTTGGAATGATCCGTCGGGCGATCGGTTGCGCGATTGGCTGGGCATTGACCGAGACAGCTTCTACACTTCTGACAAGTTATCAATTTTACCGCTGGATTTTTATTTTCCAGGGAAAGGAAAATCGGGCGACTTACCGCCACGTAAGGATTTTGCTAATAAATGGCACGAGATTTTACTGACGCAAATGCCTGAGATTGAATTGTTCATTTTGGTTGGTGCTTACGCGATGAAACATTATTTGCCACTGAAATCGTCAGCAAAAACGACTGATGTCATCCATAATTTTCAAAATTATTTACCTCGATATTTTCCGCTCGTCCACCCCAGTCCGCGCAATAATATTTGGATATCTAAAAATCCGTGGTTTGAAGCAGAAGTTTTACCCGAGCTAAAAAAACGTGTTGCCGAAATCCTAAAAAATTAAAAAAAGGAGAGAAAATGCTGACGAAAAGATTAGAAAAAAATTCGTCAGTAAATTCTCTGATATTTAAACAAAAAAATCACTTTCGTCAGTGATTTTTCTGTTTATTAAGCCCTTTTTCCATCGTGATGTGCGCAATTCCTGCTTCTTCAAAAACATCGCCCACCTCTGCAAAACCATGCTTGTCATAGAGGCCTCGAGCAGAAAGTTGAGCATGAAGTTCTAGTTTTTCGATACCAGCATTTTGCGCAAAAACGACCAGTTCCTCTAGCAAAACATTGGCGTAACCCCTTCCTCTGGATTCCTTGAAAATGGCCATACGTTGAATCAACGCCGAGCTACCCGCTGGGTTCGTAAGTAATCGCACGGTTCCTTGGGCGACACCAGCGTCATAAAGCACAAAATGTACAGCAGCAGCCTCCTCGAGCGCATTGCCTACTTCCAGCTCATAAGGCACCCCTTGCTCTTTGACAAATACTTGATTGCGAATACGCAAAGCATCAAAGTAAATATCAGACATCGTATCTCGTGTGATTCGAATTTCCATTTTTTCTCCTTTATCCTCTTGAAAGATTAGTTTGCTTAAAAGCCTTGGATTTATTATAAAGTTTCTATTAAAACGTGTCAAGCATTGAAAATACTGTGTTTCAGTGCTTTTTAATTTTTTGAAAAAAGAGTTAACAGAGTTTTTAACAGCGTTCCACCTAAAAATTAGCGTATTTAGCGTATTTAGCGTATTTAGTGAATAGTTCCAGCTCTTTATTTTTCTTTTCAGGCTCAAGATGTGAATATAAATCCATTGTCATTTGTAAAGTTGAATGCCCTAGACGCTCCTGAATAACTTTGTAGGTCATGCCAGCATTTAAACATAGACTTGCATGAGAATGTCTAAAACCATGAAAAGATAATAAAGGAAGTTTGGCTTCTGTTTCAATTTTTTTGAGCCGATAAGCTAAACTATGGTAATCCATAACGTTTCCTTGCCAAGTTGGAAATACAAGTGGTTGGTGTGGATTTCCTAAGCTCATGAAGTGTTTTTTTTGATAGAAGAACCAATGTTTAAGTGTTGCATTTGCTTTAGGATCAATAGTAA